>JAABVD010000018.1 GCA_014529615.1 Opitutia bacterium
CCCTCGATCATTGCAATGATATTTTATCCACGATCCAGGAAATAGCCGGTAACGATGAATCGGCCGTTCCCGGTCTCGACGCCCGCCGGGTGAGTTCAAGAAGCATCGTTCCGATATTGAAGGGAACTGACACTACGGACCGGATTGTCATCGCCGAACGATCAGCCAATAATCCTGGTCGCGCCATTATTCCGGATGACTATCCGGACTATAAATTGATCATTTTTGGGAACCCGGATTCCAATTCGGACACCCCTTCCATTGAGTTCTATAATACCGGGGCCCCGTCTAATGATATTAACGAGCAAAACCCTCTGTCCATAGGCGGTTTGAGTGGAACAGCGCTCGATGCCTATAACGCCTGCATTGCAAAAGACGCGGAGGTGGGCGGCGGTTATAACAGCCTTTGACGAATTCCGGAATGATTCGTTTTATCTGCGTGCTTATACTGGTTGCCGGCAATCCTGTTACCGGTTCGGAAGAGAAGAGCAGGTTCCGCATATCCATTAGCCATACGGTTGAAGGGGGTCCGCTGTTGCGAGATTCCCTACGCTATTTGCTGCCGAGCGGAGAACGATTTTCGGTTTCGCGCCTCAGTTACCTGCTGAGTGAAATAGCCTTTGAAACGGAGGACGGGGATTGGGTGGCGGCGGAGGACCAGGTTGGACTGTTCGACCTTCAAAAAGGGCTTGTCAGCCTTGAGTTTGAGCTGCCTTCCCGAGCCTACCGGGCAATGCGATTCAGCCTTGGCCTTCCACCTGGTCTCAATCACTCGGACCCGGCTCGGTATCCCGCCCGGCATGCCTTGAATCCTGTTCACAACCAGTTGCATTGGAACTGGGCGGACGGATACATCTTTTTTGCCCTCGAAGGAAAATTCTCTGACGAAGTAGGGCGGTTGAAGGGATTCGTATATCACTTCGCCAATGATGAAAACAAGGTGGTGGTTTCACTTCCCTTGAAGGTGGTTGATTCGGTCAATGCGCATATCGAACTGAATTTCGATTTGGGGAGATTGTTGAGTTTCCCAGCGCCCTTGTCTTTTGCCAAAGACGGTTTCTCAACACACTCCCATCCCGGGGATGCTATTGCTTCCAAGTTGAAAAAGAACCTTCCTTCCGCCTTTCAGCTTCAGCGGATTATCGAATTTGTAAAGCGGGAGGCCGTAACTCCACCGAAGCCCATCGACCTGCCTGAGGCCTATGCCCCGTTTGCTTTCAAGATGAGTCGAAGTTTCCCCATGCCGGATTTACCAGCAGACAATCCCCTCATCAAAGAACGCGTGGAATTGGGGAGAGCATTATTTTTTGATAGACAATTATCCTTTAATGGGGAGGTGTCTTGCTCCAGTTGCCACCAACCGGAAAATGCTTTTTCGGATGAACGTATTCTGAGCCTCGGCGCGACTACCACTGAAACACGACGCCATTCCATGCCGCTATTCAACCTGGCGTGGAAAAATGCGTTCTTCTGGGATGGCCGGGTAAGCAAATTACGAGAACAGGTTTTTCATCCAATCCAGCATCCCGATGAACTGGGTATTGGCGTTCAGGACTTAGTCGAGCGGCTTCGCTTGGACCCAAAGTATAAACGATTGTTCGATCGGGCATTTTCTCCCGGCACTGTGACCCGGGAGCACATTGGTCTGGCATTGGAAAACTATTTGCTGAGCCTGGTTTCCCATAAATCCCGTTTCGACGAGGCGATGGCCGGAAGAGCGAGATTGAGTGAGGAGGAAAAGCGTGGTTTTGAATTGTTCATGACCGAATACGAACCGCGGTCACGGCAGTTTGGGGCTGATTGTTTTCATTGCCATGGCGGCGCCTTGTTTACTGATAACCAATTTCACAACAACGGACTAAAACCGGGAAGTGATAAGGGTAGGGGAGCATTTTCAGGGAGGAAGACCGATGATTTTAAATTTTCAACCCCCTCTTTGCGAAATGTTGCCCTGACAGCCCCCTATATGCATGATGGCAGCATCCATTCGCTAGAGGAAGTTGTCCGGCATTACAGTGAAGGCGTTCACCAAAGTGAGACCCTCGACCCGAATCTGGCCAAGCATCCCAAAGAGGGAATTCGGCTATCCGAGTCAGACCAGAAGGCCCTGGTGGCCTTTCTACATGCCCTTACGGACCCCACTTTTTCGGCCGTAGTCGATGCGGAGTTGCCCAGAGGGAATTAACCCGCATTTTTCATTTTTGCCACATCCCCTACTCCCGGCGGCCACGGACTTTCCAGGTGGGGTCCGGCACATGTGCCTCCTCCATGTACTTCACCACCCGGGCCACGATGTTCGGATGCTGAGAGGCGAGGTCGTTCCTTTCTCCCAAATCGCCGCCGAGATGGTAGAGCTCGACTTCTCCATCCAACATTGGCTGGCGGATGGCCTTCCAGTCGCCAAAGCGAACGGCTTGCCGGCTGCCTTGTTCGTAAAATTCCCAGTAGAGGTAGTCGTGCTTTTTTTGATCCTCTTTTCCCAACAGGGCCGGAAGAAAACTGATCGACTGAAGATCGGCCGGTACCTTTTGCCCGGTGAGTTCGCACACCGTGGCATAGAAGTCGCCAAAGTAAGCCTGGTGGTTGGAAGTCGAACCCGCTTGGATTTTCCCGGGCCACCGGGCAATGGTGGCAACCCGAATGCCGCCTTCGTAAAGGTCGCGCTTCATACCGCGTAGCGGTCCATTGGCATCGAAGAATTCAGGCCGGTTGCCGCCCTCCTTATGGTGACCATTGTCGGAGGTAAAGATCACCAGCGTGTTTGCATCGATGCCCCACTCTTTGAGCTTTGCCAACAGCGTTCCCACATCCCGGTCCATGCGCGTGATCATCGCCGCCTGGCCCTTGTCCGGTTCCGGCCAGTTTTCCGCCTCGTAAATGCCGTGGTCCGGAACCTCCTGGCCATTGCCCGTGCCACGGGCGCCCTCGTTGTTTGCGTGCGGAATGGTGAAGGGCAGGTAGAGGAAAAAGGGCTTGGTGTAATTCACTTCCAGCCACTTCATGCCTTCGGCAAAGATGAGATCGTGCGAGTAGTCGATGCGTTCCTTGGCCCAACCACCGCCCCTTCGCCCACCCTTGTCCATTTCGTGCTCGGGAACATTGCGCAGTTTAACCTCTTCCTTATTTCGGATGAGAAACGTCGGGTAGTAATTGTGGGCATGGAATTGGCTGAGGTAGCCATAGAATTGATCGAAGCCGTGCAGGTTGGGATGTCCGGTGGATTCGATCAGGTCGCCCAGTCCCCATTTGCCAAACATTCCAGTGACATATCCCACGTCTTTGAAGGCAGAAGCCACCGTCTTGTCTTCCGGGTGCAAGCGCTGGATGTCACTGGTGGAATTGCCGCGCACTCGGCAGCGGCCCGTATGTTTGCCCGTCATCAAAACACAGCGAGATGGGGCGCACACCGTGGCTCCCGCGTAGAAGTCCGTCAGCTTCATGCCCTCCGCCGCCATGCGGTCCAGGTGTGGCGTCTTGATTTTTTTCTGGCCAAAACTGCCGAGGTCTCCGTAGCCCAGGTCATCGGCCATGATGAAGATCACATTCGGTTTCGTCGCATCCTGGGCGACCAGCGTGGTGGGCAGGAAGGTGGCCAAAAGGCCGAGAGCGGGTAGGAAGGAAAGTGTTTTCATGCGGGTTAGCTCTGCTTGAACCTTGCTGCCTCCTCAGAGCCGCCCGTGGCGTTGCCCTCGGTGTAGGAGTGGATTCCCGTTCCGGCCAGGCCGCCGCCCTGCACAATGAGATACTCGTCCCGGATGGGTCGGCCGTCCAGCCAGCACTCCAGAATCTCACGGACTCCGGCCGCGTATCGGGCCTGGGCCGAAAGAGACGTGCCGGAAGTGTGGGGAGTCATGGCGTGGTTGGGCATCGTTCTCCAGGGGTGATCGTTGGGGGGCGGCTGAGGAAACCAGACGTCGCCCGCGTATCCCGCCAGTTGACCGTTCTCCAAGGCCCTCACAATGGCGTCCCGGTCGCAGATCTTGCCCCTTGCGGTGTTCACAATGTAGGACCCGCGCTTCATCTTACCGATAAGGTCGTCGTTGAACATGTGCTCCGTCTCCGGATGGAGCGGACAGTGGATGCTGACCGCGTCGCACACGCTGACCAACGACTCGACGTTCTCGTGGAAGGTCAGGCCCAGTTCCCGCTCCACCTCAGGGGAGAGCCGGTGCCTGTCGGTGTAGTGCAGGTTGACGTCGAAGGGCTTCATCCGCTTCAGAAAAGCCAAGCCTATTCTTCCGGACGCTACCACGCCTACGTCCATCCCCTCGATGTCGTAGGATCTGGAGACGGCGTCGGCGATGTTCCAGCCGCTTCTGACCACCCAACCGTACTGGGGAATGAAGTCCCTCACCAGCGCCAGCATCTGCATGACCGCATGCTCTGCGACGCTTATGCTGTTGCACCAAGTCACCTCGCACACAGTGATGTCCCGGTCGATCGCCGACTGCAGGTCAACGTGGTCCGAACCTATGCCGGCCGTTATGGCCAGCTTCAGGTTGGGGGCCTTGGCAATGCGCTCCGCTGTCAGGTAGCCGGGCCAGAAGGGCTGAGAGATTACTACGTCGGCATCGGTCAACTCTTTCTCGAAGACCGAGTCCGGCCCGTCCTTGTCCGAGGTCACGACGAACCGGTGTCCCCGTGTGGTCAGGAAGCTCTCCAATCCGAGTCCGCCGGAGACGGACCCCAGGAGGTGGCCTCCGGTGAAGTCTATGGAGGACGGCGTGGGCATGGTCTGGCCGTCCGGGTAGTGCGTAAGCGCTGGTATATCTTCGCGGGAGTAGTTGGGGGGAAAGCCGGTCAACGGGTCCGGGTAGAGGACACACAGCACCTTCTGAGCGGAAAAGAAACTCATATCAATATCCTTAGTTAAGATTTGCTGTATACATCAAGCCATAATGGATAGGATTTTGCTTTTTGGCGGCGTAGTTGCCGAGGTGGGGATTTTTGGAGATTTAGGATTTTTTACAAATTAAGCACCTATCAAAAAGTATCCGAATCATTGATACACAAGAGCAAATTCTCTTTCCCACAACGGAGATGATTCTGTCATCGGTCAAAGTCAGGGCATCGATCCATACGGAAATGACGAATGATGCACATTGATACGCAGCTTGCCATTCTCGTCCTTGAAATAGCCAAATGTAAACTCCACTTTGGCTTCTTTTTCGGAATTCGCGTCTGTAAAATAGTAATTGCCCATTACAATGGCCGAGTCTCCATCAATGATAATTCCTTCGTTCTCAAATCGGACTTTGCGCCACGGCTGGATAGCAAAACCGCGATCTTCAGGAACAATACCTGTCACAAAATAGGATAAAGCCTCTTGTTTTGTTAAACGAAATTGTTTTTCTGACACCATCGAGGGCTTAAAAAGAACCACCCCTTTTCCATAACCATATAACGTATCGACGACCTTTTCGGCTAGTGCCTTGTAGTCTTTTTCTCGCATATATGCTTCACCGATAGCGACTATTGCTTCGCCCCAAATTTTTTGGGCCGCCACAACTTCTCTCTCAACAATACCACTACTCTTTGTCAACGCCCTCACCATATTGCCCGATCTCCACATTCGGACCGTCAACCTTCTTCCGGTGCCGCGTGATTTCTCCGGACGGCCACCGTACTTCGATCTCGATCTCCTGGCCGAGATGGGTTTCACCCAGGCCGAAGAACAAGGTCGAGGTCGACTGGGACAAGTATCCGCCCCCGGCATAGACCTCTGCGGTCTGCCGCCGACCGCTCGCGTCCGTAACAGAAACCCGCGATCCCACACCCGTCGGGTTCCCGGGCTCACCCTTCAGGTTCACAGCCAGCGGCCGAAAACCTGCTTGGCCAGCGTTCTCGAAGGCGTGGACGGGACCGTCGTTGACCCCGACCACAAAGTCGACCCAGCCATCCCGGTTGAGGTCAACCGAGGCCAGGCTCATTGCATCGCCCGGGACGATAAGCCCGCTCCGATGAGGCCAGACGGCGGAGAATGTACCGTCTCCACGTCCTTCCAGGAGGAGACTGACTCCCCCATCCATACGCGTCGTTTCCCTCTGTGGGGAGTGAAAGTTCTGCACGACGTAGAGATCGCTGAAGCCATCCCCGTTCACGTCGGTCAGGGCTATCCCGAACCCCGGCGAGATTTGCGCTATGCGCGGAAGGGGCTGGAATGAGAATCGCCCGTCATCCTCGTTCATGAGTATTCCGGAGGCCAATTCGTTTGCCTCCAGTCGCAAGGACGTATCGAGGCATTCGTGTGAAACGAGACGAACTGTTCCGAGAGGAAAGGCATCGCTGCGGTCGAGCAACTGCGCCCGCGGACCGGGTATAAGATATCTTGTTCGTATTTCGCCTCCACCAACCGCATCTCGTCAAGCTCACCGAACTCGCCATAGTAGAGGAAGACCGGTTTCTTCGGACTCGGGTGGTACTTGGTATTGAGTCCGAAGTTGCTCACCGCGTAGTCGATGTCGCCATCATTGTCGATGTCGCGGCCAGAGATACCATTCCACCATCCTTTCATGTCCGCCAGCCCCGCCGGGCCCGTCATATCGGTCAACTTTCCACGATCGTTGCGGAAATACTTCACCGGCCCCCACTCGTGGGTGACAAACAGGTCCAGCCAACCATCGCCGTCGGCATCGGACCACAAGGCCGAAGTGACAAGGCCGGTCTCGCCTAATTCAGGCGCCAGCTTTTCCGTGGCGTCCATAAACGCGCCACCCGAATTGACCAACAGACGGCTGGAGGGCGTTTCGGGATAGCGACGCGGTATCAGCCTGCCACCGACAAAAAGGTCGAGGTCGCCATCGCGGTCGAAGTCCGCCGCGGCCGCCAGGCTCCCGCTGACACGATCTGTTGGCAAAACCTCACTGCCGGCTCGGTCGTAGTTTCCGGAACCATCGTTTACATAGAGGCGGTCACCCAGCAGGAAATCACCCGGCCACCGCCCCAAGCCGCCGCTCACGACATAGAGATCTTCGTCGCCATCGCCGTCGAAATCAAAGAAGAGTCCGCCCATATCCTCTCTCGCCGCATCGTTCTGAAAAGTTTCCGCGTCCGCGGCGGCCGGCGCAATCCCGGCTTCCCCCAGGCGAACCAGGCTTCCCGCCTGACCGGATGCTCCTGCAACGAATGCCGCAAGGTCTCTCGTCTGGTTGCTTCGCGTCCAAGCCATACCCGGTCCCAGACGCGACATCCGATTCGGCAGCAGGGGCTGGTCCGCAAAGTCGTTGTAGGCATCCTCCTGATGCTCGATACCGGCAAAACCATCCCAGCGACGGAAACGGGGTTCCTTTGAATCCCCTTCGTCGGTTCCGGAGGTCTGGTCATCCTCGGTGATGGTGTAGGCACGGCCCGCCTCGAGACCATGGTACGCGCTCGTCCCCCCATTCGGCCAACGCACCGAGAGCTTTTCAACCAGGGTGGAGTCTCCGAGCCCGAAGTGCAAAGCCGCGTCGTCCGAAGAACAGTAGCCGGCCACGGGGGAAAGATAGCGCACTTGGTCGCCCCGGTCGGTCTCGACCCGAACGAAGGCGCCCAGGGCATACCGGTTGCTGCTGGTTCCTCGAAGGTGTAGAATGAGCCGGTTTCCCGTTGTCCCTTGATTTCGGTAGATGGAAACCGGTTCATCGAAATTGTTTATCACGAGATCCAAGTCACCATCTCCATCAAGGTCGGCGGTGGCGGCGCCGAAACTCACGCCTTCATGATCAAGGCCCCAGCTTTGCGAGACCCGGTCGAAACGCAGGTCCCCGGTATTGCGAAAGGCCAGATTCCGCTCGCGTAATATCGGGGAATCGAGAATAGCCCGCTGCCCTGCGGCGCTACCAAAGCCACCCTTCCGCGCCTGAGCAGCGAGTAGATCGCTGTTGAACCAATTCCGCGTCATGCCATTGCTGATAAAGAGATCCAGCCATCCGTCGTTGTCGAAGTCGTCGAGCTTGGGCGACCAGGACCAATCCGTATTGCTCAATCCCACTATCTGAGCCACTTCCAGGAAGCGTTCGGTGCCGGAGTGGAGGTAAACCGCGTTGGCCATATACTGACGCGGCTCGGCCGCTTCCAGGAACCAGCCCTCTGCGTCCATTTCCCCCATATTCAACTTCTGCTTGTAATGGGAGGTGCCCGCCATGTCCGAGGCAATGAAGTCCGGAAAACCATCGTTGTTGATGTCTCCGGTATCTGCCCCCATGGAAAACCAGGGAGTATGGGGAATGGCCTCCCGAATGACATCCGTGAAGGATCCGTCCCGATTATTGCGGTAGAGCTTGTCCGGACCTTTGAAGTCGTTGGCGACATAGAGGTCCGGCCACCCGTCCCCGTCGTAATCCCACCAGACCGCGCCAAGACCCATATCATTTCCTGTGATTCCGGAAGCTTCCGACACTTCGGAAAAGCGGCCGTCCCCGTCATTCCGATAGAGTCGGTCCTTCTGCCCTACCTTGATGGGAACTCTGGTGCCGTCCGGCTTGGTCATGAACCCAACCGCGTCGGCATAGGCCTCGGGCACGACGCGCCGACCGTCCTTTATCTCGAATTTGACGAATTGCCCGTAGGTTTCGGGGTTGATATACCTCCAGGTCAGGAGATAGGCATCGAGATCGCCATCGCGATCGTAGTCGGCGAAAGCCACCTGCGTGCTCGATCCGACAAATGCAAGGCCTGCTTCCTCGGCCCGTTCTACGAAGGCGCCGTCACCCTGGTTCACAAAGAGCCGGTTGGGTGCGTCGTAGGAACAAACGAACAGGTCGAGATCACCGTCGTTCTCGATATCCGCGAAGGTGGCTCCCATACCCCACGAACCGTCGTCCTCTATCCCGGCCCCCTCGGTCACGTCGTCGAAGCGAAAGTCTCCCAGGTTTCGGTAGAGGCGGCTCCCTCCGAATGCCCGCGTCAGGAATACGTCGACTCTTCCGTCGCTATCATAGTCACCCAGCGCCACACCACCTCCGAGGGACCCGTCGAGAAGCCACTCGTTCTCAAACTTCTCCGGAGGATCCCAGAAGTAGGTGAATTCTATGCCGGTACGCTCGACTTCGAGCTTCTCGAAGAGCGTTTCCCCAGGCCAGGCGGAAGCCTTTGCCAAGGGCTTCCAGGAAATATTGGCCGAATGCGCGGGACCTTCCCCGGCCGCCCCCAGTGCCGCAGCCATCAACGCAAGTGAAGCGGTGGGCAATCCGAAACCCGTCACTGACAGGAATTTGCTTTTTAGGGGCGCAGCCCTTTGACTGGGCTTACGCCGTCGCCAAATTGGGCTAAAGCGTAGCATGGCTGGAGAAACGGTCGAGGAAGAGGTTTTACTGCGGCGCATCCTTCTTTTCACGATTTTTCTTAATCGCATCAATATACTTGTTCGCCTCGGCTCTCATCTGCCGCACGGCACCCTCCGGCAACTGTTGAGGCGATCCGGGAGGTTGCCCTGGCGGCCCGCCATCCAGAACCTCAAGGAGTTCAACCTCGAGCGTAAGCGTTTCTCCCGGTTCAATGGGCCCGTACCCGGTGTCCTTGTATGCGAGATCGGGCGGCACGAAAAGTGTTGCCTTTCCGCCTTCACCGATGAGCTGGAGTCCATCCTGAAGCCCCGGAACGAGCCGTTGCAGAGGTAAGACGGCTGGCTTCTTGTCTTCGTAGGTGTTGATATAAGTCTCACCATTCAGACGCGATCCACGGAGATGGAAGCGGACTGTTTTGGATTGATCGGGCGATCTCCCCGTTCCTTTCCGGATAATCGTGTAGTGGAGGCCCTGTTCTGTCTTGAGAGTTGCTCCCGCTGCATCCAATTGGGCAAAAAAAGCCTCTCCCTCGGCTCGGTTCTTTCGGTTTGTTTCTGCCCGCAAGGCGTTCAAATTCGATTCCGAACGTTTTCGATGCTCCGTCATAAGGGCCGAGAGCTCGGATATACGGGGTCCGGAATCATAGCCGGCCGGCGGTCCCATATCGCCCCATTTGCGCTTGAGACCGCGGGCTAAGGCATCGAATTCTTCCGCGCTCAAAGTGGCGTCGACGCTAAAAATCTCCCCGATCCGGTAGCCGAAAGCCTCATAAGTCGCCGGGTCGTATTCGCGGGTCACGGAGGCTGGCATTTCGCCGGTTTTGACCGATCCAGGCGTTTCGTCCTTGGAGCTTTCTTCTTCCGCTGCTCCGACGCTGGCAAAGCAGAGATAGAGGAAGGCGAAGAAGATGCGCAGATTGAGGAAAGGATACTTCCGACCGTCGATCGGTCGAACGGATCGGAAACTGCTCTTTAGCGGCATAGCAGCCGAGGTGGGGGTTTTCCATTTCCGCCCAAAAGCTACGCCGAAACATGGAGGGGGAGGAGTGAAAATGGGAAACATGGATAAGGCGATTTGAAGATTTATGCGGTTTTACGGGTCCACATTGCCAAGTAAGTGCTTATTCATCCCTTGAAATGCCAAAAAAGTCAATTTTTCGAGGTATCCTCAAGATCGATTTCTCACAAGTTGATCGATGGTTGGCAACGGAGAGCTGGAAAGCGGGAAGTAGAGGACTTTCAGATCACTCGCACCTGAGGCGCACGAAGATGGCCTTATCTCCGGGGGCAATCGGAACCGTGGCCTCGATCATCGCTTGACCGCCCAGATGGTTCCCTTGCCGGTAGGTGATATTTTCCGAAGACCAGATCACCGGGGAAGGGGAAAGATTTTTAGTCCACTCTGGTCGGCACAAGCTCGCATCCACGGCAACCGACCGAAAGTAGGAAAATTTGACGATGTTGGAACCGACCGGGCCCACGGTGATCAGCCAGGGGTTCCCTTGATCGGCGGCCTTCGGATCGAGACCCATGTAATACTCCATTAGATTCGGAATGCTATCCCGGTCGGGGTCTGCCAGATCGCCCCACACCGAGGCGTTTTTTTCCGGATCGATCAATTCGGATTCATCGAAATGCACAATCCTCCAGGAATTGAGTTTCTCCACGCCGTCCCCCTGAGCGGGCGCTCCCGGGATTGGGGCTTCGATGAGGACACCCCACTCGCCCTCCCTCCGGAACCTGGCGCGAACACGAGTCGCAAGATTGGGTGCGGCGACAGGTTTTGTGTAGGTGAATGCGAAGGGGTTGATGGCGCCGCCGATCTCTCGGGGATCGGATCCGTCGAGAGTGAGAAAGACTTTACCTCCGGGATTGGGATTCTCGATCGAGACAACGGCGGGGTCTTGCTTCGCACCGCTCCCGGTCACGAATATTTCGGGCGGATTGCTCATGGGGTAGAGCCCGACCTCGCGAAACTGATCGACCACGATCGGTCCGCGGTTGTGCAAAAAATCCTCCAGCTTCTCCACCGCCGTTTCCCAATCCGCCTTGGTAAAAGGGGTCCCTTTCAGGGTGTCTCCCCAGCGGGCCGATTCGGCAATGATGGCGCGTTCAATCTGTGCTTTACGTTCTCGCATGCGGGCGAGGCATGCTTCTGCCGCCAACACGCCGTTATTGAAAAGCGCCCGATGGGCGGCGTCGGCGAAGCGAATGCGGTATTCCGCGTTGGTTGCCATCTGGTTGTGCAACCAGTGCGGATTGGAGGTCTCGAAAGTTTGGCCGGCGCGCCACGGGCCGTTTCGGTTGTCGTATTCCGGCACACCGGTAACATGGAAGGCAAATTCGTTGTCGTGGGTCAGGAAGAAGAACCCGTCCTCTGCATTGCGGTTGTAGAGAGCGTAGACATTGTTCGGCATGATGAATCCTTGCCAGAATGAAATGGGGCCGTCGTGGTCCGAACTGAAAAGCTTGAGAAGCATGTAACCGATCAGGTTGGCATCGTCGACGAGGACACGCCGATCGGGATCGCGGTTACCATGCTCATCTTGGCCGAGGAGATAGAAGTAGTCATCGTTGTCAGCGAGATACTGCCCCCTTCGCGACATCCTGGCCCATTCCCAGATTTGGCGCCAAGTGTCCATCTCCCCCTCCGCTGCGTAAATTTCGAACGGCACTGCCTTGCTCCTCCATCCGGTGGGTGTTTGAATGAATCCGCGATCGACTTTGATGAAGTCGTAATCCCCCGGACCTCCACCCCGGTAGGAAGCCGCGAAATCGGGGTCTATGCGTTCTTCGCTCTGGAACAACCCCCAGTATTGGCCGTTCAGGTAAAGATGGTAAAAGCGGCTGCGGGAATAGGGATGGCCCATGTCCCGCTCGGTGTCCCGGGAGAGAACATCGCGGAGGTAAGTGTTCTCGGGCGCCCGACTTAGATCCCGGTGCCAAACGAAATTCTGGTTGGTTCGCAGGTCGATTTTGTCGAACTCCTCCACGCCTTCGCTCCCGAACAGAGGGTATCTCAGTTTACCAGGGCCATACTCGCGGCGAAAGATGAAGCGAAAGGAGTGTTTCGGATTGCTCGGTCCTCGCGAAGCGCCACCGCGAATACGCAGGCCGGCATTGACCTGGAATCCCGCGGTTCCGTCCGGATGAAGTAACTCAAAGGAGGCGGGCCGCTCCCACGCCCGTCCCTCTCCCCGCGAATTTACGTAGATACCGGTTTCGGGATCAAACAGATTGACGGGGTCGGTGACGATAGACACCGAGGGGAGGTCGAGAAGCGCATCCCGCAGTTGGGGTCCGTAGAGCGGATCGTTGACGATGTCCGGATCCATCCCGTAATTCATCTGCTTGTTGTTGATGCGCCGGCTGGGAAATCCGGGCGGGGCGCTGCCGTCGGGTGATTGACGAATGACGTCGTCGATGAAGAGGTAGGTGTGAGTGATAACGGCCGAAGGTTCGTGTCCAAGGCGATGGGCCGCGGCCCGTAGCACACTAGTTGCGAATATCTGGATGGGACCGTCCGCAATCCCGCCGTTTTCCGGTCCCGGGGTCGACAGGTCGAGAGTATAATAGATTACATCCGTGGCTTCGTCGGGCAGAAGCGATACCGAAATCGGCGCTTCGAAAAAACCGCCCCCGTGGGTCACACCGGGTTCGGGAGTAAAGCCGCGGAACCCTTCCGAGTTGGGCAAGCCGGGTGTCGGCTCGGCCATGAAACCCAATTGGACGGGTTCGCCCTCACTTAAACGGGTGCGGCCGTAAGAGACATCGGGGAACTGCGGTGGGAAGGCAGGGGCATAGGCGTCTGCTACAGTGACGCCATCGGGGTGAACAAGGCCGAGGTATTCACCGTCCGCGCCGATCCTGAAGTTCGTGTGCAATTCCCCACCGGGGTCCCGGCGGTCTTTTCCGGACGCAAAGACGACGAGGTAACTGTCCGGATTAATGACAACAGGTGGAAAGCTCCACTTTGTGAGATTGTCCGCACGGTCGCTCAGGTACCAACCTCCCAGGTTGACCGGATCGGGCCCCCCGTTGTAAATCTCCAGCCAGTCGGAGCTGTCGCCGTCCTCGTCTAATCCGGCCGATTGGTTGCTGGCGAGAAACTCCGATATGGTAAGATCCGCCTGTGATGAGACCACCGCTGACAGCCATGCCAGAATGAGGACGGCGGTCAGTATCGCCCGGTCCCTCGCAGACGCCCGGTATGCCACACGATCTGGATGGTTTTGGGACATTGTCGAATGAGTGCCTATTCATCTTTGGAAATGCGCAAAAAGTCAATTTTTGGGGGTAATTTCCATTTACCGACCATACATCTACGAGGAGAAGCGAATCCGTCTCAGGAATCGCTTCTTACCGGATCAATCTATCCAAATGCCTGGTTCGGTGTCGTGAGCCCAGGGATTTGGGGCTTCCATGACCAGGAGGAATCATCACCTCCCAATTTTTCCAGAGGAACGGCCCGAATGACATAATCCTCTGCCAGTCCCCGGGAAATTCAAGTTGACGGACCAGTGGGGACCGATTTTTATCCGCCTCTTATCCTGGAGGGCCAGATAGCTCAGTCGGTAGAGCAGAGGACTGAAAATCCTTGTGTCCCCAGTTCGATTCTGGGTCTGGCCACCACCGGGATTAAATCGGGAAGGGTCACCTTTGCGGATGGTTGGATGACCTGGGCTTGAAAGTGTCGGGGAGGAACCGGGCCTCCGACAATCGAATCAGGCAGAAAATGAGAAAAACGCAGTACACCACAACTTTCAATACAAGCGCCGGTATCCTTGTCCGTTCGGGAATCGTTCGCTGAGATTTAACCTTCGTGCCCGATCGGATTTTCCACTAGGGTTCCCCTGAAAGTCCGCTCTGCGGGAGCCACGATTACAATGGCAGACTTCATTAACGATTTAATGCGTGGGTTAATGGGACTGGGATGCATCCTGGCCATCGCCTTCGCCTTTGGTTCGAATCGCAAGGCAATTAATTGGTCCTTGGTTGCAACGGGACTTCTGCTCCAAGCCCTGTTTGCCGTCGTTGTTCTAAAGGTATCCTTTGTCTATCAGGGTCTCGAAGCCGTGGCGGTTTTTGTAATCCGGTTGATGGATTTTACCAAGGAGGGAACTGAATTCATATTGGGGACCTTCCTCATGAACCCGCCCGAACATTGGGGGTACATCATCGCTTTTCAGGTATTGCCCTCGATCATCTTTTTTTCTGCCCTCACCTCGGCCCTGTATTATCTCGGAATTCTGCAGGTCTGTGTATTCGCCTTTGCCTGGATTATGAAAAAAACCATGCGGCTTTCCGGAGCGGAAAGCCTGGCCGCGGCAGCCAACGTCTTTGTAGGGCAAACCGAGGCGCCGCTGATGGTTAAACCCTATATATCCCGCATGACCCGGTCGGAAATCCTGGCCCTGATGTCGGGGGGGATGGCCACTATTGCCGGCGGCGTGCTGGTCGCCTATATCGGCATGCTGGGCGGAGAAAGCGAGGAGATGCGCGTACTGTTCGGGACCCACTTTATCACCGCCTCCATCCTGTCCGCTCCCGCTTCGCTGGTTATTGCCAAAATCCTGATCCCGGAAACCGAACCGGTGAACCAGGACATGAAAATAGATAAAGCCTCGATCGGGGATAATATTTTCGATGCCCTGTCCAGAGGGACCACCGACGGTATACGCCTGGCCGTTAACATCGGGGGCGTGTTGCTGGTCTTTACCGCCATGATAGCGATGGTCAACTACATGCTATCCTCCTGGATTGGGGACTGGACCGGGCTCAACCATCTCATCGCTCAATCTACCGGGGGAAAGTTTGACGGACTCACCCTTCAGCTCCTCTTCGCCCTTTTGTTTTTCCCCCTGGCTTTTCTCATCGGAGTGCCAGCCCAGGACCTGTTGTTTGTGGGGCAACTATTGGGCGAAAAAACCGTCATCAATGAATTTGTCGCCTACACCACCCTGGGGGCAATGAAAAAGGCCGCCGTCTTTTCCCATCCCAAATCCGTCATAATCGCGGCTTACGCTTTATGCGGATTTGCCAATTTTGCCTCCATCGGGATACAGATATCCAATATCAGTATTCTCGCTCCAAATCAGCGCGGTAACCTGGCCGCCCTGGGATTCAAGGCCTTGGTGGCAGGAACTCTGGCCTGCCTGATGACGGCTTGTTTCGCCGGAATTTTGGCCTGAGTCGGGGTCATCCTGTCTAGTGTCTTGTCCCGGAAATTCCTTCAAACTGGCTTTTACGCCAACGGCGTTATACTCCAAAGCCCAGCGTCGCGCAGCGCACGCTGGGTCGCCCATCGCCCCTATGATTGAACCCCAACGGGGTTCCACAAAGTTCGATATTTGTTGTCCATTTCAACCCAGTGTGCGCTGTGCGACACTGGGCTTTGGAGTGGAACTGCTTTGCAGTTCTTTGAAGTGTGGCCTCCTTTAATGTGCTTTCCAGTTCTTTGTAGTCGCGGTCCCACGCAACAGCCTCACCGCAATCGCGGCGTAAAGCCGCTCCTACAGGTTAAGATCTTCATTCTAGCCCAGAATCCTTTCCCCCTTTCGTGCATCTTTCTATCTCTCCCCATTCCTAATTCCTAATTCGCGCCCTTGGGCGCTTCCCGGGGTAGGGGAATATTACCGAGAAAAAGGGCCGGCTGTACAGGATGAGGCCCTCGGATTTCTCCGAGGGCCTAAAAATCGGAAGGAGCTCGCCACACTCTCGTCCAACACTGACATTTGGCACTCAACTCTCGCTGGTTGTCAGTTCCCCGACGCTATTCTTCCCGGCTCGGAAGCTATCGATCTCGTAGCAGGACCGCTCAATTGATCTCTCAATTGAGGTATTGAGTGAGGCCTCTCAGCCTGAATTTTGAAATCTGCCGATTGCTCATCCCAGACACGGCTGGAAAATTATCCGCGAAGGTTTCATCTCCAACTTGTTTCCTTCAGGTCGGCCTCCACTATTGGCGGAGCGTTTGCCTGAAGTTACGGGTCTGACCTCTTACCTCTCAGATTACCTTTTTATTCGCAGGCGACCGCATTGCGACTGCGGCCGCTCGGGATTTAGCGACTTGCCATGTCATTCAATCCCCACGACGTCTCGGGGCTTTGGCTCGCTCACTCGGCCTCGATCCGCCTCCTGGCTAATGGTAGCAATCGCGTCCTTTCTCAGGACACCACTTTTGGTCCCAGGTCGAAACTCCCTGGTACCGCTGACTCGGTACGCCCTCTGTTTCCAGATTGAAGGCGCCCGCTTAACCCCACTTCGTAACCACATCCGAGCACGACCTCAAATGCCGGGGTTAGTGAAATATGCCTTGGGTTCGCGCAAGGCTTTCCCAAGGGGCGAGGCTCGCCAGGCTTTCCTCACCTTTTTCGAAGTAATCTTCGTTTTTATCCCAGAGGCTCGTCTCCTCACCTCCGTTCTTTCAAAGAACATCTCATTGCCTTACAATAACATGTGAATATATTGTCAATAAGTTCTCTCCCAGGGAGGCAATGGTTGTTCGGCCCAGTATTGACCAGGCATTCCCTTATCTTCCCCCGTGAAAAATCTTCAGAAAAACACCAAACGGCTTGTGAATAACTGTGGAAGGAAAAATTTTTTAAAAAAAAACTTTCTTTTTTGCGGAAATTCTTCCACAGAATATCCATTCCCTACCCAGTTGAAGCGTCCCTGTCCGACCCCCTCCTACCTGGACGGGAAAAGGGTTTGGTTTATCGGGTCCAGTGGTGTATGATGCCTGCAAAAACTTCCATCTCCCTACTGATTGCGACTTTGTTTTTTGGCGCTTCCATCAATGCTGATCCCCTTGCCATTGGGGCTGCCCTGCCCGAGGTATCGGCCACGCTTGAAACGGGAAACACCATCGACCTGAGCCGGGAAGGCGCCAGCGGATGGATTCTGGTATTTTTCTACCCCAAGGCCGATACTCCCGGCTGTACCAACCAGGCCTGCAGCTTGCGGGATGCCTACGAGGCATTGTCTGAAATGGGCGTGCGCATTTTCGGTGTGAGCAGGGACGGCATTGAATCTCAGAAAAAATTCAAGAAAAAATATGCCCTGCCCTTTCATCTGATTGCCGATACGGACAAAGCGGTCATCGGGGCTTTTGGCGTTCCGACCAGATTTGGTTTTTCCATTCGGCAAGCCTATCTGTTCAAGGACGGGAAGCTGGTCTGGAGAGACCTTTCCGCCTCCACTTCCAAACAGGCCGCTGACATATTAGCGTTTTTGACCGATGCCCGGTAGGTGACAGGTGAATTGTCCCGAAAGCGAAGCGTTCGTATTCGACATTTACCCCCGGCTCGATTGGTGTTAGGGGCTAAAGGTTGTTTTTAAAAGTTTTTTCCAATGCCAACCAGCACGGTAGAGAATTATATCAAGGCCATTTACCAGGAATGCAGAACCATTCCCTCTCCCCTGTTACCGATAGGGAAACTGGCCAGTTTTCTCCAGGTTGCCCCTGGAACGGCCACCAGCATGGTGAAGTCATTATGGGATGCCGGTCTGGTTCATTACGAGCCGCGGGTTGGAGTCCGGCTTACGGACAAGGGGGAGGTGTTGGCCCTGCGGGTCCTGCGAAGGCATCGCCTGGTCGAGTTGTTTCTGGCCCGGATTCTCAAAATGGATTGGTCTGAAATTCACGAAGAGGCCGAGGCCCTCGAACACGTCATATCGGACCGGGTTGTGGAAAAAATCGACCGTTTATTGGGATACCCTCGATACGACCCACACGGAGATCCCATTCCCTCCGACTCGGGCCAGGTCATCGAAAGAGACTTGCGCAGTCTCCTGGCTTGCCGTTTGGGGGAAAGGACAACCATCGCCCGAATCATGGACCAGGAGCCCTCCTTCCTGCAGTTTGCTGAAAAGCGCGGGCTGATTCCGGGCAAAACCTTGACCGTAGTGGGCAAGAACGCAGTGGCCAAGGCCATGGAAGTGGAGAACGAGGATTTACAAGTGACCACACTAGGCAACCAAGCGGCTAAAAAAATTGAAGTGGAGTAATGCCCGATTACGGGAAAATCCGTTTCCTTCCCCAGCCCCGACGCGTTACATTTGAGTCAACTGCTTCGACCTTGAAGGGGGTGGATTTTTGCCGCCTGGAAGTTACCCGGAGTCTTTTGGGAAGTGTCCCGGGCCCGATAGTGCTGGCGGAGGTGGCTGGGTTGCCCACCCTTGAAGATTACCGGCTCCAGGTTGCTCCGCAGGCTGTCATATTACGGGCAGGCTCCGAAAGGGGATGGTTTTACGGACTGCATACCCTCAAACAACTGGCCGCCCAATGCCCGGGTAATTTGCCCTTGTGCCGGATAGAGGATGGCCCGGATTTCCCCAACCGCGGATTCATGCTGGATGTTTCACGCGATAAAGTTCCGAAACTGGGCGCCCTCTTGCAACTCATCGAGCTCATGGCGGCATGCAAGTACAATCAACTCCAGCTTTACATGGAACACACCTATGCCTACGCGGGGCATGAGATAGTTTGGCGTTCCGCATCTCCCTTCCATTCGGCTGATATCCGGAAACTGGATGCCTTTTGCCGGGAACGCTTTATCGAACTCGTTCCCAATCAGAACACCTTTGGCCACATGCACCGTTGGTTGATCCATGAACCCTACCGGCACATGGCCGAGCGCCCCGATGGAGGGGAGACAGACCTGGGATACCGGCCCGAGCCACAAGGGCTTTGCGCAACCGATCCCGCGTCCATCGAGCTGGTGGACGATCTCCTCGGCCAGTTGCTGCCGCAATTCCGTAGCAGGCAAGTGAACATAGGTTGTGACGAAACCATCGACCTCGGCTATGGCCGCAGCAAGACAGCCGTGCAAAACCTGGGCCGTGGGCGAGTCTACCTGAACTATGTCAACCAAGTGATCGAATTGTGCCGAAACAAAGGATACACGGTTCAACTTTGGGGGGACATTATTCTGAAATATCCCGAATTGGTCGAAGAACTGCCCGATAATTGCATAGCCCTCAACTGGGGCTACGAGGGGGATCATCCCTTCCAAAGGGAAACGGAATTGTTCAGGCGAGCGGGTATTCCGTTTTACGTCTGTCCGGGGACTTCTTCCTGGAACAGCATTGTCGGGCGCACCGACAACATGCTGAGGAACGTGCGCAACGCCGCCGAACAGGGCAGGAAGAATAATGCCTCCGGCTTTTTGTTGACCGATTGGGGCGACAACGGGCACTGGCAACCTTTGAGCGTGGTTATTCCCGCCTTGCTCTACGGAGCCGGGGTGTCTTGGAACGGCCGTGGCAACGAGGCGGAAGGTTTGGCCAGGCAAATCGACGCAATAGACGCGGGGAGCAATGGCTGGGGAAGGTTGCTCCTGGATGCTGGAAATTTATACGCCCTTCCCCAATACCACCTCCATAATCGCTCCGTCCTGTTCGATTTGCTTCAGGGAGGGGACGCTGCAATCGAATCCATGCGAGCCCTGACTTTGCCGGGACTTGAGAAAACCCTCAGACAAACCCGGCGCCTCCTGGCCAGGCTGGGCCGGCTTTCCCCGCCGGGAAAAGATTCCCTATTGCGTAAGGATGAGATACATTGGAGCCTTTCCATGTTGGAACTGGCCTGCCTGCGCGGTCTGCAAAGCAAGCGGGGCTCCGAACTGAAAACATGGAGAAGGAGCGCCTTGGAGCTGAAAGCCCGGTTCGTAGAAATTTGGAACCTTCGCCATCGCCCGGGAGGTTTGCGGGACAGCTTGAAGCGATTCGAGCCGCTGGTGGAGGAGAAATTTCCGCCCTGTAAATAGCTGACATGCGGGTTAATTGCAACCTCACTTGCCTGATGCGTGTAATAAGGCATTAACAGTATTGACGAATGGGTCGTGGGGTTAAGCGAATTCCCTATTCCTGCCAATTTGTCCCGGAACTATCACGATTACACATGAGAAGCTTCACCCTGATCCCGGCTTTGGCCCTATTTCTGCCTGGTTTTAGAGCTTTGGCTCAAGATTCCAATTTTTTGTCGGTTAACGAAGCCGTCATCCACTCCCTGCAGCAAAACCTGAACCTGCGTATTGAAGGCTTGTCCGTTCTCAATGCGCAGGAGCAAATTGCGGTTCAGGAATCCCAATTCGATACCATAATGTTTACCTCCGCGATTCAACGCGGAAGTCGCGGCGCGGCCTTGGGAGGCGCTGGAAATGAAATTTCAAATCATCGCAGCGCCGTGCGCGCCGGGGTGTCTCGATTACTGAACACTGGGGCGGAGGTTGAATTATCAACCAACTATCAACGCAACAGTCGGAACGACTCCGTTAGCGTTTTGGATCCCGCTCATTCTTCCGACTTGTCCATGTCCTTGCGTCAACCGCTGCTGCAGGGCTTCGGGTCGGGAATAAACCTGATCCCCGTTCAACAAGCGGAAATTGCATATTTGCAAGCGGAAATGTTTTTGAAATTGGCCGCTCTCGATACCATGTCCGCAACCGAGAGCGCTTATTGGGATCTCGCCTACGCCCACAAAGTAAAAGAAGTCCGCACTGCGAGCTTGGAAGTGGCTGAGCAGTTGCTGGAAGAAAACCGCGAAAGGGAGAGAGTCGGCTTGGCCACCAATATAGAAGTGTTGCAGTCGGAAGCCTCACTGGCCACCCGGCGAGAAGCCATTATTACGGCCGACGCAATGATCGAAAACAGCCAGGACACCTTGTTTCGCAGAATGGGAAGCACTGATTACCCCGAGGGTTTGATAACGGTAAATCCTCTTCCAAATTTCTCCGGTGAGCCTATGGGGACCCGGCCTTCGATGACAACAATCCTGGCCAACAATCCCGCATATATCAATCAACAACTCAATGTCCGGATCGCGGAACTCGCTGCAAAATCAAGCCGCAATTCCACCTTTCCTCAAGTTGATCTTATCGCTGGTGTGGGTTTTTCCAGATCGGACCAGGCCCCGATCGATTCCTTCGGAAACACGCTCCAAAACGATGGATACGACTGGACGGCTGGGGTAGAATTCAGAGTTCCATGGGGACAGCGGGGTGATAAGGCGCGCCACCAACAAGCGCTCAACCTGGTTCGAAGGGAAGAAATCCGCCTGGAAGAGCTGAAACAGGACTTCGAAGTTGCCAATAGAAACCGTTGGCGTGCCTGGGAGAGCGGTATCGCGCGGGTAGAGGCCGCCAATGTGTCCCTCGAGCTATCCTCCGAGCAGTTTGAGCGTGAACAGACAAAATACCAAAGCGGCCTTTCCACATTCAGGGAATTATTGGAATCTCAGGAAGATTTTGATGAGGCAAATCTGCGGTTTCTCAATGCTATATTGGATGCAATTAAAGCCAAAATTGGAATTATGGCGCTGGATGTCTCCTTGCCCTTCCGCTACAGTCTCACTTGGGAAACCACCGAATTGTTGATTGCTCCGGAAGAAGTAAATCCCTGATAACTTGCAGAGCCCATTTGTTAGCGGCCCGAAAAATCCTGGCTTCACTCAAACCTGAGGGCCTCTACCGGCTGCAATCCGGCAGCCTTATGGGCGGGATACATTCCAAAAATAATCCCAATGGCCGAACAGGAAATTATGGCTGCTCCCGTCCAGAACCAGGGAAAAATCATGGTTACCTCCATTTTCCAGGCGATGAAATTTCCACAAATAATTCCCAGGATAATCCCGAAAACTCCACCGACTTCGGATAGAAATACAGCCTCCAACAGGAACTGCTTGAGCACATCCGTTTTGCGAGCCCCAATGGATTTGCGAATCCCGATTTCCCGCGTCCGCTCCGTAACGCTCACCAGCATGATATTCATAACGCCCACTCCAGCGGTTATCAGGGCAATGGCGCTAATGATCAAGCCGCCCGTTCCAACCATCAGGGCTATATTATCGAACATATCCTGAATGGCGTTGTTGGAAGTAACCTCAAAATTATTGGGGTCCTCGGGTTTCAAACCGCGCACCACTCGCAACAAACCAATCGCCTGGTCCTGATACGCCGGCATTACTTCGAGGGAAGGAGCTTTAACCACCAGATTCAGTGAAGAATAATAGCGGGCGTTTGTGGAAAGAAACCGGGTAATGGGAATCATCACCATGCGCTCCGGATTTCTACCAAAACCGCGCCCTTTTTCCTTCAATACGCCTACCACCAGGTAGCGCGCTCCCCGTTGTGCGATGACTTTACCCAGTGGGTCTTCGTTTGGAAACAAGCTTCGTGCTACCTCGTGACCTATGACCGTCACGGTTCGGCTGAAATCAATATCTTCCGTCGTCAGGTTTCTGCCGTAATCCAGGGGCGGTCTTGCGATCCTTGTAACGGGCAATTTCGCGGCTATCGGACAGGTGCATGCAAACTTGAACGTCAGACTCCGATTCGAAAAGTAGTTTAAAGCGTCGTGCTTGCCGGTAGTCGATCTTGGGCCGGTGCCGATAACTCCACCACCCGTCGTTAACCATTACCGCCGGGGTTTTGCTCACTTCGAAAACGCCATCGCCAAAGACTTCCAATCCCCTGTCGATAGAAGATCGCACGGCCGACAATGCCGTCATCACACTCACCACGGAGAATACGCCTATCGCAATACCCAACATGGTCAGGGAAGAGCGCAACTTGTTTGAATTCAGGGATGCCAGCCCCATTTGTACGATCTCCCAAAGGTGAATGCGTTTGCTGCGGTTGAACTGCTCTTGCTTATTCATGACGCAATGCGGCGACTGGATCCAGCCGGGAAGCAATAAATGCGGGGACGATGCCGGATAGTATGCCAACGGTTACCGAGGCAATCACCCCGGTAAAAACCAGACCAATCGAAAAAACGAAGGGGAAATTCGTAAATGCCCTGTCCAGCCCGAATTTAAAGCCATAGGCAATTCCCAGGCCAATAAGTCCGCCAACAAAGCAGACCGATACTGCCTCGATCAAAAACTGCAGCAAAATGGACGATCTGCGGGCGCCGACGGCCCGGCGGGTACCGATTTCCCGTGTTCGTTCTTTTACGCCTACGAAAGAGATATTCATAATCCCGATCGCACCCACGAATAATGCCAGTCCGGTTATTCCAAAACCCGCCACGGCCAATCCCGTTTTGACCGGACCCAGGTCGTCCTCTATGGAATCGGTACTGTTCACCGAAAAATTGTCCTCCTCCTCCGCAACCTGGCCATGCAATCGACGCATGGCCCCTATCAACTCATAGCGGGCCTCTTCCTTATCCGCTTCGGCCCTCATTTTTACCCGAATCTCGGTGTGCCAGTTCCAGTTGTAATGTTTCCTCAACCATTTCAAGGGTACAATGGCGTAAGTATCGGAACTCATTAAACCGAAGAAAGACCCCATTCGGGAGAACACCCCAATGACTTCCAGCCGTCTCCCCTTGGCCTGAACCGTTTTACCCAAGGCGGACTCATAAGGAAACAGGGCCTGTGCCACGTCATATCCCACAACAACCACTCCACGACCGGCGGCCGCTTCCACCTGGGTAAAGAACCGCCCCTCTTCCACCGCCGCACTATTTACAAACTGAAAATTTTCGGCCGTTCCCAGGGTGTAGGTATTCGATACGGCATGTTCGGTCGTCTTGATCTCTCCCCGAGGATACCAGAATACCGTGGCAGCTCCCCGAAACAGCGTTGAACCTTTTGTTTCAGCAATAATTTCGTTCAATCCCTCGGCTTCCTCGTCTCTGATGTAAGGACGATTACGCATTTTTTTCCATTCATCTTCTCCCGCATCCCAGGGGTATCTCGTTACGTAAAAAACATCCGTACCAATGATATCGAGACTGTTGTTAACCCCTTTATCGATGCCATTCATGGCCGTTCCCATCAAAGTGATAGCCAGCACTCCAATGATGACCCCCAGCATGGTAAGCAAGGCCCGGGTCTTATGCGTATTCAATTGCTCGGCGGCAATGTAAATACTTTCAACAATCTCTGTAAGAAAGCGTTTCAATCGCCGTGTCCATTCAACTGATCGGATTCAATTCGCCCATCCATGAGCCGAACAAAACGATGTGCGTGTATGGCGACGTGCTCTTCGTGAGTAACCACGATGATCGTATTGCCCTGTTCGTGCAACTCGTCGAACAATTCCATGATTTCCGTACCGGTTTTAGAGTCCAGGTTCCCGGTTGGCTCATCCGCCAGAAGTATCGACGGGTCGTTGACCAAGGCCCGGGCAACGGCAACGCGCTGCCTTTGTCCACCGGATAGCTCGTTCGGTTTATGGGTCAGGCGATGACCCAGGCCGACCCGCTCGCAGGCCATCCGGGCTTTCTCCTCCCGCTCCCATTTGGGAAGCCCCGCGTAAATCAAGGGCAACTCCACGTTGCGCAGCGTGGTCGCTCGGGCCAAAAGGTTAAAACTCTGAAATACAAATCCGATTCTCTGATTGCGGATAAAGGCCAGTTCGTTATCGTTCATCAGGGCGACGTCCTCCCCTTCAAATAGATATTGTCCGGAGGTCGGTGTATCCAGACAACCCAGCATGTTCATCAATGTCGATTTGCCGCTTCCCGATGGCCCCATTATGGCCACGAATTCATTCTCATAAATCTTGAGGTCGACCCCATCCAATGCCCGTACCACGTTTTCCTTGCCCAGGTCATAAATTTTTTCTACCCGGCCGATATCGATAATTGGCGCCCCGTTACTCCGGTATGGTTGCATCATTTTCCAGACTCCCTTTCAGCCAACCGTGACCGTTTACGGGCTGGCCCGCATGTCTCGCAAAATGCGTAGCGCAGTAGAAAATTTGTGAGACATGTGGGCTAACTCTTTCCTTCCTCCAAATCCCTGTCCTTGTCCGGATTCTTGATTTTTACCTCCATGTCGTGATTCAACTGCCTCGTAATGGCACGATAACTACCTGAAACCACCTTCTCACCTACCTTTATGCCCTCCTCGATTACGATGTAGGTATTATCGGCAATGCCCGTCTTAACCTCCCGCATGATGGATTTTCCGTCTTTCAACACAAATACAATGCGCTGCAAGTCTTCATTTGCCTGCCGCTTTTCCTGGCGAGTTTGGTCATCAGCCATACGTTTTTTCCCGGAAATGAGGCTCTTGTCTTCGGCATCCCGGTTTTTCTCATCCTCCTGGCCCACACCCGGATCGAGCGCCTTTCTGACATCCTCTTTTTTGCGCACGGTGACCGATTGCATGGGCACCGAGATCGCATTGTTGACCGTTTCCGTTTCAATGTCGGCCGTCGCCGTCATGCCCGGGCGCAATTGCGGGCTCGGTTTATCCAGGCGAATGCGCACCTCGAAGGTCGTCAATTGATCGTTGTCTTGCCGCACATTGGCGGCCGAACTGGATATCTCGGTCACCCAGCCATCAAATTCTTCATCCGGTATGGCGTCCACCTCGACGGTGGCTTTGTCGTTGACCTTTACGTGGACGATATCGGTTTCGCTCACCTCGATGCGAACCTCCATGTTGCTGAGGTCCGCCACGCGCAATATTTCAGTTCCGGCAAACTGCCCCGTGCCAACAACCCGCTCTCCAAGCTCGGCCCCGAGCTTGGTAATGGTCCCATTCATCGGTGCAAAAGTGACCGTTTTCGACAACGCTTCCTCCGCTTCTTCCCAGGATGATTTTGCTCGTTCAATTTCCAGCATGGCGGACTCCTCCTGAACCTTTCGGATTTCCAGCAAGGTTCGCCCATCCTCCAGCTCCTTTTCACTGACAAAGCCTTTAGTGAACAGCTCCTCCACCCGACCCAGATCCTGTTGGGCTTGCAAGCGTTGCGCTTTCGCTTCCAATGATCGTGCCTCCGCCGTGTTGATCGACACCTTGCGTTGCCGCAGTTGCGTCTCGTAGCGATCCGGATCCACTTTTACCAAGAGGTCTCCCTTCTCCACCCGTTGACCCTCAACCACGGGCAACTCGATGATTTCACCCGCCACTTCGGAGGAAATCTTGACTTCGATCTCGGGAAAAATCCTACCCGTGGCAGATACCATGCTGGTAATGGATCTTCGTTCCGCCTCTTCGACCGTCACCTCGATCAGATCTTCCTTTTTCCAATTTATTGCCACTACGATCGAGCCGGCAATTACCGCAATGAGAACGGAAAATACGGCAATCTTTGTCTTTGACTTTCTTCTGCGATTCACTTGGCGAATTTTAAAAATTTATCGTAACAACTCAGGTCTCCGTTGCCTAGCCTGCATTTCTCACAAATTTTCATGTGATGGTGATTGCGAAACTGTAGGCGGGGGTTTATCCCCCAATTGAGGTGAGGTCATTTGGAAGATCGGGGGATATACCCCCGCCTACAGTTTCGCAATATGTTTCTATAAAATTAGTTAAAAACTCATTGACCCGAAATCAATCCAATCAGTTGCACTTTTTTGGCGGAATCAGTTGCATGCAATAAAGCTATCTTTAGCCTGCTCATCCTTTCCTTTTGCCCCATGCCTGAATTGCCCAAAGCCTACGATGCGCATCTGGTCGAGTCCAAATGGTACCGCCATTGGGAAGAGCAAGGCGCCTTTTCCGCACGACCCGACAACACCCGCGATCCGTTCGTGATCATGATACCCCCTCCCAATGTGACGGGGATGCTTCACATGGGACACATCCTGAACAATACCCTGCAGGACATGCTGGTGCGCCGGGCCCGACTGGAAGGCAAAGTTGCGCTTTGGCAGCCGGGAACCGACCACGCCGGAATCGCCACCCAAACCAAAGTCGAACGCGAACTGCGCAAGGAGGGCCTGCACCGCCGCGACCTCGGCCGGGAAAAGTTCATCGAAAAGGTCTGGGAATGGAAAGAAAAACACGGCGACATCATTTTCCGGCAATTGCGCAAACTGGGAGCCTCCTGCGATTGGAAGCGGTCTACCTTCACCTTGGATGAAGGATACGAGCGGGCCGTCCTGACTGCTTTCGTCAAACTCTACCATCGCGGTTACATTTACCGGGGATTGCGCATGTGCAACTGGTGCCCGGCCAGCCAGACCGCGCTCAGTAATGAGGAGGTCATCATGAAACCCCAGAAAGGCAAGCTTTGGGTAATCCGCTACCAATTGGTCGAACCGGACAGGCGACCGGATGGTTCCCTGCGCAACCACCTGGAGATATCCACCACTCGGCCCGAGACCCTGATGGGGGATACCGCCGTAGCCGTCCACCCGGAGGACGCGCGTTACAAACACCTCATTGGCAAGGGCATTTTCCGGCCCTTCCCCAGAGCTGAAATCCCCATTATCGGGGACCGGGCGGTAGATCGTGAATTCGGGACCGGTTGTCTCAAGGTCACTCCTGCTCACGATCCCCTCGACTTCGAGATCGGCCAGCGCCACGGCCTGCCCAACCTCGACATCCTCAATCCCGACGCCACCTTGAACGCATTGGCCGGAGAACCATTCCTCGGGTTGGACCGATACGAAGCCCGCACCGTGGCGGTCAATCTCTTGAACGAGCAAGGCCTCATGGTGAAGGAGGAGGACTATGAAAATAACGTGGGATTTTCCGAACGGGCCGACGTGGCCGTAGAACCGCGGCTGACCGAACAGTGGTGGCTGCGCTATCCCAAGGTAAACGAGGCCATAGAGGCCGCAGACAAGGGGTTTGTCAGGTTCCACCCCAAACGATGGGAAAACGTCTACCTCCATTGGCTCAAACATGGGCAGAAAAATCAAATCGACTGGTGCTTGAGCCGGCAACTCTGGTGGGGACACCGCATCCCGGTCTGGTATTGCAAAGGCATCGAACGAAGCGACCTCGACCTGGAAAACCCGGATCACGTCCACGTTTCCGTGGATGGTCCGCCCGATCCGCAGAACTGGGTGAGAGAGGAAGACGTCCTCGATACCTGGGCCTCCTCCTGGTTGTGGCCCTTCGCCACTTTGGGATGGCCCGATGATGATCCGCAGAAATGGGCCGATCTGAAATATTTCTATCCCACCTCTGTTCTGGTCACCGGGTTTGATATCATTTTCCTGTGGGTCGCCCGCATGATCATGGCCGGCCTCGAACTCATGGGTCCGGAGAAAAAGGAGCTTACGGGCGAGGATATGGCTGAGCGCATTCCTTTCCGGGACGTCTACATTACCGGCCTTATTCGGGACGCCACCCGCCGCAAGATGTCCAAGTCCTTGGGCAATTCCCCCGATCCCCTCCGGTTGATCGAAAAATATGGGGCCGATGGCCTGCGTTTCGGCATCGTCAACATTGCTCCCAGCGGACAAGACATTCTTTTTTCCGAACAGCGTATCGAGATCGGTCGCAACTTTTGCAACAAGTTGTGGAATGCCTGCCGCTTTCGTCAACTGAGCGGGCCCTCCTCAGACAACAGCTCCTTGAGAACCATCGTCTCGCGCATCCATGGCGAATTGCTGGACGATTATGATCACTGGATCCTGACCCGCCTTTTGCAGGCCAATCAGGACTTGGGCCGCGCCTACAAAAATTTCCAGTGTCACTCCATTACGCGGCTCCTCTACGACTTCTTCTGGCGGGATTTTTGCGACACCTATGTGGAGGTGAGCAAATCCAAAATGGGCCGGGAGGACATGAAGGAGAGCGTTTTGGCCATCCAGGACCTGGTCATTCGCCAACTCCTCCTCATGGCCCAGCCCCTGACCCCCTTTATTGCCGAGGAACTCTGGAGCCTGCTCGGATACGGGGTGGGGGATTCCTTGATTCAAGACAACGCCATCGAATCCTCGCCCGCCCTTGAAGTTGCCCTGCGCGACAACGAGGTCATCCTGGACCGGACAACTGCCCGGCAAGTTGATCGCCTCGACGAGTTGGTCAAAAAAACACGGGCCCTCAAAGCCGGTTGCCAAATGGGCAACAATAAGAACGTAACCCTCTACTATAAAGCAGGTCCTTCTGAAAGCGAGCGGATAGAATCCAATCGCGACTCCCTCACCCGGTTGATGGGGGTCGCAGAGTTGACCGCATCCCCGGAGGACATGGATTTACCAGCCGCCGTGTGCGACCTCGCCACCGTTTTCCTGGATTTGTCTGGCTCTCCCGACGTGGCCTCGGAGAGGCGGCGCCTTGAGAAGGAACTGACCAAGCTCCACAAAGCCATCCTGGCCGGAGAAGCCAGGCTCGGGAACCAAGCCTTTTTGAACAAGGCGCCTCCTCGGATCGTGGAGGGGGCCAAGTCGAAATTGGCCGATGCGACGGCAAAGAAAACCGAGTTGGAAAAAATCCTCGCCCGCCTCGGTTGAGGGGTCGGCCGGCTCCCGGTATGATTTGACTCGCTTCTCCGCATTGGTTCCAATGCCCTCTCTTTCTCGGGCCCTTAGCTCAGTTGGTTAGAGCAAACGACTCATAATCGTTTGGTCCTCGGTTCAAGTCCGAGAGGGCCCACCATCCCAAGTACGACTTTTTCAGTCGTTAACCCAATGACGGCGTATCCGTGCTTATCCATCACCTGGCTTTTACGCCAACGGCGTTAAACTCCAAAGCCCAGCGTCGCGTAGCGCACGCTGGATCGCCGATCGCCCATAGGATTGAACCCCAACGGGGTTCCAAAAATTATTACCAAAATGCCTTGGGATGGATTCATTGTGGAACCCCGTTGGGGTTCGTTATTTTTTGCCCATTACAACCCAGTGTGCGCTGTGCGACACTGGGCTTTGGAGTGGAACTGCTTTGCAGTTCATTCCAGTGTGGTGTCCCGGAAATTCCTTTTAACAATACCGCAGCGAATTTTAATTTGTAGGAGCGGCTTTACCCCGCGGTCCCACGAAACAGCATCGAAGCAATCGCGGCGTAAAGCCGCTCCTACAACTGAAAACCACCATTTTTCGATCAGGATCAGTATTGAAATGGCAGGACATCCTGCCTGTGCGTCACCGCACGCAGATAGGGGGAATGTCCGCCCTCCTTTTTCCTCTCTCTGAACTCTGAACTCTGAACTCTGAACTCTTCTCCCTCCGCGCCCATTCCTTGAAGGTTTTCCGAAAATCTGGTTGGAATGCCCTCCCACTTGACCCAACTTAGGGATTATGACCCCTCGACAGCGGGAGATCTTGCAAATTTTCGAATCCTCAAAGGCGCTGCTTCGGGGCCATTTCGTTCTGCGGTCGGGCTTGGTAAGCGGACACTACTTCCAGTGCGCACGATTGGGAGAGCGCCTGGAAAAGGTGCAGCGGTTGGCCGAATTACTGCTGGAAGATCTGGGGGACCTGGAATTCGAAACCGTCCTGGCTCCGGCCATGGGAGGCTTGGTCATTGGGCAGGAAGTCGCCCGACAGGCCGGGGCGCGCTATATTTTCGCGGAAAAGGAAAATGACATCCTGGTCATGCGCAGGGGCTTCAAACTGGCCCAGGGAGAGAAAGTGCTGATCGTAGAAGACGTTATCACTCGTGGGGGCAGAGCCCGGGAGGCCATCGAGATTGCCAGAAGGCGCCGGGCCGAGGTGGTCGGCTTGGCCCTGCTGGTGGACCGAAGCGCCGGGAAGGCCGCTTTTGACCTCCCGGTGGTTTCCCTGGCCCAATTCAACTTTCCAACCTACCACCCGGAAAACATTCCTCCCGAATTGGCCGCCCTCCCCCCGGAAAAGCCTGGCAGTTGACCCGGATTCATCCCCGAACCGTTACTCCAGGCCGATTACCAGGAAGTTGTTTTTGCCCTGATAGTAAACGGAGAGAAGGTTCTTCCCCGGTTCGAGCAATGGGGCGGCCTCGCTCAGGGTCTGAACTTTAGTTCGGTTGATTCCCAAAATTACCATGCCCGGAAGGAAATCTTCCTTGTGGGGGGAATGGTCGCTGACTTCGGTAATGATCAGACCCGAAATGGATTGGCCTATTCGATATTCCTTCCGCAACGATTCCGTTACTTCCATCAGAACCACGCCTTTAAACAATTCCATGGGTTTATCCAGGGAAACGGCTGGCTGGGTGTCTTTCCTGAGGGTCAGCAGGGCGGGAACCTCCATCGTTTCCCCTTCCCGAATAACCTCCAGCACGACAGAGGTGTCCGGTGGAATCTGAGAAATCTGCAGGCGAAGATCCGATCCTCCGTTTATCGCTTTGCCGCCAATTCGGGTAATGACGTCACTCGGTAGCAATCCGGCCACCTCCGCTGGGGATTGGGGGATCACCTGGGTAATCAAGGCCCCACGGCTGTTACTAAAGGCATACTGCTCGGTCAGCTCCGCCGTCAAATCATCGACAATCACGCCCAGGAATCCGCGCCGAACCTCGCCCATTTCCACCAGGCTCATCATGATGCTCCGGGCCTGGTTGCCGGGTATGGCAAATCCGATCCCGATGCTTCCCCCCGATTGAGAAAGAATCGCGGTGTTGATGCCCAGAACCCGCCCCTCCGCATCGACCAGCGCCCCTCCCGAGTTACCCAGGTTGATGGCGGCATCGGTCTGGAGAAAGTTTTCATAGCCCCCCTCTTCGATCAGGCTCAGGGAAGTGCGGTTGGTGGCCGATACGATTCCCTGGGTGACGGTCAATCCGACCCGTAGCGGATTGCCCACGGCAAAAACCACGTCGCCCACACGGGCTTGATCGCTGTCGGCCAAAACCAGTGTGGGCAATTCCTCCCCCTCGATTTTTAATACCGCCACGTCCGTCTTGGAATCCGCTCCCACCAATTCGGCTTCGAATTCCCTTCCGTCGTCCAACCGCACCACGATCGAATCCACCCCCTTGACAACGTGATTGTTGGTAATGATATAGCCGTCCTTGCTGACGATTACTCCCGAACCCAATCCTTCCGAATGGGGTCGGGCTTCGCCTTCCTCAGGCTCCCCGAAGAATCGCTTCAAAAATGGATCGTCCTGAAAGGCAGGGGGCAATTGGTAATGTTCCCCTTGCAAAATTTTCCGAGTCGAGACACTGACAACGGCCGGAGTCACATCCACCAGCATGTCGGCAAAACTGGTGATCCGGTAGGGGTTGGATCGATCCAGGGGAGACGGGTCCCATTCTACAACCGGCAACGGCCTTTCCGTTCCGTCGGTAGTGGATTGAGCCTCACCCAGGGCGAAGATCAGAAGAAACCCCCAAAGAGGGGCATGACATCCATTTATGACATACCTCACTTGTTCATGCCTTGTTCATGCCTTGTTCATGCGGGCTAGGCTAATAAAGACGCCGGGAACGGCAATATGATTTTTCAGATCTAACTACTCAGATCCACATAGCTTGGATTAAAGGAGGCCACACTAGAATGAACTGCAACGCAGTTCCACCCCAAAGCCCAGTGTCGCACAGCGCACACTGGGTTGGAAAGGACAACAAATTTCGTACCCCAACGGGGTTCCACAATGAATCTCACAAAATGCGTAGTGAACGAAGGTCGAAAGTTGGTGCGGGTTTCTGAGGGCAGTAGAAAAACATCCATGCGAACGATTGTTCAAGATACCTGAGTAGTTACTTTCAGATAAGGAAACCACTGCCCCGAATGCTGGTGTAACAGCCGCCTTTCAGGTTTGACCCTCCTTGCCCCGAGGGTAAGGTTGGCCTCGTGGTTAAAATTGGGGTTGTCAACGTTTCCGACCGGGCCAGCAGGGGGGTCTATGAAGACATTCCCGGCCAGGAGGCAGTCCGTTTGCTGAGGGAGTACCTGGTCACGGAGTTTGAGCCGGTTTATCGGGTCATACCCGATGAACAAGACCAGATTGAAGCCGTCTTGAAAGAGATGGCGGACCAGAACGGGTGTTGTCTCATCGTAACCACGGGTGGCACCGGTCCGGCCCCTCGGGATGTCACCCCGGAGGCGACCGGGGCCGTATGCGAAAAAATGTTGCCGGGATTTGGTGAAGCCATGCGGAACGAATCGCTAAAAATTGTGCCCACGGCCATTCTTTCCCGTCAGACTGCCGGCACCCGGGGTAGTTGTCTCATCGTTAATTTGCCGGGGAAGCCCAAAGCCATTGGGGAATGTTTGGAAGTCATTTTTCCGGCCATTCCCTATTGCATCGACCTGGTGGGGGGACCGCGTCTGGAGGGAAACCGGGAGGTAATTTCGGTGTTCCGTCCCAAAACGGGGTGACTTTCCGGAACAATTGGTCCAAATTTAGACTCGAAGTTTCAATGGTCATGAGGAAACGTTTACCCAATGTTCCAAACTTTTGAAATTTCCATGCGACCCCAGGGGAGACCAATTTCTTCCTGCCGAGAGGTCCGCTCGTTATCATGAGTAAGTCGAACGAATCCGAGATTCTGAGCCATATACAGAACGCCCGCGATCGCATAAAGGGCGAGATTGAAAAAGTCGTTATTGGCCAGGAAACCATCATTGAACAGTTGATCGTCGGGCTCATGGCTCGGGGCCATGCCCTGCTTACCGGAGTTCCCGGGTTGGGGAAGACCTTGCTGGTGAAATCCATCGCCCGCACCTTCAGCCTCTCCTTCAAGCGGATTCAATTCACCCCCGACCTCATGCCTGCCGATATTCTCGGAACCGAGGTGGTGGAGGAGGATAAAGCCACGGGCAAACGCCTCTTTCGTTTCGTCCATGGGCCGGTCTTCGCCAATATCGTTTTGGCCGACGAGATCAACCGGACGCCGCCGAAGACTCAGGCTGCTTTGCTCGAAGCCATGGAAGAAAGGCAGGTAACCGCGGCGGGACAAACCTTTACCCTGGAGCCGCCGTTTTTTGTTTTGGCTACCCAGAATCCCATCGAGTTGGAGGGCACCTATCCTTTGCCCGAAGCCCAACTGGACCGGTTTCTCTTGAATTTGGTCATGGACTACCTGCCTGAGAGCGATGAAATTCGCATGGTGACGGAGACCACCGCGGTGCAGGAGCAGCAACCCGACAAGGTCTTCGGCCCGGGGGAAATTCTGGAAATTCAAAACTGGGTGCGCCAGGTCCCCGCTTCCCGGCACGTGGTCCGTTACGCGGTGCGCCTGGTCGCGGCCACCAGGCCATCCAACCAGGTTGCCCCGCCCTTTATCAAGGATCAGGTCAAATGGGGCGCGGGCTCGCGGGCTTCCCAGGCCTTGATTCTCGCCGGCAAGGCGCGGGCCTTGCTGCATGGCCGTTACACCGTTGCGGTGGAAGATGTGCGAGCCCTCGCCGAAGCCGTTTTGCGTCACCGCATCATTCCCACTTTCCACGCCGAGGCCGAAGGCATCACGGCGGACTTCGTCATACACCAGCTTCTCAACACCATTCAGGATTAGCCCCATGGCTTCAGCCTACCAGGAGTTGCTAGATCCGGACTATCTCAGCCAGATCGACAACTATCTCCTCATGGCCAAGGGGGCCGTGGAAGGATTTTTGTCCGGCATGCACCGAAGCGTGTACCACGGTTTCGGCACCGAATTCCTGCAGTACCGCAATTACGTTCCCGGAGAAGACCTGAAATACCTCGATTGGAAAGTATATGCCAAGCGCGACCAACTCGTCACCAAGGTCTTCCAGGAGGAGACTTCCATGAACGTTTACTTCGTGGTCGATGCCAGCGCCTCCCACGATTACCAGGGTGAGCGGGCCGCCTGCAGCAAGCTTCGCTACGCCTGCATGATTGCGGCCAGCCTGGCCTACCTGGCCAGCCGACAGGGTGACAACATCGCTCTGTTTGCCTATCAGGACTCCATTGTGGAGGCCATTGAGCCTGGCCATCGCAGTGGACAACTGCTGCGCTTTCTTCAGGCTCTTGTCCGACTCCAACCGGCTGGGGGAGCCGATCACGATGGCCTGCTGCAATCCATAACCCACCACATGCGCAATCGGGGGCTGGTCGTCTACTTTTCCGACATGCTTGAAGCAGAGAAGAGTTTGCCCAGGCAATTGCGCGCGTTGCGGTTTCGACATTGCGATTGTCTGGCCATCCAGGTTCTCGATCCGGATGAGCGGGATCTGCCCCACGCCTATCCGGTCCGTTACGTGGACAGTGAAACCGAAGCCGACGTTACGACCTTTGCCGGCACCATTCGCGCTCAATATCAAACGTCCATGGACGCTTTTCAAGATGCCCTGAAAAGCGCCTTTAGCCATGCTCAGGTCGAATATTTGTCCTTGCTCACGACCGATCATTTGGGTCACGCCCTGGGTAAATATTTGAGCAAGCGGGAAGCCATCGCCTAAAGTGCTTACCTTTGCCAACAGTCTGTTTCTTATTGCTCTGGCCGGGTTGACCGTTCCGGTGATTTTGCACCTGATCGACCGCGAGTTGGCGGTCGATCTCAAGTTTCCCTCCGTTCGGTTCATCGGCAAAGCGCGACTTCCCCGCCGCGAAAAACGCAGGTTGCGCGACCTCCTGTTACTGCTTTTGCGGTTGGCCCTTTTCGCGTCTGTTGTTTTGGCCTTCGCCCAGCCGATTTGGATAACCCCGCAAGCGTCCATGGCAGAAGAAAGGCAATTGAGACAAACCGTGTATGTGGTCGATGCCTCTTCCAGCATGGTCGGGGATAACGCCTGGGCCGAAGCGGTTTCCGCGGTTGGGGCAGAGATATCGGACCGGGCCGATGAACAAGCCGGGCTGATCGTTTTTGCCGACAAGATCCTGGTTCAGGTGGAACCATCCAACCTTGCCTCGGCCGTGGGGGAGGTCCTGAGTCGGCTTGAACCGACCTACGCGGCGGGATCTCCCGCTCTCGCCCTGGAACATGCGGTTCGGCTCTTTCATCCCGATGCTAAAAGCAGGTTGGTGGTGGTTTCCGACTTTCAGGAAACGGATTGGCAAACGGATTTGCCGGGTATTCCCAGAGGAGTTGAACTGGTCCTGTTACCGGTCTCGGAAAGCCCCGGTTCCAATACGGGCATCGTAAGGGTGAATGTCCTTCCCATCGGCAATAACCTGGCCCGGGTAATGGTTTCGGTTCGCAACTACGGCGCACGGAAGGCAGAACCCCGCCTCTCCCTCTCGGGACCGGGAATTGCGCAGGAGAAATACCCCGTTCTGGAGGGGGGACAACTCTCCACGGTTTCGTTCGAAGTGGATGCGAGCGAAAGCCGGCCCATGCGGGTGTCTTTGCCCGATGACAATTATGAGCGGGACAACGCCTGGCATTTTTGGGTATCCCCTCCGCCGCTGATTCGCGTATTGGCTTTCTTGCCCCACCTGGATGAGCCGGAGGCGATTCAGGGATTTTATTTTTTGCAAACCGCGTTGGAGGTGGAATCGGAAACCGACTGGATACGGTTTGATGTCACCGCAGTGGATCGCGGATTTTTCCATGAATCGATGCTCGAAGAGGCCGAGGTAATGGTATTCCCCGCCACGGGAGCCTATTTCAATGATGACCAGTGGGAATACCTGCGATCTTTTTTGGAGCAGGGAGGGACCGCCCTAATGTTGCCGGGAGCTTCTTTTCCCAAATTCTTTCGTAATTTACAAACCCGTGGGTTCATGCAATCGAGGTTCATCGGATTGGCCGGCAACACCAATGAGCGCCTGGAACCCTTTCATTTTGGGCACATCAGCCCCAATAGCGGCCTGGCCGATGTATTTACCCGGGAAGCGGCCAAAGATCTCTATCTGGTCAATATCTACCGCTATGTTCGTTTACACCTCAACGGGGAGGAAACCAAACTTCTCGCCTTCGAAAATGGCGACGCCGCCCTTCTCGCCCTTCCGGTGGGAAAGGGAAACCTGTATGTTTCGACCTTTGCCTTTGATCCGAGCTGGACCGATCTGCCCTTGCGCAATTCCTTTCTCCCCCTGGTTCGGGAGTTGGTGGAGGAGGGGTTCGACCTGGATCGGCAACGCAATCGGCTCTATGTGGAAGAAGTCGTCCAACTCCTGGTCGGGGAGATGGATCGACCGGGAACCCTGGAGGTGGAGGGACAGTTCTGGGAGATCAATGTCAACCCGTCCGAATCAACCCTTGCCCGGGTGGATACCCGGCAATGGCTGCCTTCGGTCCTGACCGGGGAACCGATTCAGGTGGCCCAGGCTTCCGTCCCGCCTCCGTTGGGAGCGACCGGAGGGCAGGACAAACCTCTCTGGCCCTGGTTCCTGATGATCGCCCTTGCCGCCCTGTTCCTGGAATCATTATGGGTAGGGTTGGCCGATCCCGTTAAATCACTCCGACCAGGGAAAGTCGCAAAAAATGGCTAATTTCATAACTCGCTTTCGCCCCCTGGCCTATCGGTTGCTGCTTTCCAGGCTGACCCTTTGGGTCGGTTTGTGCCTGGTTGGCGCCGGGGTGGCCCTCTCTCTCATCGAAGCCTTCGATAAACTCTTTATCCTCCGGGAAACCACCGCATTTTTCCTCTATGCCACGGCCCTCCTCATCGCCGGGATAACGGTCTTGGCGGGGTTTTCCCGATTGGTGAAACATAAAGCGACACTGGCGGATTTGGCCAATCAGGTGGAGGAAAAGCACCCCGAACTCATGGATGGCCTCAATGCCGCCGTGGAAGTCACCAGCATCCCCGAGTCCAAGCGTTCCGTCATCGAACGGTTGCTCGTGGAGGAGGTGTCAAAATCGACCGAAAAGATCGATTTTGAGAAGGTCGTCATACCGCGTTACCTCGATTTTTACGGGACCGCCATTTTGTGGCTTGGCGCCATTGCTTTGCTGGTCTGGGCCCAGTTCTTCGACGCGTCCAAAAAATTCCGCTATGCCTTGGGTGATTGGATGCGAGGTGAATTTACCGGCTTTTACTTGATGCCGGAAGCTTTGGAAGTGGCTCGAGAACAGGATTTTACCGTGGGCGTGATTCCCCGGCGCTGGGATAATCAGTTGACTATCGAATTCTTGGAAGACGGCGCTTTGGTTCGCTATCCCATGAATCCGGTCGGGGAAAACCGGGCCGAATTCCAATTTTACGATGTGGAGCAGGATTTTCAGTTTCGGGTGAAGTCGCATGCTCTGACTTCCCCCTGGTATACGGTTCTGGCTTACGACCCGCCCGAAATCGACCGTTTCGACCTGCAAATTTTCCCGCCCGGCTACTCCGGCTACCAACCCGAAACCCGGTCCCGCTTGGAGGACCTGGAAATTTTGCAAGGGACCCGGCTCGCATTTGAAATCTACGGCCAAAACCTGGCCGACCTCGCGGTGGAATTCGACGAAGAACCGCTGACTCTGCAAAGAGATGATGCTGGGGTCTTCGCTTTCGGGATTCGTCCGGAGGAATCGAGTTCCCTGCGCTTTGTCATGTACAATAATACCGGCCACCGGGCCCATACTCCAGCGGTGCAATTAAAGGTATGGCCCGACGAAAAACCGGTGGTGGAATGGATCGATCCGGGAAAGGACATCACGGTGAGCCCTGAGGATGTCATTCCACTGGAATTATTTGTGGCGGATGATTTTGGGTTGGAAGCGGTCATCCTCAATCTTTCCATTTCCGGGACCCGCCAGAAATCGATCGCCCTGGATCAGGGCGATGGGCAGCGCCAGCCGGGCGCCATCGAAATGAACCTCTTTGAATCCCTCGATTTGTATGGACTCGATGCCATGGATGGGGACGTCATTTCCTACTCCGCCACCGCCATGGACAACAAGGCCCCCGAACCCAATATAGTTCGTTCGGAAGTGTTTTTTATCGAGGTTCGGGTCAACAAGGAGCCAATTGAGCTGGAAGGCATGGACCTCGAAGGTGAAACCGAGACGGTGGATGTGCGGGCCCTGGTTATCGAGTTGAAACGCATCATTCGCGACACCTATGCAGCCATGGGCCTGCCCGTGGAGGACAGGATTTTCGCCAACCAGGAAATCGGCGCCGATCTGGCCTCCCTCAGAAACGTTATCGAAACCGTTATGGTTGGAGCGGCCCCCTTGCTTACCCAACAAAACCAGGACCATTTGATGGAATTCCTCATCCGTGCCCGGGATGCCATGGAGACTGCGGAAACCATGATCAATAACAATGCGACCGCTTTGGCTATTGCTCCCGAGGAGCAGGCATTGGCCGAGCTGGTTTCCTTCGAGGCAGAGTTGAGCCGTAACCGGACCACCAATTCCCAGCCCCAAGATTCCTCGGAGGAGGATTCCGAGGACCGGAATCCCCCCCCGCCTACTTCCGACCAGCAAGATCAGCCCCAGGGGGCTCAACCCAATTTTTCCGAACTGCCGGAACTGCTCGATGAAATCCATGCCCTTGCGGACGGCCAAGGCGAGTTGAACGAGGCCATCGATCGCGCCGTTCGTCGCCGGGCTCCCCCGAGCGATCTGGATGCGCTGGCCGATGAGCAAACCCGGTTGGCCGCGGATGCCATCGAAATGCGCGATAAAATGGAATCGATGATGCCGGGGGATCCATCAGCCCGGGCCGTTGACGGGGCCTCCGAAGAAATGGGTTTGGGCGCGGGTCAATTGAAAGACGAGCGACCCGGATTGGCCCGGGGAAGCGGGGAGCGGGCCAAGGAATTGCTTATGGGGGCGGCCACCTTGCTGGAGCAGACCATAAACCAGGTGGCGGCGCAGATGATGGAGAACCTGGCCGACCGGGGGCACCAGTTGGCCGCCCGTCAGCAACAGGCCGCGGGCCAGAGTGGACGGGCCGCCCAAGGGGAACTCAATGAACCGGAGGAAGACGCCCTGAAGGGACAGCAACAGGCCATTAACCGGGACTACGAAGACTGGCAGGAAACATTGGATCAGGTTGCCAACCAGCTTCGCGAGCAATTTCCCGAAGCCTCCTCAGAGCTGGATTCCCTGTCCGAACGGGCCGAGGATGAGAATATCGAAGGCCAGATGTCGCGGGCCGAAAACGCCCTCCACTATGAGCGCTTCGGTCGAGCCGAGCCCATCCAGGAGGAATTGGCCGAGGTTCTGGAGGGTTTGGCCCAGGGAATCGAAGGGGTGGCGGGTGAAATGCCCCAGTTGGCCGATGCGGCCTTAAGGAAAGCCTTGGAGGATATTCAACGAGCCCGGGAAGATCTCCAGGCCATGCGGGAGGAGGCCGGAAACCCGGAAAACAGGGGCAATTTGCGCGCTTTGAGGGGTGAGATCAGCGGCCTGCTCTCGGACCTGGCTTCGCGCATGGAGGATGGGGCACTGGAGGAGTTGTCCGGGGAACTCCACGATTTGGAGGGGGACCCGTCCTGGTCCGGAACGGTTCGCTCGACGGACGCCATTTTGGGCAAGGCAGGGCAGATTGTGCTCGAACATCTGCGGTCATCCATCCGGGATTTGCAACTGGAAATGCTCCGGCAGTCCAGCGACCCGCCCGAACAATACCGTGCCCAGGTCGAAAAATACTTTGAGCGATTGGCTGAGGAGGGCAG
>JAABVD010000019.1 GCA_014529615.1 Opitutia bacterium
TTGGCAAAGGCATCAAGCGAAACGTTGTTAAACTATAAATTATTTTTGCGCCTTTTGCGCTTTTTGTGGTTAATCCCTTTTCATTCCTATTAGGTATGCCTATGGCGCTCCTAAAACTTGAAATCGCTGCGGTATTGTTAGAAGGAATTTCCGGGACACCACATTAGCGCATGAGGGGATGCCGCGCATTTCTTTCCGGCCGCGGAAGTGCGCCGACGCGTTCGGCCCAAGTTTCCCATTGTTCGGCTAAGCTGTAGACCAATCCGGGGTTTGCCGGCGCCAGGTCGTTGGTTTCGGACCGATCTTTTTCCATGTCGTAGAGGCGCCATTGCCCGGGAGCCAGGCGCGGGATCACATCGAGTTCGCGCGGGAAGGAGTAGGCCCTGGAGACCAGTTTCAGCCTTCCCACACGGATGGCCCGGTTGCCTTCGTGTTCCCAATAGAGGGTGTCGCGGTCGAGGGTTTTGTTGTGGAAGCTGGGGGTCAGGCTCACCCCTTCCAAGGGATGGATTTTTACCCCGTTATAACGCTTCGGGTATTCGGCTCCGGCCACGTCCAGGCAAGTGGCCATGATGTCGATCAGGTGACTCAAGTGGCGGCGGTATTCCCCTTTGGCGGCGATACCCATAGGCCAGTGCACGATGAGGGGACTGGAGATGCCCCCTTCGTGAGACCAGTGCTTGAACATGCGAAAAGGGGTATTGGAAGCATTTCCCCAGTTTTTTGCGTATCCGATGTAAGTGTCGGCCGGACCGGGCATGACGCCAAAGCCAATTTTTACCCTTCGCCCATCCCGGGTGTGGCGCGGAGCCATTTCTGTTTGCAATTCATTTTTGCCCATCGGTTTCAAAATTGCTTCCTCCTCGGGCGGCTCGTAGGTCCTGTTCAATCCGTATGCTTCCTCCACCCCGCCATTGTCCTGGAGGAAAAGGATGAGCGTATTGTCGAATTGGTCCTCTTCCTTCAAGGCTTGGACGATGCGTCCAATTCCCTGATCCATATTGTCAATTTGAGCGGCATAAACTTCCATGCACCGTTCATGGAACGGTTTGTTTTCCGCCTCTTCCCAGGGGATGAAGGGATAACGATCCGACAATTTCCAACGCGGATCGATCAACCCCATGTCGATCATGCGCTGGTAGCGCTCCTCGCGCAATGCATCCCAACCTCGGTTGTAGCGCCCCTCGTATTTTTTGATGTCTTCCGGCAGGGCGTGCAAGGGCCAGTGCGCCGCAGTGTAGTAAACTTAAATGAAGTAGGGGTGTTCGCCCGTTTTATTTTGAATAAAATCGACGGTGGTATCGCTAATGGCATCGGTATAGTAAAACCCGGCTGGCGGAACAATGAATTCATTTCCCGAGGCGAGGGAATTGGGATCATAGAAACTTCCGGCTCCGTGAATAGTGCCGAAGAACTTATCGAAACCCCGCTGCAGCGGCCAATTGTGCCTTGACGGTTTTTCCTTGGTGGGGGACAGCGGTGTGAGGTGCCATTTTCCCGCCATATAGGTCGAGTATCCGGCAGTTTTCAACACTTCGGCTATGGTTACACAGTGGTTGTTGAGGTCCCCTGCAAAACTTTCTCCCCCGCGGTCGTTCATCATATGGCCGATCCCGGTCTGATGGGCGTAGAGACCGGTCATAAGGGAGGCGCGAGTGGGGCAGCAACGCGAAGTATTGTAAAACTGGGTATAGCGCAGGCCATTCGCAGCCAAATTATCCAATGCGGGTGTTTGAATTTCGCTTCCGTAACAACCCAGATCGCTGTAACCCATGTCATCGCCCATGATGAGGATGATGTTGGGACGTTTGACCGATGGCGCGCCCGTAAGGGCACCGGCTGCGAGAGTTGTCAGGGAGGAAAAGAGGAGCAAATAACGGCGGCTTATCATAATGTTCCCCATTTAACTATTGGTAGGATCTGGTGTTCAACCGGAACCTCCGAAAAAATTCCCGGGTTGTCCGGTCAAGGCCGAATGGCCCTCAGTTAAGCAAGTTTACCATGAAATATCGAAATAATGCCGCCGTCGGGACCCCTTCGAATGTAACCGAATGTGGGTCATCCGAGGTATAGCAGGTCGAAAATCCGGTCGCGGTTGTTACGGTTGAACCGGTGGTAGGACTTTTTGGGTAAGGTATTCAAGAAGCGGAGGCCGTATTGTTTGGTGAAGATGCGTGAGTCGAGTATGGTTATCAGGCCGGTATCGGTCTTGTTGCGAATGAGTCGACCCAATCCCTGCCGAAATTTAATGATGGCATCGGGAAGCGAGATCTCCCAAAAAGGGTTTTTTCCCTGCGACCTGATCCAGTCGCTTTTCGCTTCGGGAATGGGGTGCGATGGATTTTCAAAGGGCAATCGCGTGATAATGACCTGTGACAAGGCGGGTCCGGGCACATCCACTCCGGCCCAAAAGCTGTCTGTTCCCAATAGCACGGCGTTTCCCGCCTTGGCAAACTCGCGGGTGAGTTCGGTGCGGGAATAGGTGCGGCCTTGTTGGAAGATGGACCGCCCCCGGCGCTCCAATCGGGATTCCAATCTTCGCGCGATTTGGTTCAGGTCACGGTAATTGGTAAATAATACCAGGGACCCCCCCTGCACTTGTTCGACGCAGTAGAGGATGATGTCTTCCATATAGTCCAGGTCTTGCCTCCCATCACTGAGGTTGGGCGGGGGGAGGTCTTCCGCGATGCACACCTCCACGCATTTTTCATAATCGAATGGGGAATCCACCTGGAAGGCCGATTCCTTCTCCGCCCCGACCTGCTTCTGGAAATTATCCATATTCGGGCCCGCCGCCAGGGTGGCGCTGGTGAGGACCACCCCCGTTTTTCGCCTGAAGAGACTCTGCTTGAGGTATTCCGATACTTCGATCGGCGCACTGCGTAAATGGATGATTCTTCCCGCTCGGCCCCTCCGCTCGACCCAGTAAACCTGATCCTCCAGGGATTGTTTGATGAACTGCCGAATCCCGTCGTGGTAATGGGCCAATCGGTCCCCTTGGTCTTCCACCATCGCTTTCTCCGGACCTCCTTTCAATGGGCGGGCAATTTCCCTGACCCGGGTTATCAATCTCCCCATTGGGCCCAGTAAGGTGGGGTCGACCCAGTCTGGTCTGTAGATGCGCGCCACATCCTTTTGTTCCAAATAGGTCTTCCGAACGTAACCGAAAAAGTCCTCAGCCTCTTCGCGCAACCGGACAACCATGGCGCGGTCCTGAGCGTTTCCCTGGCGTTGCAGCAGCCCTTTTTTACTCTTGGGATTGTAAAAGAAGGAGAGAAGGCGGTTGAGCCCATAGGAGCTGATGGCCATGCCGAAGTGCTGGGTAGCGACAGCGGGGACGGTATGCCCCTCGTCCAAAATGACGAAATCCTCCGCATACAGGATCCCGCGGCCCTGAGGGAGGGGCATGCCCGAACCGAGAAGGGCGAAAAGGAGACTGTGATTTATGATGAGAAGGTGGGAATGGCGTATCCTGGCCCGGACTTTCTGATAGTGGCAAATCTTGGGATTGCAGCGCTTTGGATGGCAGACGGAAGACTCCGCCGATACCCAATCCCAGACTTCGTGGTTGGGGGCTGGAACCAGTTCCTGCCGAATTCCGACCTTTGTCCGCCCGGACCAATGGACAATGCGCTCCAGTTCAGATTGCTCCGCCGAGGGAATAAGTTCCGTTCTTTGGGCGATGGCATGATTGAGACGCGAAGTGCAAAGATAGTTTCCCTTGCCCACCAGAAGAGCCACTTTAAAGGATTTGAAGGCAGCCAGTTGGTCCACTTTGCCAAAGAGCGCCCGGCAAATTTTCAGGTCCTTTTTCTCGATTTGTTCCTGCAGCGAAATGGTATGGGTGGCAATGATTCCCTGGCGCCTTTGATGGACCGCCACCAGAATGGCGGGAATGAGGTAAGCCAGGCTCTTGCCCACCCCTGTTCCGGCTTCAAACAGAAGGGGTTGGTTGTTTTGCAATGCTCCCACCACTTGCCGAGCCATGATTTCCTGCTGGGGACGATACTCCATTGCGAGAAATTTCTGCAGCCATCCATTCCGGCGGAAGGTGTTATGGACCAAACCGGGGATAGGGTCTCCGGAAGGTTTGGCTTTGGCTTCGACCGCATTCTGAAATCCGATCATAACGGCGTTCAAACGTTCAGGGAGAACGCTGTCGAACCAATAATAGGAAAAAAACTGTATTTGGAATTGTTCCAAATAATATTGCGGCTTCAAGTTGTGGCTTCAGCATGAAACTTCAATGAGGCATTCCGGGACAGGAAAAGAGGCTGACTGGGTGGAGAAATTGGGCCAATTCCTGAGGGATAAGGCGGGGATTGTGGAATCGGACGGTATATTGGAGTCCTTGGAAAAGCAATTGGAGACCGAAAATAATTCGGGAACCCATCGCCCGGTGGATGGCCTTCCGGGGCCTACTCCAAGAAATGAGGCCAGGGCGAGAAAAACCACCTCCGCAACGGCGGAATGGTCCGGGTCGGTGCAGGAAAATATCTGGCCTGACTCGGAGGAGGCCTTGGAAGAAGCCGGGGAAGAGTGGAAAACCATGGCTTGGCTCGCCGGAATTTGCGGGTCTCTGATGGCGGCTGCTTTTTCCCTGAGTTTCGTCGACGGGGTGGCGGATTGGGTCGTCTACGGATTGTACGGGCTGAGCTTGCTCAGCGGGGGATGGGATGCGGCCAAGGACAGCTATGAAAATATCAAAAAAGGTTCCGTGGACATCCATTTTCTCATGTTGGCCGTGGCCGTGGGAGCCGTTGCTATTGGGTCCTGGGCGGAAGGAGCTTTGCTCTTATTTCTATTTTCACTATCGGGGGCGCTGGAGGATTACGCGGAACACCGGACCCATCGTGAAATTGATTCCCTGACCCGGTCGGCTCCGAAAACGGCCAATCGCGTGGGACGGGATGGATCTATTGAATCCGTGGCGGTGGAGGACATAGTCCCCGGGGACGTCATTCAGGTGAAACCTGACGAGCTGTTTCCGATAGATGGCGAGGTAACCTCGGGGATGACTGCTTCCGACGAATCGACCCTCACTGGGGAGGCCACACCAGTGGAGAAGGGCAGGGGAGATTTGGTATTCAGCGGTACCCTTAATCTATGGGGCGTGGTGATGGTCAAAGTGTTACGCCTGGCTTCGGAAAGCGCGCTTCAAAAGATCATTCGCCTCATTCAGGAGGCCCGGCATCTGCGGGCCCCCAGCCAACGGTTTACGGACCGGTTTGGTACCGGCTACACCTATCTGATCATTGGGCTTACCCTCCTTTATTTCCTGTTCTCCTGGATGTTTCTGGGCATTCCGGCCTTCGAACGAACCGAAGCGGGCTACTCCGCCTTTTACCGTGCCATGACCTTTCTCGTGGTGGCCAGTCCATGTGCCCTGGTGCTTTCCATTCCATCCGCCATTCTGGCTGCCATAGCCTGGGGGGCTCGAAAGGGCATCTTGTTTCGCGGCGGTGCGGCTATCGAAAAACTCGCCCAGGTAAATGCGGTCGCCCTGGATAAGACCGGCACCCTGACCCAGGGGGATTTGAGCGTGTTGAAAGTGGAAAGTTTTCCGCCTGGCCGGGAAAATGAAGTATTTCAGTTGGCCTTCAGCCTGGAATCCCAGTCCAATCACCCTATCGCCAGAGCCATTGTCAATCACGGAAAAAAACAAGGGCTGGCAACCCAAAAAGTGGGAGAATTTCAATCTTTCAGCGGTAGGGGCCTGCGGGGACAAGTGGAGGAAAAATCCATTTTTCTGGGCAGAAGGGAACTCTTGAAAGGGAGTCCATTGGCCGATTGGATTGCCCAGGTGGACGAGCCCCCTCCTTCCATAACGGAAGTCTGGCTATTTCATCGGGCTCTCTTTGGGCGCGTCTTGCTTGAGGACAAAATCCGGGAAAAGTCCAAGGATACTTTGGAACGTTTGAATGACCTCGGGATCAAAACGCTCATGCTCACCGGAGATCGGCGAAGCGCGGCCGAGGCGGTTGGGGAGGCTATCGGTATCCAGGAGATCCGTAGCGGGCTCATGCCCAGGGACAAGGTAATGTGCATCAAGGAAATGACCGACCGGGGGGACAAGGTGGCCATGGTGGGGGACGGGGTGAACGATGCCCCCAGTTTGGCTGCGGCATTCGTGGCCGTTTCCATGGGAGCGAAAGGGAGCGATGCCGCGCTTGAACAAAGCGAGGTCATTCTCATGAACGACAAAATCGAAAAATTTCTCACTGCCTATCAGTTGAGCCGTAAAGCCCGATCCGTCATTCGGCAAAACCTGATCATCTCTATCGCAACCGTGGCCGTAATGGCAAGCGCGGCCCTGTTGGGTATCATCCCCCTTACCCTGGGAGTTTTTGTCCATGAGGGCAGCACGGTGGTGGTTTGCCTGAACAGTTTGCGGCTCCTGATAGCCAAGGAGGAATAGCAAGAGGGTTGGAGAAATCGGCCTATATTGGTATTGAAAAAGCCCTGGGATTTCTTTTCATAGGTAATTTACCCCAAAAACTTAAGAATACCAAAGCGGGGAACCGACCATGGCGGTAAAATCCGATAAGCGGGTCACGGAAGTGGATCCGGCCAGCGCCCGGCTGCAAAACGTCAGCGCCCGGACGCGGGTGCGCTGGGCCGTGGAAAAATTTGGCGATCAGTTGGTCATGAGCAGCAGTTTTGGGGCTCAATCCGCCGTCATGCTGCATATGGTTTCTTCCATGGCTCCCCGTGTGCCCATCATTCTGGTCGATACCGGTTACCTGTTTCCCCAGACGTATCGGTTTGTCGAGGCCTTGGAAGGGCGTCTCGGTTTGAACCTCCACGTTTACAAACCCAGGATGACCCCAGCCAGGCAGGAAGCTCTCTTCGGTAAATTGTGGAAGAAGGGGGAGGAGGGTCTCTCCAAATATAATTTGATGAACAAGATCGAGCCCATGAACCGGGCCTTGATGGATTTCAAGGCCAAGGGCTGGCTGGCCGGATTACGCAAGGAGCAGAGTTCCAGCCGCAGACACCTCGACGTGGTGATGAAGCAGGACAAGATCACCAAGATTCACCCCATCATCGACTGGTCCGATTACGACGTATATCGTTACCTGACCAACAATAACCTGCCTTACCATCCGCTTTGGGAGGAGGGCTACGTATCGATTGGGGATACCCATAGCACCAGCCGGTTAATGGGGAAAATGTCGGCCGAAGATACCCGGTTTGGAGGCATACGTCGCGAATGCGGTTTGCACGAGTTGTCCGGGCAGGACGATTTCCAAATTTGAGCTTCGGGGTATCGTCCGTAGGAGCGGCACAGGCACACCTAATAGGAATGAGGAATTGGGGAGAGGGATTAACCACAAAAAGCGCAAAAGGCACAAAGGCAGGGAGAGAGGCACATCCGCCTTCGCCGAAGGTCTACGGCGTGACAGGGAAGGCACAAAGTGGGGAGGGAGAAACCACGGATGGGCACGGAGTAAATCATCGTGATCATGATCCTGATCCTGATCGAAAAATTCCACCTCCCGAATTATGAATGGTTCGAACACGATAAACCCCAACATCTTTTCCGCCTCTCGCCACTAACCACTGGTCACTAATTTCTGACCACGGGGGGGGAAGCGCCCAGGGGCGCGAACCAGCATCCAGAATCCAGCATCGAGAAACCAGAAATTGACCACGGATTTCACGGATGGGCACGGATGAGGCGCCGTTGGCGCCAATTTGGAATTAGGAATGAGGAATTGAAATGGCGGACATCCTGCCTGTGCGTCACCGCACGCAGACAGGGGGAGTGTCCGCCCTCCTTTTTCCTCTCTCTCAACTCTGAACTCTGAACTCCGCACACTGAACCCTTCTCCCTCCACTACCTGGGTGTTATTCGGGCTTGTACTTGAGCAGCAGCGTGTTGGGGTCGAGGTTCGCCACCTCGATCAGGTTCAGGTTTTTGCGGTGTTCCCCGGCGAAAACGGGCGTCCCGGTCCCAAACACTCTTGCCTCCAGGGTAACCCAGAGTTCATCCAGAAGGTTTTCCCTCAAAAACAGGCCGTAGATTTGGCCGCCCCCCAACAGGGCGACCCGTTCATGCCCTTGGTCCCGGATGCGGCGGAGGACAGCGGCGGGGTGCTCATCGGTAAATTCCAGGCGACCGGGCTTGGCCAGGGAATGGTATTTCCTGGGTGATCGGGTAAAAACGAGGCGGAGTTTGGAGGAGGTATTACGGGCCGCCCGGGTAATCGGTTCCCTTTCCGCTTCAAAGGTAACCGATCCCATGAGATGGGCGGAAAAGGTCTCCAGGATTTGGGAAAACCACACCTTGTCGGCGGCCGAAGTGAAAGCCGAGCCGGGTTTATTTCCCTGGGTGATAAACCCATCCAGCGATATCGCCACGATGCCGATGACTTCCACAACCTACACTGTGAAGCTTGGCTTCCCTGCTTCAAGACAAACTCTTCCGCGCTTCAAGCTTGCAAAACCAGCGCCGTTTTTTTCTCTCTTCCTCCCATGATAACGCCCCATACCCGCTCAAAAATCGAAGAGATCAATAAGCGTGCCGGTTACCTTTGGAGGTATCTTTGACGTCGAAAGCAAGCAGGCTCAAATTGCGGAATTGGAGTCCCGCACGGCCCAACCCGGATTTTGGGAAAAGCAGGCTGTTGCCCGGGAGACCCTAACCGAGATCAAGGAGTTGAAGCGTATGGTCGACCGGCTGACGCGTTTTCAAAGCGAAGTGGACGATCTCAATACCCTCCTTGAACTGGTGGACGAAGCCGGAGGGGAAGAGGATGGAAAATTTTCCGAGGAGGTTCGCCAATCGGCCGAAAATTTGACCGGATCCATCGAGGAGTTGGAAATTGCCTTGTTGCTCAGTGGCCCGCACGACTTGGCCAACGCCTACCTGACCATCCATTCCGGGGCAGGGGGCACCGAATCCTGTGACTGGGCCGAAATGCTCTATCGCATGTACACCCGCTGGGCCGAGCGCAACGGATTCACGGTGAGCGTGGAGGATCTGCAGGCGGGGGAGGAGGCCGGCTTGAGCCGCGTGACCATGCTGTTCTGCGGATTGGGAGCGTACGGCTATGCCAAAGCTGAACGAGGGGTGCACCGGCTGGTGCGCATTTCCCCTTTCGATTCAAATAATCGGCGCCACACTTCGTTTTGTTCGGTCGATATTATTGCCGAGATCGCCGATGATGTGAACATCGAAATCAGGGATGAGGACCTCCGCGTCGACACCTACCGTTCCAGCGGGGCCGGCGGGCAGCACGTCAATAAAACCGAATCGGCCATCCGCATCACACACCTGCCTTCCGGCATCGTGGTGGCTTGCCAGAAGGAACGCTCCCAGCACAAGAACCGGGCTACGGCCATGCGAAGACTGAAGTCTCGCCTTTTCGAAAAACGGCAGGACGAAAAGCGGGCCGAAATGGACAAGTTTTATGGGGAAAAGGGTGAAATTGGTTGGGGCAACCAGATCCGCAGCTACGTGTTCCAGCCCTACCAGATGGTCAAGGATTTGAGAACCGGGGTGGAAACCTCGGACGTTCAAGGGGTGATGGATGGGGATATCAACCGATTCGTCTACAATTGGTTGCGGGCCGGATGCCCCACTTCGCGCAATAAGGCGATCAAAATGGAAGATTAAGCCATGACGGGTCCACTCAAGCGTTCGGGATTGTCCTACAACCACCTCAGGGAATCGTTGAAAAATACCCCGTTATTCAAAGGAAAGACCTGGAGACTGGCTCCCCACTCCTGGCCCTTGTCCAGTAGTCTGGTCCGGGATATCGAGACCCTTGGCCAAGCCTGCCTCGATTTTCTCAAGGCTCTGGAAACACTCTACCTCCGTTCCCTGGGGAACAAAAAGCTGCTCCGCAATGAAATCCTCATGGCCCCCTGGGTGGCGAATTATCTGGATCGCGGCAAACCCCGCTACCTGGTCGAACACGGCCGTCACAAGAAAATTCGCGGCCAGCTTCCCCTGGTCCTCCGGCCGGACCTTTTGTTGACCGAGGATGGATTGGCCTTGACCGAAATCGATTCCGTGCCGGGCGGTATTGGTTTGACCGCATTTCTCAACCGGTTGTACGGGCAAGTCGAGGGGGGCATTGTGGGAGAGGGCGACCTGATGCTGCACCGTTTCTACGATGCTTTGGCATCCTTGGCCCCCCACCGGCACGCTCCCTTTATCGCCATTGTGGTTAGCGACGAGGCATCCACCTACCGGCCCGAGATGGATTGGATCTGTCAGGAACTGCAACAGCAGGGCCGCCGCGTCTTCTGTTTTCATCCGGACGAGATCTATCCTCTGGGCGGAGTTCTGCACGCTTCCCTGGATGGCAACCCGGAGAGGATAGACGTCATCTACCGGTTTTTCGAGTTGTTCGATTTGCCCGGGCTGAAAACGGTTCCTTATTATTTTGAAGCGCTCGATCAGGAGGAAGTGGAATTGTCACCCCCCATGCGGCCCTTCCAGGAGGAGAAGCTGGGCCTGGCTTTGTTTCACCATAGAAAATTGAGTCAATTCTGGCGCGAAAACATGCCCAGGACTTCCTTTCGAGCCCTGGCCCGCGCCCTGCCCAGAAGCTGGATTATGGATCCCACTCCTTTGCCCCCCACGGCCGTGCTCGACGCCCCGCTTGTGGGAGGAAACCCCATTCAGGAGTGGGCCGATCTGGCCAATGCATCCCAGCGCGAACGCAAGCTGATCATCAAGATAAGCGGTTTTCACGAAACCGCCTGGGGAGCCCGCAGCGTAATTCTGGGAAGCGATTCTTCCAGAGAGGTTTGGAGTCGAGGAATCCAAAGAGCCGTTGCCATGAGCGGGTCGCATTTGCACATCCTTCAGGAATACCGCAAACCGAAGCGCATTCCCCACAGGATTTACGCCAGTCCGGACGAGTCCTTCGACATGCAGGGCCGCTTGCGCTTGTGTCCCTACTTTTTTGTCAGACGCGGCCGGGCTGAACTCTCCGGTGTGCTGGCTACCTTCTGTCCGGCAGATAAGAAGATTATTCACGGCATGCGCGACGCGGCCATGCTTCCCTGCCGAAGGGCGGATTGACCGGAATGTTCCCAGACCGGCTACAGATGCATGAAGTCGAGGATGGAGTGGCTGATTTTTCCGCTAAGGAGGGTCTCGTAGTCCCCGGGCAGGGAGCCGGAGGGGTGGGGGGTTAACCCGTTCAGGTAACGGAAGCGGAAGGTGTGGTCTCGCAGCTTGGAGAACATGCTGCCCATCCGGATTCTGGAAGGCCGGGTTGTCACCCAAGGGGTGTCCGATTCCAGTTTTGAGGGAAAGTTGATATTGTGGATCAGACCCCGAGAGTTATTCTGTCCCACCTTTGCCGCGGCAAACTCCGCGCCGAGTTCGGCGGCCAAATCAATACGCCGCCTGACCTGGGGGGAGGGATTATCCGGGGACTTCTTGGTGGCGTTGAAATCCTCCTCCTTCAGGTGAAAAGACAATGCGACCGCCGGTACACCCCAGGCCGCCCCTTCCAATGCCGCCGCAACGGTTCCCGAACTCAACAACACGGGAGACAATACATTGTAGCCGATGTTGATGCCCGAAACCACCACGTTCGGGGGCCTGGGCATGAGGTGGCCCATGGCTATGTTTACGGCGTCGCTGGGGGTTCCCCCCACCTGCCAGGCCTCGACACCATCAAATCCCTCGTAGGAGGCCACTTCGATATCCCGGTAACGGGAAATGGCTCTGCCAATCCAACTTTGTTCGCGGGAGGGAGCTGCCAGGTAGACCTTGCCGAATTTTCCTAATTTTTCGGCGATTGCCCGAATAAAATAGACCTGGATGCCATCGTCATTGGTGACGAGGAAAGTCGGTTCCATAGGGCGATGGTCAATTCCCGTTGGAGACGGTTTGTCTTTTTCCCTTATTGTGGTTCCCCTCCCTTTCCGCCATGGCGGCTTTTCGACTCAGTTTTACCCGGCCGCGGTCGTCGATTCCGATGCATTTCACCCAAATCTCATCGCCCACCTTGGCTACATCCTCGGTTCGGCGCACGCGAAAATCGGCCAGCTCGGAGATGTGCACCAAGCCTTCCTTTCCGGGCAGAGCCTCCACGAAGGCGCCGAAATCCTTGACCGATTTTACCGTGCCCCGGTAGAGAACGCCCACTTCGATTTCGGCCGTCAGAAGACGGATTTCTTCGTAGGCTGCCTCCAGGGACAACTTGTTGTTGCTGTAAATATAGACCTTTCCGCTGTTGTCGTCATCAATTTCGATATTGGCGCCGGATACCTCGGTAATCTTGCGAATGGTCTTCCCGCCGGGTCCTATGAGCAGGCCGATCTTGTCCGGATCGATCTGCACCTTTTGGATGCGCGGGGCATTTTCCTTCAGGTCGGACCGGGGTTCGGCCATGGTTTCGGCCATGACATCGAGTATATCCAGACGGACTTGACGCGACCGTTCAATGGCTTGCCGGGCAATTTCAAACGGGAGTCCGTCTATCTTCAAATCAAGTTGAAAAGCCGTGATGCCTTCCCGTGTTCCACAGATTTTGAAATCCATGTCCCCGAAATGATCCTCGTCACCGACGATGTCGGTCAACACGACCTTCCGGGAAATCGTTCCTCCGTCATCTGTTTCGGCGACCAAGCCCATGGAGATGCCGGCCACCGGCGCCAGGATGGGGACCCCTGCGTCCATGAGGGCCAGGCAACCGGAACAGACCGAGGCCATGGAAGTCGAACCATTCGATTCCATTATTTCGGAAACGATGCGTACGGAGTAGGGAAATTCGTCTTCGGCCGGAACGACCGGAAGCAGGGAACGTTCCGCCAAAGCTCCGTGCCCGATTTCACGGCGGCCCGGGCCGAAAAAGCGCCCGGTTTCTCCAACCGAGAAGGGGGGAAAATTGTAGTGTAATATGAACGATTTCTCTTTCGATCCCCCGGTAATGGCGTCCAGAGACTGGGATTCGCTCATGGCGCCGAGGGTGAGCAACCCGATGGATTGGGTTTCCCCACGGGTGAAGATGGAAGAACCGTGCACCATGGGCAGGATATCGGTTTGACAATTGATTTGGCGAAGATCCTCGGGCGACCGGCCGTCCGCCCGTTGCTCGTTTTCCAAAATACCTCTCCGATAAATTTCCTTTTGCAGAACTTCCAGGGCCATGCCGAGTTGATTGGGATCGTAGTCTTCCTCCCCAAATTTTTCCAGCATGGCCGTGGCGGCCTCTTCTTTGAGTTCGGCGATAGCCAGACGGCGCTCCAATTTCTTGGGCGTATAAACGGCGGTTTGAAGACGATCTCCCAGAAGCTCGCGCACGAACTGCAGGTTTTCATCGGTTACGTTATAGAGCTGAAACTCGCGCTTTTCCTTACCTGCCATGGCAGCCAATTCCACTTGAGCGGCAATGATGGGCTGAATCGCCTCTTGACCGAACTGGAGGGCCTCGAGAAAGCGTTGTTCGGGTAGTTGGTCGGCCGATCCTTCGATCATGAGCATTTCCGAGGCGGTTCCCACGTAAATGAGATCGAGGTCGGAGTCGCATTGTTGTTCATTGGTCGGGTTGACGACAAATTCCCCGTCGATGTGTCCGATGCGCACACAACCGACCGGGCCCTTCCATGGGATGTCGGAAAGCAGGACCGCGGCGGAGGCTCCGTTGACCATGAGGATGTCGGCATCGTTGACCAAGTCGGTAGACAGCAGGTTTCCGATAACCTGTACCTCGTTCATGAACCCTTTGGGAAAAAGCGGCCGAAGAGGCCGGTCGCACAAGCGGGAAGTGAGAATCTCTTTTTCGGAAGGCCGGCCTTCACGTTTGAAGTAGCCACCTGGAAACCGGCCCGCGGCGGAATATTTTTCCCGATAATCGACCGATAGAGGGAACCAGTTCTGGTCCGGACGAAGTTCTTCGGCTACGGTGGCGCAGACGAAGAGATGAGTATCGCCAAGGGCGATGGTTACGGCTCCGCTGGCTTGCCTTGCGATATCGCCGGTAGAAATTGTGATGCCGAGTCCTTCGGCAGTAGTCGAATGCTTCTGTTTCATTTTGGGGATTTTTATATGATTATTTCCTATTGCTGGCGGAGACTTGAACAATGCGACACCCGGATTCCCTGGGTCTCGATTACCTGTTCCGCCCTTTCATCTGAGATTAAATCCATCCCAGAGCCGCTGGGGGGATACGGATGAATTTCATTAATGGGTTAACAAAAAATGTGCCGGGATCAGCGGCGCAGTTTCAAATCTATCAGCAGTTGTTTGTATTTGGCCAAATCGTGTCTTTTGACATAGTCGAGCAGCTTTCTGCGGCGACTGGCCAATGCAATCAATCCTCTGCGCGAATGGTAATCCTTGCGGTGAACCCGCAAGTGATCGGTGAGCAGGTTGATGCGTGCGCTGAGCAGGGCGATTTGAACTTCTGAGGAGCCGGTATCGTTATCGCTTTGGCGAAACTTTTCTATAATCGGCTGTTTATCAATCTTACTTGTTTTCGACATTTAGGGTTTTATTGAATTTCACGACGTTTGGCCAAATGGCCTGGGTCCCGCCGGAGCCGGATCCACCGTTAGTCTCTTGGAGTGTCGCGGAGAGAGGTCCTTGTCGAAGGCCCCTGCTCTAACGGTTGGCCGGTAAAGATGGTGGTCTAAATTTTGCAAGGCAAGGCTAATTTGGGAAAATTTACCCGCTTTGGCGCTTTATCCGCGCGTTCCCGGACGCTCCGGTTTCCCAAGCGCGTTCAGCGATGTGCGATTGCCGTATCCGCGCGGGTTCTCAGACCCTCCAGGTATTGCGTCCGTAGAGCAGTTGGCGGAGGTCGCCCTTCCCCCCATTCCGGGCGACGGCGGTATCCAACTGTTGTTGGATTTGGGTATCGTAGGCAGGTTTGACCACTTGTCGAAGGACCCCGATGGGTACGGGGAAGTCCGGGTATTGCATCTCCGCCAGCATGGCGGCATAGATGGAATCCTTTCGAGTGGGGTCGTGGACCAAAATCCCTTTCTCCTCCGGGGTTGCGCCGTTCATGGCTACGAGTTCCGGCATTCCTCCGCCGGTCCAGGCCACCCCGCGCCTTTCCGTTTTGCCGTAAACCATGGGTTTTCCCGCTTCCAGGAAGAGCATGTGGTCATCACGCGATTGTCGACCGTAAACCGAATCCCAGGTCTTGTTGTTGAAGATAACGCAGTTCTGAAAAATCTCGATAAAGGCAACCCCTTGGTGTCGATGAGCCGCCTTGAAGATCTCGATCATGTGTTTTGGGTTTGTGTCTATGGTCCGGGCAATGAAGGTGGCATCGGCTCCCAGGGCAAATAAAATGGGGTTCAAGGGATTATCGATCGAACCCATGGGGGTGGTTTTGGTCTTGGTCCCAACCGGTGAAGTAGGGCTGTATTGACCCTTGGTAAGCCCGTAGGTTCGGTTGTTGAAGAGCATTATATTCAGGTTGATATTCCGCCGCAACGCGTGCAGCAGGTGGTTTCCTCCAATGCCCAAACCGTCCCCATCGCCGGTGACCAGCCACACCGAAAGGTCCGGATTTGCCAATTTTACCCCGGTAGCGACGGTGGGGGCCCGGCCGTGAATGGTATGAAACCCGTAGGTGTTCATATAGTAGGGAAACCTGCTGGAGCACCCGATTCCACTGATCACTACGAAATTTTCCTTGAGGATCCCCAATTCCGGAAAGGTTCGCTGCAGGGCGTTCAGTATGGCGTAGTCTCCACAACCCGGACACCAGCGGACGTCGTTAGGGGCTACGAAGTCTTTTTTGGTGAGGGAATCCTGTAGCAGCGTTTGGGGAGCCATGTTGTCGGTGGAGTTAAAGGATTCGATCAAAGTCTCAGCACTTCCTGTATTTTTTGAAGGAGTTCCCTTACCTTGAAGGGTTGTCCCTGGACTTTGTTGTAGCTGATGACATCCAGCAGGAATTGTGCACGCAGCAACATGCTCAATTGGCCCTGATTCAACTCCGGAACCAAAATTTTGTCGAAATTTCCCAGAATTTCTCCCAGGTCCCGGGGAAGGGGGTTGAGGTGCCTCAGGTGTAGACTGCTGACGGAAAACCCTTCTGCCTGAAGGGAGGAACAGGCGGCGGTAATGGCCCCAAAAGTGCCTCCCCAACCAATTATCAGCAATTCGCCGAAGGATTCCCCATTTATCTTGGTCGGAGGGATCGAATCGGCGATGCGCTCAATTTTTTCGCTGCGCATCCTGGTCATGTGTTCGTGGTTCGCCGGATCGTAACTGACGCCGCTGAAGGGATCTTTTTCCAATCCGCCAATACGGTGTTCCAACCCTTGCTGGCCGGGAATAGCCTGGGTTCGAGCCAAGGTTTCGGGGTCGCGATGATAAACCTGAAGGGGTTCCCCTTCTTGGGCAAAGGCTACCTCGATGGGTGGAATGTTGGCGGGATCGGGGACTTTCCAGGGTTCGGCCCCGCTGGCGATGTAAAGATCGCTCAGCACGATGACGGGGGTTGAGTAGGTCAGGGCGATGCGGACAGCCTCGATGGAGGTTTCGAAACAATCGCACGGGCTGTTGGTGGCGATAACCGGGATGGGCGCGTCGCTGTGCCGGCCGAAAATGGCCTGTGTGAGGTCACTTTGTTCCGTTTTGGTGGGAAGGCCCGTGCTGGGACCCGCTCGCTGTATGTTGAATATGATCAGGGGCAGTTCGGTCGAAGTTGCCAAGCCGATAAATTCCGCTTTCAGGCACATGCCGGGTCCACTCGTGCCGGTGGCGCCCAGGCTGCCGGCATAACTGGCCCCCAGCGCAATGCCGATGGAAGCAATCTCATCCTCCGCCTGGATGGTTTTTAATCCGAAATGTTTGTGCGCGGCCAACGTTTCCAAAATGGAGGAAGCCGGGGTGATAGGGTAACCCGAGTAAACCAAATTTCGGTTGGCCTTGGCCGCGCCGGCGATCAAGCCGAGAACCAGCGCCTCGTTTCCGGAAACCTTTCGGTAGACCCCTGGCTCCACTTCAGCCTTGGCCAGCATGTAACGGTTGCGGGCGGTCTCGGTAGTTTCCCCAAAATAATAACCCGCCTTCAGGACCTTGATGTTGGCTTTGGCCAATTCTGGGGAGGGGCTTTCCCACTTGGAACGAATAAATGCGATGGTCGTCGCCAATGGACGACTGTAGATCCAATACATGAAGCCCAGCGCAAAGAAGTTTTTGCAGCGAAGTTTACTCTTCTGGTTCAGTCGGAAATCCTTGAGCGATTCCAGGACGAGGTAATTGAGGTCCACTTCCACCACCTCATAATTTTCTGAAATATGCGGGTCGTGCAAAGGATTGGCGGTGTAACCGGCCATTCTCAAATTTCCCTTGGTAAAGGCCGCTTTGTTGACCAACAGCATGCCACCATCCACCAGATCCGGCAAATGCACCTTGAGCGCCGCGGGATTCATCGCCACCAGCGCGTCCGGGGCATCCCCCGGGGTGAGGATTTCGGTGCTGCCAAATTGAATTTGAAAGGCGGATACCCCGGGGACGGTGCCCCGGGGAGCCCGTATTTCAGCCGGAAAATCGGGAAAAGTAGCCAGGTCGTTGCCAAAGATGGCGGTGCTTTCGGTGAACCGTTCCCCAACGGTTTGCATGCCATCCCCGGAATCTCCGGCAAACCGGACGACCACAGTTTGTAGTTCCTTGAGGGCTCGAGTTTTGACGGACTCGCTTTCCATGTCGGTCAAAAGGGAATCTTTTTTGGCAGTTGGGGGATTAACCGGCAAGTCCAATGGGTTATTTTCGTATAGTCAACTTATATGGGTATTAGATTTTTTCAGTTTGGGCGGACGCAGGATTACCAAATATTTTAGGCGATCAACCACGGATGGCCCTCAACCTTGATCGTGATCATGATCTTGATCGAAAAATC
>JAABVD010000264.1 GCA_014529615.1 Opitutia bacterium
AAGGGGATATTCCCTACCCCACACCGATCAAATCAACCTTCTCGAAGGACCCGACGCGGACATGGACTACGAATGGGAACATGTATTCGGTCCCCTCTCCAACATTCCCCATTGGCCGGCAGATCCCGCAAATGACATTCCCGGATACAAGGGTTGGATTCTACACGGAAAACCCTGGCGTTACGCGAGCGACACGGACCGGGATCCGATGCCCGATGAGTTGTCGGCGGAATGGTCCAAAGCAATCCTGCGGCGCGATCACTCCGCGCCCTTTGCTTTGTTTACCGGGTTTGTCCGGACCCACACCCCACTCTACGCGCCCCAGGAGTATTTTGACCGTTTCCCACTCGATTCGATTGAATTGCCAGAGGTGGATCCCAATGACCTGGAAGACCTGGCCTCCGCCTTGAAAAATGAAAAGCTGTATGGTTTTCGTCGCTTCACCATGCTGGCGCGTCACGAGGGGAAAGATCTCCTGCGGGATTGGCTTCAGGCTTACATGGCCTGTGTCTCGTTTGTAGACGATCAGGTGGGCAAGGTCCTCGACGCGATCGACGCGAGCCCCGCCAGGGACAACACCATCGTCTTCTTTACCAGCGACCACGGTTTCCACGTGGGTGAAAAAAACTTCTTGTACAAACAAAGCCTCTGGGAACCCTCACCCGAGTGCCCCTGATCGTGGCCGGAGTAGATGGGGCTCCGGAAGGTGCAGTCTGCGATCAGCCGGTATCCTTAATCGATATCTATCCGACTTTTGTCGAGCTCTGCCATCTCCCGGCAAACCCGAACGCTGATGGAAATGGTTACGCGCTGGAGGGTCACAGTCTAGCGCCACTGTTAAAGGATCCGGAAAATGGGACTTGGGACGGCCCCGATGTCGCCATCACCGCTCTTCCGGGCAAGGACCATTCCTTGCACCGCGCATTCGAGGGATCTCATTACCCGCACTTTTCGGTTCGCGGAAAGCGTTGGCGCTACACCCTGACGGCCGACGGAGAAGAGGAACTCTACGACCTGAAATCCGATCCTTTGGAGTGGCGCAACTTGGCCCGGGATCCGGAATTTACCTTTGTCAAAGCCTCTCTCAGGGATCAGTTGGTCGAACTGCGCGACGGGTCAGGTTGGGAAACGCTCCAAAGCTTGGACGCATGGGCCACACCATCCAAAATGGCTGGCGTAGAGCAGAAGACGGGCGAAATCCGACTGTCAGTCGTCAGGTCCCTTCGGCTTTCCACCCAAGCGAAATACAAAGACTTTGAGCTGGAAGGCGATATCAAATCGACGGCGAGTAGACCCTTCAAGTTCCTTTATCGGGGCTCCTATGGCCATAGTATTTCCTCCCCGAGAGAGGGATCGACTGAAGCCGCCTACAGCCACTTCAAATCCGGCGAGTGGAACCGGTATCGCATCCGCGTGCACGACGGCAGGCACCAGATCTGGGTCAACAACCGGGTCGTAAGCGATACCCAGAAGAACTACGCCATGAACGCCGGAACAATCACCATTGTGCATCCGGGTGGAGAAGGAGGGTTACAATTGAGAAACCTGCGGGTAAGGAGGCTGTAAATCAAATGAAAGGAAGGTAGGCTTTAGAGTAATGGTTTTAAATCGTAGGCGCGCCGGGGCGCGCCTATGTCCTTCCTACATTTTAAAATCGCTTCGGTATTGTTAGTACAAATTTCCGGGACAACACACTAATTCGATAGGGCGGCCGAATTTTTGCGGATAGTTTGCTCGATCGGGAGGAGATCCATTTCCGGCACCCCCAGCAGCGGTGCTTTTTCAACATAGGCCAAAGCTTGGTCGCGTTCACCCAGATAGCCCAGGGCCCAAGCTGCATCCTTGACCAGATATGGATCGGAAAGAGCCGATCTCACGCGGTTCCGAAGTTCCAGCCAAGCGGCCATTGCGTCCACTTTTTGCTCCCCAAAACGCTGGTTCTCGCCGTGAATGCGCGCCCGCAGAAGCAACCAGGAACTTTTCCAACGAGCCTTGGACATGCCTCGGTCGATTTCCTGGAATGCGACTTCGAATTCACCTGAGTCCACCAGGGCGCGTATCCAAGCGCGCCGCAAGACGATACTGGGATTACGGGTCATTGCCTGAGCGAGTGCTTCGACTCGTTCAGGGTGCCGGGCAAGTCGGGCGAGACATTCCGCTTCACCCAAAAACCAGTCGATCTCAGGATGCGGAGACCGGAGGGCGCTACGCCAAGCCTCAAGTGCGTCGGGCCAGCGATGTTGCCGGGAAAAAACGCGCGCACGCAGGGCATGAAACGGCGCTTGTGAAGCGGCGTTTTCATCTAGAGCCAGGCCACGCTGCGCCATTGTGTCAGCTTGGGGCCAATCGTCCGTCTGCAGTAAGGCTTCGGCGCATCCGATAATGGCAAAGCGGGAGCGGGGCTCCAGTTCGATGGCCGCCCTGAAATCTGCCACCGCGGCTGGCCAATTGCCCAGGGATTGATGCTCATAAGCCCGGTCAGTCAACAGCCTCACGCTGGCGCCGTCCGCCTCGATGCGCTCGCTCAGAGCCTCGGCAACCTGATCCGGGTTTCTATGTCCCCTGGCAGGAAACACAAAAAATAATACCGTAGATGCGGCGATGAAAAATTGGCGGCGCTTCATGGTATAGGGTCATTGTCCTCAAATTCGAAAAACATGAAATCCGCCGAACCGTTTTGCGGCAGAAATATACCGACCGGGCTCCTTGGAATTTCAGGGCCGAGGCCGATCTCGAACTCCATCTCAGGCTGTTGCTCCTCGGCATCCTGAAACTGCACCTCGATTTCTCCATCCTCGATTTCGATTTCTGCGTTGAGCCACTGGTCTGAGTGGATCACGGCCTTTTTCTCCATGATGATGTTTTCAGCTCCGTCGACAAAGCGGCTTACCCGAATGACGCCTGCCACCGGGTCGAAAAAGACGCGGCCGAAATTCTTGGGATCTCTGTAACCGAAGACAAGTCCGGCGCCCTTTCCGTCTTTGCCTGTCAGCCGGAGTCTGGTTTCAAATTCGAAAGCGGAGGATGCAAATCGGGTATACAGGCCGACAAGCGCCGCATCTGTCGCTTGGGCCTGCAGAAATTGTTCTGGGCCGCTTTGCTCATTCGACACGCTCAAGCCCGACTTGTTTCCAGCCACAACCTTCCACCCTTCCGGCATCTTGCCAGGGGTATCATCGGCAAAATTCAAGCGGAGTTCGGTGAGAAGAGAGGTGTCGTGGATAGGCTGCCATGGATTTTTGATACGCGTCGTGGTTACCTTCCCGCTTTTCACCAGGTGAAAAATGTCCCGGATTTGGCCGTGCTTGTTCAGCATGGTCCCGGTCAAGGTGTCACCTTGCAGGTCCAAAAGCACGGACCCGTGCTCCAGGATGATTTCCCGCATTACCGGCATAGTCCCTCCTCGTCCGAGCGAGGTTCCGCCATGCCCGGCCACGATGGAAACCGAGCCCTCATGGGGTTGGAGACCGGCGCTCTTCCTATAAGGACCATCGCCGCCTATGCGACCGTCGCCGTCGTCGAGAATAACGCCCTGCGCTGT
>JAABVD010000020.1 GCA_014529615.1 Opitutia bacterium
TGGAGTTTCTGAGATGCTGAGGTGTTGAGTTATTAAAAGGCACAAAGGCAGAAAGGTCGAAAGACATAAAGACCCGGAAACTGGAAGCCAGGAGATGTATTGGAGAACCTCACCGAATATGGATAAACTCGTTTAAACTGAACAAGGAATGGCAATAATCCACAAGAGCCAACTTCCGGGCCTGCTTCTGAGGTCGGTAGGAGGCTTCCTGCGCTTTGAGAAATAGAATCCCTAACGCTTTTTCTCTCGGTTCAGGATACCGGTTAAAAGCATACCGGTAGGCTTGATCGACCTGGTCCGGAAAACGATCCAATGGTTCCAACCGCTCGGCCAATCCCTCGGCGTATTTGCGTGTTTGGGGGCTGTTGAGGAACTGAAGCGCCTGAGGGGCCAGGGTGGTTCGGGCCCGCCGTCCAATTCCCACCAGATGTTCAGGCCAATCGAACAATACCATTTCGGGATTTAATGCCCCACGTTTGACGAAGAAATAGATACTGCGACGAAGCATGTCGGGGTCTCGCGTCCCGCGCCCAAAGGGAGTAGTGTCCAATAGACCGGAAACCCGCAGAAGGGAATCGCGAATCACCTCCGCTTCCATCCTCCTGGGTGGATACCGCCAGAGGAAACGGTTTTCAATATCCAGTTCCGATTTGCCGGGTTCGAATTGCGCGCTTTGTCGAAAGGTGGCGCTGGTCGCGATGAGCTTCTGCAAACGTTTCACGTCCCAACCGTGGCGCACAAAATCGTGAGCGAGCCATTCCAGCAAGGCGGGATGGCTCGGATTTCCGCCCTGCCGCCCAAAGTCGCTCGGTGTTTCAACGAGGCCACGGCCAAAATGATAATGCCACACCCGGTTGACAAATACTCGGGCCAGCAAACTACCGGCTCCTCCGTCGACATCGGTTATCCAATTTGCCAGAAGGCTGCGGGAAGGGGAAGAGGCATCAAGCCCTGGCAACAACGACGGATCCCGCACCAATACTTGTGGAAATCCCGGTTGGGCGACGGCTCCCTTTTGGGCTACATCACCTCTCTCCAGATAATGGGTCGTATCATAAAAAGATGGGAACCCTTTGAAGGCGCTTCGATGCCAAACCGGAGGCAAGGTATCGGAACAGGCCATGATGCGGGTGGCGGTGGATTTGGGCCGACTCAACTGGTGAGCGATCCACTTCTTTCTCAAGCTCATCCAATCGGGGTTGCGGTGGGTATACCATTTTCTCAGGGCATCCCCTTCCTCCCGAGATAGCGCCTCGGGGCTTCGTCCCGCACGCAGTTTCAACAATCCCTGCAAAGCGAAGACGGGAACACCTTGGCTGATTTCCAATGGAGGGGAGATTTGCTGAGTCACGGAGAAGCGGGGCCGACCCACCATTTGGTGGATATTCAAACCGCTCGATACCCGAATTTTTATCCGGGTCCCCCCCTCAAAGCCAATGGGCCGGGCAAATCGAATGACGAGAGCCTGGGCTTTCCCAAAGGCTTCCCTATCGATAGACCAACCCTGAGTAACCCCATTTATGGCCGCCCCTGCCCCAAGGGATTGGTCGTTTTCCTGGGAAGTGGCCCGGGCGAATTCGAGGGCTACCTCTTCCCATTTGGGTTCTTCGGCGGCCAGATCCCGGATCTCCAGACTCACCTCGTCGATGGTGAAGCCTCCCTCATAGTCACCTCCCGGTCCGTTGTTGGGCAAATGAGGATGGGTCAGGGTTTCCATGCGTAGACCCGAGAGATTCAGCAGACTCGTTTCGCATTCAAAAAAGACGGTCTCGTTATCATTGTCCAAATGCTGACTCCTGATGAGGACGGAATCGTCCCAGAGTTTCTCCATATGGGCGCCTTCCCGAGAGGAGAAGGTGTCCGGGCTGAGAACGATCCACTGCTCCGAGGGCGCTTCAAACGGCCCCGTTTTCAGCCACTTCCGATAGGGTTCCTCCAGAACGGACTGTTCATAGTCGGCCAGGTGCCGGGCGAGCTTTACTTCTCTTTCCTCAAATTCCGCCATAGCGGTTTCAAACTCGGCCGAATCAGGATCGTGGTCGATGTAGGTCCGAACTGTCCGGGTAAAATTGGATACCAGTTCGTAGTAGTCTTGGGAGGTGATCGGATCGTATTTATGGTCGTGACATCGGGCGCAACCCACAGTGGTTCCCAACAGGGCGGCGCCAAGGGTATTGACCATGTCATCCATCTCATCGTAGCGGGAGGATTCAAATTCCTTTTCCGTAATGACGGTGGATAAAACGCCAACCCCCAGGAAACCGGTGGCCATCAACGCGAGCGGCTCCTCCGGCATTAATTGGTCGCCGGCGATTTGCCACCGCACAAATTGATCGTAGGGCATATTCTGATGGAACGCCTTGGTCAAAAAGTCGCGGTAGTGGTAGGCATAGGGTCGGTCAAAATCGGTTTCAAAGCCCATGCTTTCGGCAAAACGGGCAATATCCATCCAGTGGCGGGCCCATCGCTCTCCGTAATGGACCGACTCCAACAAGCCATCGATCATCCGCCCGTAAGCGCCGGGTTGACCGTCGTATAAAAATGCGGCCACCTCGTCGGGAGAGGGAGGCAGCCCGATCAGGTTCAAGTAGGCCCGTCGAATGAGAACGCGCGCATCAGCTTCAACATTGGGTCGCAAATGCCTGGCCCCCAATCGCCGGAGCACGAAAAAGTCGATTTCGTTTCGCGGCCACGTATCGCCCTGGACCTCGGGTAACTCCGTTTCGGCTAACGTCCGATAGGCCCAGTAGCTGCGGTCCTTTTCCGTAACGATGAGCGGGGCCATCGATACTCCCACGGCCCCTTCCACCAGCGGTTTATCATAGGGAGCTCCCAAATCGATCCAACGGGCGATGGCCTCGACTGATTCCTCATCCAGTTTATCTCGTTCATGGGGCATGTAGGGCTCAAAGCGGTGGGTAATCGCGTCCATGAGATCGCTATCCCGGGCAAGTTCAGCCACATAACCGCTGGCAAAAAGAGAGGCCCGTGTGGAAAGATCGAGTTCCCCTTCGATCTCTTCCCTTCCATGGCATTCGACGCAGTTGTTCAACAGGATGTCCCGAACCTTGTTCTTAAACAGAGACTGGCCTTCACTCATTTGCCGGGCATGCGGAAGGCCGGCTTGAGCGGAGTCTAAATCCGCGTCCGCGCAAAGCGGGAGACAAAGCCCCAGGGAAAGAAACCCAATAATAAATAGGGCAAAACCATTCATCGCATTCAATTCAACCTCGACTCTCCGGATGGATTGAAAACAATTGCCAACCCCGATTCAACTGTATTTCCCAAGGAGGGCGAGTGAAAGGAAGGGACACAGGATATGCAAATGGACAATGAGTGATATGAGGGGAAAGATCGCGGTGGTCACAGGAGCCAGCCGAGGCATCGGGGAAGCGAGCGCGCGGGCGTTGGACGCCGCCGGAGCGCGCGTCGTATTGAGTGGAAGAACGATGTCCGACCTCGAGCGGGTGGCAAACGATTTGGCCAATGAACCGATGATCCTCCAGGCCGACCTGTCTCCACCCAGGGCCGGAACGGCATTGGCCGAGCGAGTGATCGCTTCCGTGGGTGGGGTGGATATTCTGGTCAACAATGCCGGCATTCCCATGCGGCGCACGCCAGACCTGCTCACCGAAGAGGACTTCGATCGGGTCTTTTCCATCAACGTCCGATCCCTCCTTATGCTCACCCTCGGGCTCGGCCCCAGTATGATGGAAAGGGGCGGGGGATCGGTGATCAACATCTCCTCTATCGCGAGCCTGCGTGGTCCCCTCGGGCGGGTCGCCTACGCCGGGACGAAGGGGGCCGTCGATGCCATGACGCGCGCGCTGGCGGCGGATTGGGGACCACATGGAGTTCGCGTCAACGCCATTTGCCCGGGTTTGATCGCAACCGCCATTTGGGAAAATGACCGCAAGAATATCCCCGGCCTCATCGAGGAATTGGAGGGGCAGATCGCGCTCAAACGGTGGGGTTACGGCGAAGATGTAGCGGACGTGGTGCTCTTCTTTGCCTCCGAAGCGTCGCGCTACATGACGGGTGAAGTCGTGGCGGTGGATGGTGGCATGGCGCGTGTGAGTTCAGCGCCCCGGCCCGGATAGTCGTCTTTTTGACCCTTTCGGTGTGACATGGAAGGCTATGGCCTTTTTACTCGGTTTCCACCGTCCGGGTTACACCACAATGCAGGCATTCATCGTTAAACGGCTCCTGACCCTACTGCCCACCCTTCTGTTCACCAGCCTGATCGTCTTTGCCTCCATCAGGCTCATCCCCGGGGACGTGATCGATCTGATGCTGTCCCAGAATGATATTTCCACCGGTCAGGACAGGGAGATCATCGAAGCGGCATTGGGCCTCGACAAACCGATATACGCGCAGTACTTCAGTTGGATTGGAGCCGTGCTGGTAGGCGATCTGGGCCGTTCGCTTTGGAAAAACGTGCCGGTTTCCGAGCAACTGGCCGCGACCTTGCCCATAACCTTCGAAATGGGTCTACTGGCTTTGGTGGTAGCGCTGAGTGTGGCTATTCCCATTGGCATTTTCTCCGCCATGCGCCAGGATACGGGAAGCGATTATATCGCTCGCTCCTTCTCCCTGCTGATGCTGGCGATTCCGAGTTTCTGGTTGGGCACCCTGGTAATGGTTTTTCCCTCCGTGTGGTGGCGTTGGGCGCCACCGCTCGACTACACCCCATTCCTGGAAGATCCCTTGAAAAATCTGCGCCATATGCTAGTGCCCGCCATTCTTCTGGGATTGTCATTGTCGGCGGTCACGATGCGAATGACACGCACGATGATGCTGGAAGTGTTGCGTCAGGACTATGTTCGCACGGCGCGGGCCAAAGGTTTGAAGGAAAACGTGGTCGTTTTCCGTCATGCGCTGAGAAATGTACTGATTCCAGTGGTAACGTTGGTGGGCTTGCAAGCCCCGTTGCTCATCGGCGGCTCGGTTATTTTGGAACAGATATTTGTCGTTCCCGGCATGGGTTCACTCCTCCTGGAGGCCGTGTTCCAAAGGGATTATCCGGTTGTCACAGGCGTCTTCCTGGTAGTGGGAGTCGCCGTGCTGTTCATTAATTTTCTGGTCGATCTCACCTATGGATTCCTGGATCCGCGGGTGCGGTACTGAGGTGATGTCATGAACGAAGTGAACATGGGCCAAAATCCTGCAGTACCCTTGTTGGTTCCCCGGAAAGGAGCGCTTTATTCCTTCATTTTTCGCCTGTTCAAGGAAAAACCCCTGGGCGCAGTGGGCGGGGTCATTTTTCTCCTCTTTCTATTTTGCGGCATCTTCGCCGATGTGTTGGCCCCTTATGGCATGAACGAAACCAATATGCTTCGACGGCTGGAAGCTCCGTCCCTGGCTCATCCCATGGGAACGGACCACCTCGGCCGCGACGTGCTTTCCCGAATATTGATCGGGGCGAAGCTATCCATGATTGTAGGATTTCTCGCGGCCGGGATGGCCACCGTGGTTTCTATCGTTCTGGGTATCGCTTCCGGATACTTCGGCAAAAGGACCGATATGGTGATTCAGCGCTTTGTCGACGCCTGGATGACCTTCCCCGACCTTATTCTCCTCATCGTGGTAGTTTCGATGATTGGCCCCGGCATACCGCAGATCGTGGTGGTGCTGGCTCTACTGTATGGCATCGCGGGTTCGCGAATCATTCGTGGATCGGTGGTAAGCATCCGTGAAAACTTGCACACCCATGCGGCTCAATCCATGGGGGCCCGTCCCCTGCACATTCTGTGCTACCACATTCTGCCCAATATCATGCCCGTGGTCATCGTATTGTTCACCATCCGCGTGGGCGCGGTGATTCTGACGGAAGCGGGATTGTCGTTTCTCGGGCTCGGCGTGCCCCCACCGGCGCCGACCTGGGGCAGCATGCTGAGCGGTTCCGGCAGAACCTACATGTACCTCGGACCCTGGCTGGCTCTAGCGCCCGGGCTGTGCCTGACCCTCGTAGTTTACGCCATAAACGTGTTCGGCGACGCTTTGCGCGACTTGCTGGACCCACGCATGAAAGGAAGCCGATGAAGCCAGCATCCCTCACCCTGGCCGCTTTGTTGATGTTAGGTTTTTGCCTATCGCCTGGCCTCGCAGGCGACCAGACCGCGCCAGAGGTTCCGCAGTACGGCGGCACCCTCAATGTCGGAACCGTCTATTTGACCTTGTCTGCCCTTTCCTGGGACCCGGCCGACTGGACCTGGAAGGGTAATCACGATACCGGAATGGTGCGGGAGCAGCTTTTTGCCGGGAATCTGGACAATAGCGTGCGCAAGGGGGGTCCCTATTCCTTCCTGGCCGAAGCCTATTTGCCGGCCGATTCGATGCGGGGTGAACTGGCGGAAAGCTGGTATTGGGAAGACCCGATTACCTTGGTCATCAAACTGCGCGAAGGCATCATGTTTGCCGAGCGTCCGGGCATGATGAAAGCCAGAGAATTTGTAGCCGAAGACGTGGTCTACAGCTACAAGATCATGAATGAAAGTCCAAAGCGGATCCCCACTTATTTCGACCATATCAAAGAGGTGGTGGCCCGTGATCCCCACACCGTGGTGTTTTACTTCAACTATTATCATTCCGAGTGGCCCTATCGTTATGGTTATGGCTTCTACTCCCTGATAGTCCCCAGGGAAATGGAGAAGGTGGATCCCAAAGACTGGCGCAATGTCCACGGGACGGGTCCCTTTACCTTGGAACGTTACATCCAGTCCAACGCGCAAATCTATCGGAGAAACCCCGATTATTGGGACCATGAAAGGTTGGGTGATCAGGCCTATCAGATCCCGTTCGTGGAAAGAGTAGTCTACAGGATCATCCGAGACGAGACGACTTTCCTTTCCGCCCTGCGCACAGGACAATTGGACATTCTCGAACAGATTCGATGGATCGCGGTGGACCACCTCAAGAAAACGACGCCCGAACTGAAATGGAATCGTTATCTGCGCGGCCAGGGGACTTTCCTGGCCATGCGGGTGGACACGAAACCCTTCGACGACCTGCGCGTGCGGCGGGCCTTGAACCTGGCCATCAACCAACGGGAGATTGTTGAAAAATTTTGGGGCGGACACGCGGAACTCATGGCCTACCCCGAGCATCCGGATTTCGGGGACTACTTCCAACCGTTGGAGGAAATGCCCGCGTCCATTCAGGAACTCTTTGAATACAAACCCGAGAAGGCAAGAAAATTGCTCGCGGAAGCCGGTTGCCCGGCCGGCTTTTCCTTTGTTACTCAAGTAAGCACCAACGATTTCGCTCATCTGGATCTCATCCCCCTGGTGGAGAGCTACCTGGCCAAAGTCGGGGTGACCATGAAGATCCAGCCTCTGGAGTATGCCTCCTTTCTGTCCGTCATGACCACGAGAACACATGGACCCGGTTATTTTCTGAGGAGCGGACACACCAACCCCATTACCTCCCTGCGAAAGAGTTTTGTGACGGATCAGACCTGGAATCCCTCCATGTATTCCGATCCGAAGTTTGATGAGAGGATTCGAGAACTGCATCGGGAGCGAGACGAGGAGAAGCGCATCGACATCGTCCGGGAACTTACCGTCAGGATTCTCGACGAAGCGCCTTACATTTGGTTGCCGACCGAATACATCTATACGGCTTGGTGGCCTTGGGTCAAAAATTACGGGGGTGAATTGCGCGCCGGCGCTGCTCGCCCCGGACCCATTTATTCACGCATATGGATCGATCAAAAGATGAAGGAGGAAATGGGTTTTTGATGAAGGCCTCGCCGGAGACGCCGATGGCCCGGGAGGGGTCGCTTCTCGCCGTTCGGGAATTGTCGGTTTCCTTTCGCAGTGAACGCGGCCAGGTGCGGGCGTTGGACCATGTGTCGTTCGAAGTCGAGGAGGGAGAGACCCTGGCTATCGTCGGGGAAAGCGGTTCGGGCAAAAGCGTAACCGCTCTCTCCATTTTGCGGCTATTGGACGACGCCGGCCAGATAGACAACGGAAGTATAGAGTTTGAAGGTCGCGACCTGTTGCACCTGGACGAGCCATCTCTTCGCCATATCCGGGGGGATCGCATCGCCATGATCTTCCAGGAGCCCATGTCGTCATTAAATCCGGTCCTCACCATCGGCAAACAGGTGGCCGAGCCCATACGTCTGCACCGCAAACTGCCCTGGTCCATAGCTCTCGAACAGGCAGCGGAGCTTTTGGACCGCGTGTCGATTCCGGAATCCAGACATCGACTGAAGGATTATCCCCACCAATTCTCAGGGGGAATGCGCCAGAGGGTGATGATAGCCATGGCCCTGGCTTGTCGGCCGAAACTGATCATTGCGGACGAACCGACCACAGCCCTGGATGTTACGGTTCAAGCTCAGATACTCGCCCTTCTCAAGCGCCTGACCAAAGAATTGAATTCTGCGCTGATCCTCATTTCGCATGACCTGGGGGTGGTGGCCCGTTACGCCGATCGGGTCGCCGTCATGTACGGGGGTCGAATCGTAGAAATCGCAGCCGCAGCCGCGTTGTACAAGAACCCTCAACACCCCTATACGGAGGGTCTATTAGCCTCCCAACCATCACTCCACAGTACGCCTGGGGAACGATTGCAAGCCATTTCCGGTCAGCCACCCGACATGGCAAATTTGCCCCCGGGTTGTGCTTTCGCCCCCCGATGCCACTACGCCAGAGCAGAGTGCCGGGCCAGTCGACCACCTCTCGAACCGGTTGCTCCCGGACATGAAAGAGCCTGTTTCGGATTTGAGTAAGGACAATGACATACTGGTCCAAGTAGAGGATCTCAAGGTGCACTTTCCCATTGCGGAAGGGGTGTTCAGGCGAACGGTCGGTTGGGTTCCCGTCGTCGATGGGGTGTCCTTCGTTTTGAGGCGAGGAGAAACTTTCAGTCTGGTGGGGGAAAGTGGTTGCGGGAAATCGACCACCGCCTACGCCATGCTGCGCATGCAACCGGTCACATCAGGGCGCATTCTCTTTCAAGGGGAAGACATCACCCATTATTCCCCTTCCCGCATGCGGCCCCTTCGTCGCCGTATGCAAATGGTTTATCAGGACCCCTTTGGATCGCTCAACCCGCGCATGAAGGTCGGCAGTATCATCGGTGAACCATTGAGGGTGCACAAGTTGTTCACGGACAAAGCAAAATACAAGGAACGCATTGGGGAGCTGATGCGTCTGGTGGGACTTCTGCCCGAAATGGCTGACCGTTATCCACACGAGTTTTCCGGGGGCCAACGCCAACGCATTGCTATCGCCCGGGCCCTGGCTCCGGATCCCGACCTCATCATTTGCGACGAGGCGGTTTCCGCATTGGACGTTTCCATACAGGCCCAGGTGTTGAACTTGTTGATGGATTTACAAGAGCAATTGAACCTGACCTACTTTTTCATTGCCCACGATCTTTCCGTGGTAAGACATTTTAGTCATCGCGTCGCCGTCATGTACCTGGGGCGCATGGTGGAGATCGGCCCTGGAAACGAGTTATTTTCCAATCCGAGGCATCCTTACACCCAGGCGTTGCTCAACGCTGTGCCCACCCCCCATCCAGAGGTGGAATCTCACTTTTCTCATGAGGTCATTGCGGGGGAAGTTCCCAGTTTGCGAAATCCACCCAAGGGTTGCAGGTTTCATCCCCGCTGCCCCGTGGCTAAACCCGAATGCAGCCACGTGCGACCAGAATGGGCCGAGGAAGGCGGCACTACGGTCGCCTGTCACCTGTATGGCGAGCGTTGACTTCGCCCCCTAAGCGCAAAAGCATAGTAAAGAACCATTTAAGGAACCGAGATTAAAGGGTATCCCCGGTCTCGGTTTACACAGATTAACCCACAAAGATAAGGATAGACTATGCCAGGTCTCGAAACCACTCCGGAAATGTTCGACCTCAGAATGTCGGAAGAAGCCAGGCCGCTTCTGGAAAAGGTGAAAGCCTTCGTCAAAAATGAAGTAGTACCCATCACCCGTAAATTCTTCCAACTGGGCGAGAACCGCGCCGTGCGCTTCTCCTATGAACCCGGGCAGCTCGAGTTGCTGGAAAGCGCCAAAGCAAAGGCCAAATCGAGCGGCCTGTGGAACTTTTTTCTGCCCGACGACGAAACCGGCCTGGGACTGAGCAATCTCGACTACGCCTACATCGCAGCCGAATTAGGGAAAAACCCCCTGGCTGCCGAGTGCCTCAATTGTTCGGCCCCCGATACGGGAAACATGGAGGTGCTGGAACGGGTGGGCACTCCCGAACAAAAGGAAAAATGGCTCAAACCGCTCCTGGAAGGGAAAATCCGATCTGCCTACGCCATGACCGAGCCCGATCTGGGATCCTCCGACGCCAAAAATATTTCCTGCCAAGCCAAGCTGGTCGGGGACGAATGGGTCATCAACGGCGAAAAGTATTACATCTCTGGTGCAGGGGACCCCCGCTGCAAGATCATGATCGTGATGGTCCAGACCGATCCGGAAGCATCTCCCCATAAGCGCCAATCACAAATACTGGTTCCGACCGACAATCCGGGGGTCAGGATTCTCGGCCCCATGCACGTGTTCGGTAAGGACGACGCCCCCCACGGCCACATGCACCTGCGCTTTGTCGATTGCAGAGTTCCCAAGGATAATATTTTGCTGGGGGAAGGCCGCGGCTTCGAGATCTCCCAGTTGCGCCTGGGGCCGGGCAGGATCCATCACTGCATGCGGTCCATTGGCGCGGCCGAACGAGCCCTGGAACTGATGGCCAAGCGAGGGTTGGCACGCCAGGCCTTCGGCCGGCCCATCGCCAGACTGGGCAAGAATATGGAGGTTATGGCGAAGGCCCGAATCGAAATAGAGGCCATGCGAATGATGGTCCTGAAAGCGGCGAAAGCCATGGATGAACTGGGTAACCGCGATGCCAGGGTCTGGGTGAGCGCCGTTAAAGCGATGGTTCCCATCCGGGTCTGCCGCATCATTGATGAAGCCATTCAAATCCACGGCGCCACCGGCGTCTCACAGTGGACGCCGTTGGCCGACATGTACCTGAACCAGCGCACTTTGCGCCTCGCGGATGGACCCGATGAGGTGCACTGGTTTGTGGTGGGTCGGGCCGAACTGGCCCGTTGGCTGGAGGACGACGCCACCGATTACGATCCCAAGGCGGCGTTCCTGGCCGGGCAATAAGATCATCCTCCCAGGGGGCGGCATGCCCCCTGGGAGGATGGAAATTTGGTCCCGGTCAGATGGCGCTTTCGCCCCGCTCGTCGGTGCGAATGCGCACCACTTCTTCCAAGGGAGTCACGAAAATCTTGCCGTCACCGATCTTGCCGGTTTTGGCCGCCCTTACCATAGTTGCCACAGTGCTTGCGGCTATGTCGTTGGAAACGGCTACTTCGATCTTCACCTTGGGAAGGAAATCCACGGTGTATTCACTTCCGCGATAGATTTCGGTATGTCCTTTTTGACGACCGAAGCCTTTTACTTCGGTAACGGTCATACCTTCAATCCCGATATCCGAAAGGGCTTCCTTAACTTCCTCCAGTTTGAAGGGTTTGATGATGGCTGAGATAAGCTTCATTTTTTCCTGATTTAAAAGGTTACACAATTGGTTTTGGTCCAACTATTCAGATTAAAAGCCCCTGAGGGGTCAATGAATGGATGGAGCGAAGTCCGGATAGGCTTCCTGCCCATGTTCCCCGATATCCAATCCACCAAATTCTTCTTCCTCGCTCACGCGCAATCCGAGGGCAACATTGACCAAACTGAAGATTGCGAAGGCGAAGACAAAGGCGAAGGCGGAGATGGACAAGGTCCCTAGGAGTTGAACGAGGAAGTCGCCCCCACCGAAAATTCCGACGGCCAGCGTTCCCCAAATGCCACAAACTCCATGTACCGAAATAGCCCCAACGGGATCGTCGATCCTGATCTTGTCGAAGAACAGAATGGCAAACACCACGATGACGCCGGCGATCAAACCGATGAGAACGGCTTCCCAGGCCCCGACCGCATCTGCCCCTGCGGTGATACCCACCAAGCCGGCCAGAATTCCATTCAACCCCATGGAAAGGTCGGGCTTTTTCAGCACTATCCAGGAAGAGAAAATGGAGGCCAGCCCGCCGGAACAAGCGGCTAAGGCGGTGGTTACAAATACGAGGGAGACCAGGCCGGCGTCCGCGCTCAGGACGGATCCGCCGTTAAACCCAAACCATCCCAGGAACAGTAGAAAAACCCCGATAGTCGCCAGAGGCATGGAGTGACCCAGAATGGGTTTGATTTTTCCACCCTCCAAATATTTCCCCTGGCGTGGGCCCAAGACGATTACCCCGGCCAGGGCGGCAAATCCGCCAAAGGCGTGCACCAGACTCGATCCGGCAAAATCGATGAAACCCAGGCGATCCAACCATCCTGCGCCCCATTCCCAGGACCCGGTGATGGGATATCCGATCAACACGATTAGGGTTGCCCCGACCATGAAGCTCCCCAGTTTGATGCGCTCGGCCACCGCCCCGGATATGATGGTTGCGGCGGTCGCGGCAAACATGGCCTGAAAGATGAAATCGGTCCACAAGGTGTAGTCGGCATAGTCGCTGGTCAAATTGCCCACCGCCTGGGTGGCATCAGGTATGGGACCACCCTTGCCGATGACACCATCCCAGATCCAATTGTCCACAGGGTACATGGAATTAAATCCCCAAACGGCGTAAGCCAGGGTTCCCATACAGATGATGAACACATTCTTGAACAGGATGTTGACGGTATTTTTGGACTGGGTCAGCCCGCTTTCGAGTGTGGCGAATCCCAAGTGCATGACGAACACTAAACCTGCGGCAATAAGTAACCACAAATTGTCAATCAGGAATTTGGGGTAAGCGGCGGACTCCTGGAACTGCTCCAATGATTCCCACTCGGCAAATCCGGTGCAGGCAAATCCCATTACAGCTATGAGACCCAGGAAAAGGGTAATGAATCGTTTATATTTTAGATGCATAATATGATCGGTTAGCTTTCGGTTTTATGCGGTCAAAGGCCATTTTGTGCCCCAATAAAGCACCTCATATGCCAACTGAGAGGTTTTTCCCAAATCTCTTCGGATTGTCAGCCTGCAGGCCCTTCTTTCCCAACGCTTTGCCGAGGCATTTCCTGATGGAACCCGGAATTGTACGAAAATGTACAATTCAAACCCAACCAGCATTTCTCACAAAAGTTGTAGGAGCGGCTTTACGCCGCGATTGCACCGAGGCTGTTTGGCGCGCCTATGCCGCTTCTACTCGAAATGCAGTTTCAAATCCGGATTTCCGGCCTAAGGCCTACGCTTTTCTACTACCCTGGAACGAATGTGCAAATCCCGATGTTGTTTTTCGGTGACCGGCCCGGGACTGCTGGACATGAGGCATTGCCCTTTCTGAGTTTTGGGAAATGCAATGACATCGCGTATACTTGCCGTCCCGCAGAGCAGGCCGACGATGCGGTCCAACCCGAGTGCGATTCCGCCATGGGGTGGCGCGCCATAGCGAAAGGCGTTCACCATGTAGCCGAAACGATCTTCGATGACCTCCTTGGGTAGTTGAAGCACCTCCTCGAAAACCTTCTGCTGCAGATCCGGTTGATGAATTCGGATACTTCCTCCCCCCAGTTCCATCCCATTCAACACCAGATCGTAGTGCTGGCCGCGGGCCAATCTGGGATCCTCATCCAAGAAATGTCTATCCTCCACCAAAGGAGCGGTGAAGGGATGGTGGGCGGAAACAAAGCGGCCCGCTTCGTCATCGAAAACCATCAGGGGAAATTCAATGACCCAGAAAAACTCCCAAATCGAGGGGTCGATAGCCAATATACCACGCTTCCGGAGTAACGCGGCCGCCTCCAGACGGACCTTGCCCAGAATGGAACAGGCTCTCTCCCACCCCGCGGCCATAAAAAACACCAGGTCCCCGTCTTCGATTTCCATGCGCTCGCGCAAAGCCGCTATCTCGGCATCGCTGAAGAACTTGAGGATGGGGGATTTCCACAGGCCGCTCTTACGTGCCCGGATAAAGGCCAGTCCCTTGGCGCCCATGGCCGTGGCCATATCGGTCAGGTATTTGAGTTCACCTTCCGTGATATCTGAAAGCCCCTTGGCATTGATGGCCTTGACGTGACCTCCGCCATCTATGACCCGCTTGAACACCTTGAATTCGGAACCCTTGAAAATGTCGTTGAGGTCGGCCAGTTTGAACCCGAATCGGCGGTCCGGACGATCAGAGCCGTAGTTATTCATGGCATCCTGGTAGGACAGACGTTCGAACGGCAGGTCGAGATCCACGTCCAAAAGTCCCTTCCAAAGACGCTGCATCATTCCCTCGATCAGGGCGTACATGTCCTCCCGGTCGATAAACGACATTTCCAGGTCGACCTGGGTAAACTCGGGTTGTCGATCTGCCCGCCCATCTTCATCCCGGAAGCACCGGGCCAACTGAAAATAACGCTCCACTCCCGCTACCATGAGCATTTGCTTGAATTGCTGGGGCGATTGAGCCAAGGCATAGAACTCCCCGGGATTTACCCGACTCGGCACCAGATACTCCCGGGCTCCTTCCGGGGTGCTCTTGAAAAGCATGGGGGTTTCCACCTCGATAAATCCCTCTTCATCCATGTAGTCGCGAATGATTTTACAGGCCCGATGACGCTTCTTCAATACGGCCAGGTTTTTGGGCCGCCGCAGGTCGAGGTAGCGGTAGGTCAACCGAAGGTCTTCATTTACCCTGTCTCCCTTCCGGTCCTCGATGGGAAAAGGAGGCGTCCGCGAGGAATTGAGCAGGGTGCAGGATTCGGCATGCACTTCCACCTCCCCCGTGGCCAGGCGTGGATTGACGGCATCGTTTTCACGCTCCGTGACCCTACCCTCTACCACAATAACGCTTTCCGGCTTCAATTGGTGAAGCGCCCGGGAAATGGCATCACCTTGCTGCGGATTGAAAACGACCTGGGTGACCCCTTCCCGGTCGCGCAAGTCGACGAATAATACGCCTCCATGGTCGCGCACCGAATCGATCCACCCATTGAGTATGGCGGTCGAACCGATATCCGACCTCCTCAGTTCTCCACAATGATGCGTGCGTTTCATATTTTTTCCTGATTTGCCTGATTCAAATTTAGCCTTTTCCCCGGGTTAAAGGGGAAGCGAGCTATAAACTTGAAGGAAGGCACTTAAATCAACACCAATTTTGATCGGGTCCTCCCTGATTGGGGTCATTCCTTGCAATCCTGGCGGCGCAAAGTTGCCATGCAACAGCGTGTCGTCCTTCCCTGCGAAGTAAACCCGGTACGGAGACATGCGGGCTAACCCAGGCTCCGGGTCAGGACGGTCGAATTGCCCACTTCATCCCCGATTTCCACCATGAGGCTCTGGCCTGAATCCTCCGCGACATCCAGCTCCAGGGTAAACGATTCCAGTTTTTCGTCCAGAATACCGTCATCCGGATGAATCGAATCCATGTCGTTTCCATTCAGTCGGAAATTGGCCCTGCGGATCAGACTGGTCGAATCGGAAGCGGTCAGCTTCAAGGTCACGGTGTCCCCATCCCGATGGAAATCCTCCAGCACAATGACGGGAGGGGTGTTGTCGATAGGAAATACATTGCTCACCGCTTCTCCCGATTTGGCTTCAATGCGCGGATTGGAGGGTTCATCCGAAGCCGTGACTCTCAAACGGTAGAGGCCATCCGAAAAACCCTTGGTATTAAAAGAGTGGTAAGTGTGCTCGAGATGATCAGCCAATGTTATCCAGTTTCCATCTCCCAAACGGGCCAACTGAAGTTTGTAGATCAAATCATCGTCGTTGCCGTCCACCGAACGCCAGACCACGGTCTGGGATCCCGGTTTTTCAAAAACTTTCACCTGCCTGGGCTTATTGGCCAATTTTTCAAATTCCGCCTCGATTCCGGAATTAATACTGCGGGCCAAATCTACATTGGGGGCGGAGGCCGTGGAGGTTATGGATTTTGCCTCATAACCCAGATCCAGAATTTTGATGCTGGTCACCATGGGGGCCAGGTTTTGGGTTCTGGAAAAGAACCGGACCTGATGTACCGGGGCGACTTCTGCTCCGCTGAACCGCAATCGGTACTGCAGGTAGCGGGAGGGCGGCAGAGGGTTATCGAAGATGAGGTTTTCTCCGACCAATCCGGTCCAGTCCGTCCAAGTGCGATCCGGATCCTCCACGTTGCCAGCCCGCACTTCCACCCCGACCGACTCTTTTCCGTTCGGTTCGATAAACACCTGAAAACTGCCAAATTGTGAGACCTGCTTGAAGTCGACCACCTCGGATTCGAAATTTCCCTCATTTCGCTGCCCGTTGTCGAATAACAGGATGCGCCCGGGATTGCTGCAGATCAGGTAAGAGGTATCGTCCCCGGGACCCTTGATAATTTCGGTTATCTCTCCACCGGATTCGAGGTCGTGCAGGAAGGTCCAATCCCCGGGTTGAGCCACCGTGTAAAGATGTCCCTGGCTGCCCGTGCCCAGGAATATCCTTCCATCCTCCTCTTCATTTACAGAATAGATGGATGTATCCTTGTATTGCCACCAACGGGTTACGAAGCCTTCCGCATCCATGCGATAGAGGGAACTGCCATCGTCTGGTTTTGCCGTCACGGTCATGGAAAAGATTGAACGGGAGGAAGCGGCAGAGCTCTTGGGAGGAGTATCTTCGGCAAAATTCGAACTGCCACCCGCTTTATCAGAGGCGTTGGAGGTGGAACTTTCCCGGGACGGTTGTGGCTTGGTAACGGGCCTTCCGGGATGGTTGAACGAGGTGAAGAAGATGGATCCGTCAGGTCGGCCCAGAATCCGGCGAATCTCCCTGTCACCGGTGGCATAAATTACCTTCCCCCCACCCTCTTTATCGATGCGGTAGAGGAGTCCGTGGGTGGCGCTTCCGGCCAGGAGATTGCCCTCGTTGTCAATATCCATGGCCGTAATGTGGGTTTCCTCACTGTCAAAAAATACCTTTGCCTCGGGCTCATTGCCGCGGGTATCCACCTTGTAGACAACCCCGTGCGGGCCCGAGGCGAGGTAGAGGACATCCTCTTCGTCTATCAGGATGTCCCAGACGTAAGCGTCGGGGATGCTCAGATAGACTTCCACCGTCCCATTCCCGGAAATCCTGTACAATCCACCCTCGGGAGAAACAGCCACGTAGAGTTGATCCCGGCTATCGATGGCCATGGCCCGGGACATGAGGCGATTGGGTTTGAAAACTTCGGTAACCGTTCCCTCCACGTCCACTTTAAAGATAGTTCCCTCATTTCCGGTGCCGACGTAGAGATTTCCTTCGGAATCCAATTCTGCGGCCCAGAGAATGGGGGCATCTATCTCGGCAAACGGGGTCAATTTCGGAGCGGCCAGCAAGTAACCGTCGGAATGAAGGGAGATGCCATTCAGCTCGCCCTTGATAAAATCGCTGAACGATTGTTGCACGGTTTCGTGGGTTCGTGCCCAAGCCGGGGGAGCGAATAAGAGCAACACTGAAAGAGTTCGGATTAATTTCATATCACCTGACGGTTAAGGGCAGGAAGGCGCTTCCGCGAAATTCAGCCTCAACCGGTATGCGCAATTCAAATACCGGATCCCATTGCAAGTTCTTGTCAACCTTCAGCCCCTTGGCATTTTTCAAGAGGGCCAGGGTGGAGGGCGGTAATCCGGAGAGGTGTTTTCCCTCCACGCTGATCCCCTGGGACCTGCGCAAGATTTTAATATAGATCCGGTCGCGGCTTTTCAGCGCATCCAATCGTTCGAGAACATGTTCGATGCGGGTGGCGGGAAAGAATTGCTCATAGTCTATTTTCTCAGCCGCCACCGCATCCGCAGGGAAAGCTGACCTTGCGCCGGAACCGATTACCTGCGTGGTCCTTGAGACTGAGGGTCAATGCGACCTCATCCCCGGCATCGAGCACATTATCTTTCAGATAGACGGCATCCAGAAGATGGATAAGGGTTCGGGGAAGGGATTCCACCCTCACCTCCACCGATTCCATTGCGGGAGGATCGAAAATACTGTCGGCAATCAGGCTGTGGATGGCCCTCCCCTGAAAAGCTGCTTCCTGGGCCGCTCCGACTCCCGAAAAAATATCGGTAAGTTCGATTCGATCGTGACCTTCCACCTTTAACCGGGTGGTGACAGTCAGGGTTTGCTCCTCGGAGAACTCGTTCACGCGGGTAAGGGCCTCCATGGTGGCGAGGCCATTTAAGAGAGGACTGAAGCGCGGGTGCCGAAACATTTTGGCGGAAAAGGATTTTTCCTGAGAATCGGGATAGGAGACGTGAACGGAAAAATCGGTCATTGGAACAAAGGTTCCCGCCTCTCCCGCGATTCCAGTGAGCCGATCCTGATAAACGCGACCGAAGACCTTCCCGTAATTGGACAGCTTGAAGGAAGAGGGCAAGGATCGTACCACCGTCAATACTTCGGAATGGGCCAGGGGTATCTCCACGTCCCCCCACTGGAAAAAGGAATGTCCAAAGGCCAGAAGCCGGTCGCCATCCACGTAAGTGACCGTTCCGGTGGCTCCGAAATTGAAATCTCCATACATGAGAATGGCAGTAACAGGAGATCCCGCTTCCAGGGAAATTTCCCCGGATTGCTTGGCCGAGCCCATCGGGGCATTCATCACGTCGAGCCCGATGGAATCGATATCCGATTGAAAAGCCTCCAGCGTGTTTTGCGAAATCCCCGATACGAACAACGGGGAAGGAAGGGGCTTCAGGGCCGATTGGTACTTTAAAAGTCGTTCCCGGCTGGCCGGTTCTACCGATTTCCAACGCGGGGAATTCCTTTCCGCAGAAGTGGACCGAACCGCGGGCTCATCCATCACCGGGAGCATTTCTTCAATGGGGGTCACGCCTATAATGGCCTGATGCTTGGGCCAGGTGTAGCCATAGGCGTAGGCTCCGACCAATTTGCCCTCGATAAAAACAGGACTTCCGCTCATCCCCGCAACCGGGCCCGAAAGCCTGTTTTCCTCATCCGTGGCTTCACAAATGATGACGGGCCGATTAGGTCCGATAAAATGGTCCGCTATTCCAATGACCCGAAGTTGAAAGGTCCGGATGTCCGATCCGGAAACAGCCGTTCGCCATTCCCCCGCCATACCGGGTTTGACCTGATCCAAGGGCAATATGTCCATTCCATGGCCGGGCCGAGACAAAAAACTCCCCCAAGTGGCGGCCAGGATCAGGCCCATGATGGCGTGCTGCTTAGTACCCATGGTCATATGGTTAGCGTATCAGGTTTTGTCCTGTCATTTCTTTTGGTTGTTCCAAGCCCAAGAGGCGCAAAACCGTGGGGGCTATATCGGCTAGACGTCCCCCACCCTGTAATAGTTTCAAATTTTCGCAATCTTTCCCGTAAATTACCAGTTCCACGGGATTGAGGGTATGGGCGGTGTGCGGACTGTTCAGGGCCGGGTCCCACATTTGGTCGCTGTTTCCATGGTCGGCCGTCACCAGCGCCACCCCACCGACTTCGTTTACGGCCTCCAACAACTGGCCCAGACAATGGTCGATTTTTTCGCAGGCTTTGACAACTGCTGGAAGAGATCCTGTGTGCCCCACCATGTCGGGGTTGGCAAAATTAACCAGTATGAAATCATAGCGGCGGGAAAGGATGGCTCGACGGGTGAGATCCTTTACCTTTTCAGCGGACATTTCCGGGGCCAGGTCATAGGTGGTGACTTTGGGACTTGCCGCCATCTCCCGGTCCTCACCGAGAAAGGGCTCCTCCCGATAGTCGTTGAAGAAATAGGTCACGTGGGGGTACTTCTCGGTTTCGGCACACCGGAACTGCTTCAGACCCCGGTCGGACAAATAGCCTCCCAGAATGTGGTTCATTTTGGGAGGCTTGGCGAACACGGCGTGGTCCAGCAGACCCTGTTGATATTCGGTCATTCCGGCGAAAAAGAGGTCTAAATATTCCCCGCGGTCGAAAGCGCTGAAATCCTCTTCGATAAAGGCGCGAGTAATTTCCCTGGGGCGATCCCCGCGGTAATTATAAAATATGACCGTATCTCCGTGCCCGATAGTCGCCAATGGTTCACCTTTCCCATCAACCACCCAGGTAGGCAAAATGAATTCGTCCCCCTTCCTGGATTGATCCAGAGGGTTGCGGTAATAGTGCTCCACCGCACGGACGGCGGAGGAAGCCGAGTTTCCCGCTTTGGATCCGGTCAGCATATGATAGGCCTCAGCCACCCGATCCCAACGGTTATCGCGGTCCATGCTCCAAAAACGGCCGCAAACGGTGGCAATTTTCCCCACCCCGATTTCGCTGCATTTCGCTTCTACCTCCCGAATGTAGCCCAGACCACTTTGGGGGGACGTGTCCCTGCCGTCGGTGAAGGCGTGAATATAAACTTCTTTCAGTCCGGCCGCTTTGGCCTCCTTCAGCAATCCGTAGAGATGTTCGAGCAATCCGTGCACACCGGCATCGGAAAAAATCCCCAGCAAATGCAATGCGCCTCCTCGTCTTACCCGTTGGAAAGCCGCTCGCAAGGTTTCGTTTTCACGGATACTCCCGGTGGTAAAAGCCTTCGAGATCCGCACCACCTCCTGATCCACAATGCGCCCTGCCCCGATGTTCTGGTGTCCCACTTCGCTATTGCCCATTACCCCGGGGGGAACCCCGACGTCCGGTCCACATGCGGCCAATTCGGTTCTGGGCCATTCCGAGGTCAACCGGTCCGCAACAGGGGTTCGAGCCAGCTTGATAGCGTTGAAGGAATCGTGTCGGGGGTTGCGATTGACGCCCCATCCATCCCGAATAACCAATAGCACTGAACCCGTTTCTGCCGTCATAGTTTTTTAATCCTCAAATTCAAGCGTTCCCCTTACATCCGATAAGGACAACACAAAGCCGGACAGCTTTTGAAATTTGGGCCCTCAAGTCTAGCCTGCATTTCTCACAACCGCTAAAGCGACATCACCCAATTTTCTACTGCGCCCCGAAATAGTGCTGGATGCTGGTTCCTGGATGCTGGTTCCAAAATCTTGATCCTGATCGTGATCTTGATCTCTCTCCCCCATCTCCCTCATCCGTGCCCCTCCGGGGTTTATTTTCCCTGCCTTTTCATTCCTAATTCCTAATTCCTAATTCGCGCCCTTGGGCGCTTCCTCCCCTCTCCCCATTCCACCACTCCATTTCTCCATCACTCCACCAC
>JAABVD010000265.1 GCA_014529615.1 Opitutia bacterium
TCCCGGGGGCGGGAAATGCGCCCCTCAGAACAAATCCTTACCCGGGGTGTAGATGCCCATGAGAAAAGCTTTGGCGACAGCGGCGGGCGCGTTTTGGACATGGAGCTTTTCGTAGATGTGGGCCACATGAGTGACTACGGTGGTAGTACTTATTCCCAACTGATTGGCTATTTCTTTTTTGACAAGACCCTGCGCAAGAAGCGTCAGGACTTCCATTTCCCGCTCGGTGATTTCCCGGTTGTTTTTTTTCTGGGGAAGGGTTGATTTCAGGGTTTCCAGAACAAACTTAGCCACACCCGCATCCAGGGCTGCCCCTCCATTTGATACGGTGCGGATTCCTTCCTTGAATTGATTCAAGGAGGAGGACTTCAAGAGGTAGCCCGATGCGCCGCGTATGATGGCTTGAAGAATATCCGCTTCCCTCTCGGACTGAGTGAGGATAATGATTCTGGAATCTGGCACATACTCTTTAAACCACCTGATGGAATCGAGACCGGGCATGCCCGGTAGTTTCAAATCCAAAAGAATTATATCGGGTATTTCAGTTCGGGGGCAATTCTGCATGCTGCGCAGGGCCCTCTCCGCCGTTCCGAACTGGCTCAGCAATTGCATGCCCGGCTCTTTGTTCAAAGCCATTTCAACCACTTCCCGGTATTCGGGGTGGTCTTCGACAAGCATTATTCTGATATTATTTTTCATGGGATCTCCATTTTCGGGGCGTAGAAAACTTTAATCGGATACGGGTACCTCCGGTGGCAGGGCTTTCCACCGAGCCCTTGGCTCTCAAGTAACGGGCCCTGGGGTTAAGGCATTTTGGCACCCCGTTTACCTTGGATTTGGAAAGCCCTCGGCCGTTATCCCCGACGGATAGAATAACCTCCTTGGGATCTGCTTTCAGTTGGGTGCTGAATTCGGAGGCGCCGGAATGGCGGCTGATGTTGACGAGGCATTCATTGTAAAACAGGATCAGATCAAAGCGGGTCCGCGGATTGAGTTTTTCGAGATATTCTTCGCCTTCTATGGAAATGTCGTTTTTGAGGTTGGCCATGATCCGGCGGGAGGCGCGGCGTATGGCATGGGGCATACTGGTAAGCAGTCCGTCGGCTTCAATCATGTTGGTGCAATGGCGTACGGCGCCGCCGCTTTGCTCGGTAACCCTCCGGATTCGTTGATGCAATGAGGTCAATTCTTCGGGGGAGTTCCTGGCCTCTTCAGCCATATCGGACAACAGTCTTATAGTATGCAGGTCGGCGCCCAGTTCGTCGTGCAAGTCAGCGGCCAGTTGCTCCTTGATCTTGGCCACTTGACGCATGGACAAGTTTCGGAAGATGAGTATCGTAAATACTATCCCGGCGGCCAGTAGCGCGGCTAGCCAACCCAACAGGCTCAGATAGGTCTTTTGGCGCGCATAGCGCTTATTCAATTCCGCCAGGACGACGGGGCGTTCCGTCTCCAAATCATGGCGCAGGGCCAGTTCGTTCAACCAATCCCTTATGGGTAAGATTTGCCCATATAGGTTGGAGCCGTCAGTCAAAGCGGATAGGGAACGTATAGTGCTGACAGGTTTCAAGTTGCTGGTTATTGCCTTACCCATGGCCACATTCGAACCCTTGGAAAACAGTTCGATTTCAGCAAATCCCAATAATGATTTCTTTGTGCCATTTCTTTCTACGATATAGGGTTCGGACGCGATCAAGCGGATATAACGACAAGCGCTTTCAGGGAAGTGCCGCATGATGATGGGCCCTGTGTCGTAAATCGTTTCCCTGCGGTATTCAATCAAACGAACCGCATCCGAAAAGTCGGGTTTGATGGCTCCTTCTACAGTGAGTTGGCTGGGAAGACTCAAACCGAGGGGAGAAGCTTGGGGCACGGTATCTCCCAATTCGATGGCGTGGAAGTGAATGCGGTTTAATTCATGAATCGACCCGAGATCGATCATAATTGTCGGATGGTCTCCCAATCCACTTTCACCTAAAAAGGCAATGCTCTGTTCTCCGTGGGCGGCATCCATTAAATAGGGAACAAAACCATCCACGAGGTTTTGTTTACTCCGCGGGCCAGGAATTTGTACATCATCGGATGAAACCCGAACAGGTTTGTTGAGCGCGATGTTTTCTTGTCCGCTGAATACTAGGATCTCATCCATTTGGAGTATGTATTTCCCATCCCAGGCCCGGGGAGAAAGCACCGAAGCCTCCAGCCGTATCCAGGTAGCAAGGATTTCCGGGATGGGCACCGCCAACGGGGCGACGCGCGGTAGAAGCCCATCCTCGGGTCCGAAGGAGGCAATCACGGCGCCGTCTGTGTCGCCTCTATTTCCAGCGACAAGGCGGAATACCAGGGGAAATCCGTCTGCCCTGAAACCTGTTTTCGTATCCCGCCAAATGACGGGCACCAGCACAATTTGATCGATTGGCGTTTCCTCTCCCAGGTCGATTTCTATCCATTCGGTGTGATGGCTGTCCTCATGGAAGTCCGACCTGAACCCCACCGGGCCGATCCCGCTTCGCATACTGAAGCTTGCCAAATCGTTTAATTCAGCGTCGATTAAGGCCAGACGTTGCTCGAGGCGGTTTATGGAAACGGCCTTAAGGGTTTCTTGCGTTTCTGCCCGAATTGGCAGCGATGGCAGAACGGCAGCCAACAATGCGCTTGGGAAAATGGTTCTTGCTCGGTACATGCCCTGTTAAATCCCTGAATTTTTAACCACCTGATCCACAAAGTGGCATACTTTTTCCCCAGATGGAAAAAAAATGTGCAGAATCAAGGCTGCGGCAGGTGTTGATATCCTAAGAAATGAGGATATATTCATACCCCAAAGAGGTGTATACTTGAGCCTTGCTTCACTCGTTCAAATAATGCTCGGGGCTATCCCATTTACCCCAGGCTGGATCTTTTTCCGCATCATAAAAACCGTGACTGAATAATCCCCATTATAATAATGAACTCAAATAGTTGCTCAATAATTTCGATCCATTCGCTTCGCATCGCCCTCCTTGCCGGTATGATCTTTGGCGGTCTGAACCTGGCTCTGGCCCAGGAGGATGAGGCCGGAGACGAGGATATCTACCAACTGTCCCCCTTCCAGGTCGACGAAAGCGCCGATTCCGGTTACTACGCATCCCAGACCCTGGCCGGGGGCCGGGTAAGGACGAATCTATCGGATGTGGCGACTTCAGTTCAGGTCATTACTGAGGAATTCCTGGAGGATCTTGGGGCAACCAGCCTCGATGAAGTGCTCGTTTACACCACAAACACCGATGTCTGAGTCCAACAGAGCAACTTCCAAGGCGCGTCCGCGGCCTTGGATCGACAACTTACCTCGGAGGAAACCCGTGAAGACCCCGGCAATGCAAATCGGATTCGTGGGTTGTCTCGCGCAACGCGCACGGTCAATTATTTCGAGACCGAAATCCCCTTTGATTCCTACATTTCCGGTCGTCTCGATATTAACCGCGGATCGAATTCCTTCCTCTTCGGTCTCGGATCACCCGGCGGCATTATCAATACCCAGTTGGCCCAAGCTCAGTTC
>JAABVD010000266.1 GCA_014529615.1 Opitutia bacterium
AGACCGGACCAACCTGTTGAGCGGACTCCTGCTCGCTGTCCACATTGACGCAGTGTTCGAGGTGGGTGTGATCAGCTTTGCCGATAATGGGGAGATCCTCATCTCCCCAGCCTTATCCGGATCCGATGCGGCAGCCCTCGGGGTGGACAAGGGGATGCGCTTGCGTTCGGTCGATGACCGCCACATAGTCCCGCTGGATTACCACCGCTCCAAGCGATACCGGAAAGGAAGGCGCGGGTCATAGAGAGGAGAATCCAAATGATGGGTTTTATTTTTACTTCCGATGCAATTCATAAGCACTTGGCCAGCCACAGGAAGCTCGACCGAACACAACAATTCCTCCTCAGCGGACTGATACCTTTGATTGCATCGGCCATTCCCTCACTCGTTAAATGCAGTGCTGAATGGCCCAAATCTACGATCGATTTCAAATCGAAAACGCTCACTTATTTGCACAACTCAAAACGCTCATTTATTTGCACAACTACATTGTAGATTAATTAGTTACACGATTCTTCAAAGCGCTCAACCGGACAGTAGTGACCTGAGTAGACAAATCCCTTGATTTTCCGGCTTTTCTGTCAATCTTTATTCCATAATTAATCAGGGATACGGAGACGGAAATCATGGCGAAAGCACCGGGAAAAAATCACCGCAAGGGCTTTTGCGGAGTTCGACCCCCTCTCGCCAGCCCGGTTTCAGTTTTCCGCCGTCCATTTGCTTCTCCTTGTTTTTCCGCTGGTCTTCCACCAAGGAAAGGGGTTTTCCCGAATCGCTGGGGCTGGAAAGCCGCCCTGCTGGCCGAGGTCCCGGACCCCGGATGCGCAGTGAGGTGCTGGTCGCGGGGGCCAGGATTTGGGCACCGGCCTTTCGACAGCCAGCGCACGGCATCCGCCGATAAATCCGGGGGGAGGAGAAGGAGCTGAAAGGGAGCAAACAGGGGGTCAACTGGGGAAACGCGCGTTCACCTCGAGCAGCAAATCGGGCGATACGCTTGCGAGCGAACCAGTTACCGCACGGGCAGGGAGTTCCCGTCTCATAGCGTCCGACAACGAGGCGCGTCCCCATCCTGTGAGCGCGATTACCATCCAGGCCCTGGGCAAACCTGGGCTACGAGGTCGATCCGGGCCGGGCAGTGCCCTATGAGATCCCAGAGGGCCGCGGACAAGATCCTCCCCGGAGACCCCAGATGTGCTGCTTGGGGGTCGGAGAATACGAGCCAACAACCCTGAATCGGCCACCATGGCCGGGGGTAGTTCTGAGCGAGGGGGGGAGACGAAGGCCGCCCCAAATTCGTTGCATCCTATTGGCTACCCGATTAGAATTGGTGTGTCAACAAACCTCAACGAGAAACCCGATGTGCCGGGTTTTTCGCTGAATACAACAGCCAGAATTTCCCGGCATAGGGGTAGCTCCCCGGTGCTTGGCGAATAGGCGGAGCCACGCTGTTCTCGTTGAGGTGGTTGACAGGGCCCGGCAACCCTAAACAGCCGGGTTTCCTTCATCCTTGTCAGGAGGACGACCCATGCGCTGAGCTCTCGCACCCCTCCCTTCCGCATCAACCGCTGAATCCGCTGAAAAGCTGAACGAAGCCGGTTCTCCGGTCCTTTCTCCGCGTGCGTCCGCCTTTTTCACGTCTCTCCTCCCGGGGCCGTGTGGACGGTTGAGCGGTCCCGCCAGGAGGAGAAATACCCAGACCGGGAATGGGTCGCATGCTCGAGAACCCGTTCTAACCCGATAATCCGCCCGCGGACACCCATTTTCCCGGAATCGGGGCCGTGGCTGCGTCCAAGCCGGATCCGAACCAACTCACTGCGGGCGGCCTTTTATTCGACGAGGAAGCCTACAATCGAGCCCTGCCTTACTTCCAGCAGGCATGGACGGGGGCCAAAGCAGCCGGGGTGAGCCTCGGCGAGTTCGTGAATCTCATGGCCGATGCCCTGATCCATCAGGTCGGGTGGGACCCGAAGCCGGTTCAGCGCATGATTCGGCGTTTCGCTCGTGAGGAGATAAGAAAACAGAGGGAGGAGAAAGATGCCGGAACCGACGATCCAGGTGGAGAAGGAAGCGAAGAGGCAGCTGAGGGGGTGGTGGTGGAGGGCAGCCCGCCAGTGGACGGACGCCCGACCGAAGATGATGGAGGGTGGACTCCTTTGGAGTCGGCGTTGGAGGCAGCCCGTTGGGCCGACGAATTCACAGGATACACCCCGATGAACAACAACCCACTTTATTGCCATATCTCTTCGAAACGAATTGCCGAGCTGATTCAACAAGCCAAGGGGTCAATCTGCTATGCCGGCCCTGGGATTCAAAAAGAACCGGCAGAGGCACTATCTGAGGCGGTCGGCCGCATTGGCTCCGACAAAGTGACCGTGGCCTTGGACTTCGATGAGCGCGTCCTGCGCATGGGCTACGGAGCGGAAGGACGCACGTCGCCGGTCACGCCCCAACTCCGGACACGGCCAACAGCCGTTGCCCGACCCAAGTTCCCCTCAACTAACGGGCACTGGTTAGACTGGGGGAGCATTGTCACTGATTTATCATGGGAAATAGGCAAAATATCACGCCTATTTAGTGTACAGATTTCTACCTTTGAACTTCAACTCACAAGAGGAATTATCATGAGCTCGAATGTTCCAGTGCTTATTTGCCGTTTCCTTGGCGAGCCCGACCGTAGCCCGTAACCAGCGATTGGTTGATTGCCTCTATCGAAAGCCAGAATCCATGAAGTCTTTTGGGAGTGACTTGACGACCAGGGACGCCCCGCCGGCCCCGGCGTTTACCTCTACGAATTTCAACGTCGGAGACAAATCCCTCACCCAGGAAAGGACCCTCCTGCAATAAAAATGAGGTGCAAGCTGCGCGTTCTATCTCCTTTGGGAAGAGCATAAATGCCAATGAGGTTTCATCGACCGTATCACTTGGTTCCGCTGCTGTTGGCTCTTGGTGGGCCGATCGAAGCTCAAAAAGAGTTTCCGATAGGGCGGTGGATGTCGGGGATGTACAACGGCCAGGATGCAAACTGGAATGCTTGGGTGGATTTGGGGGTGGCGGGTGGGCGCAACGCCATCCGTTCCGCGTACATCGGCCGGGCTCTTTCCAGGGTTACGTTCAATCAAAGCGAAAAGCCTCGTGCAGGCCCTGAAAGCGGGAACCCGAAGGTCAAGCTGTACAACTGGAGGAAGATGAAACCGCCCTTATGGGAGTATCGAAAAAATCCCCACTTGACACGGATTTTTCAGGTAGAGAACAATACTTTTTTCCCTATGGAAGGTCCCTTGGCAATAGTGGATTGGGGCGGGGTGCATACCGAAAGGCCCGATCAGGTCCCCGGCCCTTCAGGTAGAAACCCCCCGCGCCCTGCCTTACAAAAAAAACGAGAAGGGGGAGAGAGTACAGAGCGGGTCAGCCTGGAAGAAAAGGTGGTAGCCGGAGTGCTAGTGGGTGGCGCGGGGGCGCTTTTAGGAGTACCAATCGGGTGGAGGATGGCGGTGGATGCGGAAAATGAGGGTATAAGC
>JAABVD010000267.1 GCA_014529615.1 Opitutia bacterium
TGAACTCTAATTCGAACTCGACCCCGGGCTCCCCGGCGTGCAGGACGACCTGTTGGCCGTTATAGATGAGTGCCTCTTATATAACGAAGTGTGCGGGAATAACTTGGAATATATTCGATATTTTGTCATTGATCGCGGTTATAACCTTTTGGCTTTAGAGCGATTTCTCCGGCAGACCAACCGGGAGGATATTCACGCTCCCGACGATGAAGTTTGGAAGGATTATCGCCGCAACCGAGTGACCGAATTTGTCAAGCGTTGTGCTATTTTGGTATGGAGGCATCGGCCCGCCGCCATCTTCAGTGTAAACGTGGTTGGTTGGGGCCCGGCCCCGATAATCGATTTTTCCGAATCTCGTCCCTATACCGATGCCTTGCAGGATTGGAGAGGCTGGTGGGAAAAGGGCTTGGTCGATGCTGCCTTCCTCATGGACTATAAACGGGAAAGGGTTGAACTCCAGGCCCTGGATTTTCGCAATTGGGCCGATTATACTCTGGGGTTGAGGAAGAAAAGCCAGAGAGGCAGATTGATAGTGGGCATCGGAGGTTACTTTAATTCCCGGGATGACGTGCTCGTCCAATATCGTGAAACAGTGGAGAGGGGCTTGGGCACGTGCCTTTTCAGTTACAACAGGCCTACCCTGGAAGCTTCCGAATCCTTAGGCCAACTTGTAGCCGACCGCTCCCCTGTCTGGACCAGAATAGGGGAAGATATCTACCCCTATCCAGTCCCCCTTCCCCCTCCGGATTGGCGCGACCGACAATCCTTTATTGCGGGTTATTTGAAGGACTCCGCGGGAAAACCGGAGGCCGGTATTCCGGTGGCCCTGATGGGAACTACCTATCGAGTGATAAGCGATGGATCAGGGTTTTTCGCATTTTGCGCCCTACCCCCCGGCAATTATCAATTGCGGGTTGCGGACCACTATCTCGACGGCAAATCCATAGACGCCCTCCCCGGAAAGGTGACATGGCTTAATGAGGAAAGTTGAATGGGGAATGGAAAGGCACAAAGGGGGAAGCGCCCAAGGGCGCTGGGGGAGAAGGGAAAGAGATCAAGATTCAAGGCCAGAAAACTACCATGCTTCGCCTAAACCGTGCTTCGCAACGCTACGCAGGTCAAGAGGCTCCACACGGCACAGCGAAGGACGGGTTACATGGTTGGGCACGGATGATAGAGTCTCAGGGTGAAAACCTCTCATAAGCATATTGGCAGCGGGCTTCGTGCCGAGTTTCCATCCTCGTTGACCTTTCCGGCGCTGTCGGCCGGATTTACCTCCGGTCTCTCCTTGCTGGTAGCTCAGGTGGCCTTCGGGACCTTCATATTCTCCGGAGCGCTGGCCCCGTATTCCTCCCAGGGCATCGGCCTGGTGCTGTTCGGAAACTTCGCCGCCTGTTTGCTTATCGCGCTGGCGGGAGGGTTCCGCGGCGCTATCGCGGGGCTGTCTCCCGTGCTCGTGCTGGCGATGGCCACCATTGCCGCTTCCATGCAGGGGGATGGCCCACAACTCTTCGCTACCACGGCCTGCGCGCTGATCATCAGCGCCGTAGCCACGGGGATTTGCTGTCTCCTGGTCGGCCGATTCCGGCTCGCCAACCTGTTGCGCTTCATCCCCTTTCCGGTGGCAGGAGGATTCGTTGCCGGAATCGGGGGGGGCCGTTTGCCTGGCAGCCATGTCCCTCATGGGGGCGGATTTGGATGGGCGGATGGGCGTGCTGTTGGAGCCGACCGTTCTGTGGACATGGTTCCCCGGTCTCACCTTCGGGATGATATTGTACCTCGCCATGAAGCGCTGGAGAAATCCCCTTATTCTGCCTGCCAGCGTTTTGCTCGGTATCGGCGCCTACCATTTTGCTCTTTCCGGTCTCGACATTTCCGGAAGCGCGGCCAGGGAGGCGGGGTTGCTGCTTACCAGGACGACACAAGGAAGTCTTTGGCCGGCATTGTTCCCGGCCGACCTCGTCCATGTGAATTGGTCCGCCATCATGGGACAGATACCGAACATGCTGACGTTGACCCTGATCGCCCTCATCTGCGTCATCCTGAATGTCGCCGGGCTGGAGGTTGCGGTGGACGAGGATCTGGATTGGGACCGCGAGTTCCGGGCCACTGGCCTGGCCAGCCTGGTGGCTGGATTGGGCGGCGGAACAGTGGCGACCGTCATCGTTCCCGCATCTCTCCGCAGCAAGCTTTTCCGCGCTACCACCCGGCTGACCGGGGTGTTCGCAGCCTGCGTCATCGGGGTCGCGCTGTTGTTCGGCGACGGCATGCTGGAATGGGTGCCCACCGCGTTTGTCGGTGGCATGCTGGTCTTTGCCGGTCTGGGAATGTTGGACGAGGGGCTGGTGAAAACTCGGCGTCGTCTGCCCGGATCGGAATACGCCATCATATTGCTGATCTTTGTCGTCATAATCTTCTTCGGTCTACTCGAGGGTGTGGGAATCGGCGCGGTGGCCACCCTCGTTTTCTTCGCGGTGCGTCTTAGCCGGGTGAATCCGGTTGCTTCGTACTTTACCGCGCGCGAACGTCGGAGCAACAAGACCCGCTCCATCCCCGATCGCGCCATCCTTCAGGCGGAGGGCGACCGGGTACACGTCTACCGGCTTCAGGGATATATCTTCTTCGGCAGCATCGGAGTCCTGGCCGACCGTCTCAAGAAGTCCCTGGACGGATCTTCCCGTCCCTCTTGTCTGATGATCGATTTCACCGAGGTATCCGGTTTCGACTATTCAGCCGTGAGCGTAATGGCCAGGTTTGTGCAGAAAGCGCAAACGGAGGGGGTGCAACTGGTCTTGAGCGGTATGTCTGAGAAGTTGCGTATCAGTTTGGAGCGAAACATCGCTCCTTCGGTGTTTGCGGATTTGCCGCTGGAGCCGAACGCCGATCTCGGCTTGGAGCGCTGCGAGGAACTCATCATCGCGGGTTGGAGGGAAGATGCGGGCAAGATGGAACAACGGCGCGACTCCTTGCTGGAGCACACCGTCGATGACCTTGAGCGCTATCTGGAGCATCAGGTTCACTTTGAGGATCTCATCGAAGCCCTTCGACCGTAGTTGATCTCCCGGCGCTATGAGGCCGGGGAGGTCCTGGCAGGACCGGAAGTTCCACCCGAAGGCCTGCAGCTACTGGTCTCGGGCCGGGCCTCCGTCCACGATTCCGAGGGCCGCCGACTTCGTCAGTGCAGCCCGGGCGACGCGATCTGGCCGGCCAATCCGGCTGCTGAGACGAAGACGACGGTAGTTGCGGACAAATCATGCAGGGCCATGCTCCTCACTCCCGGGACCCGACGCAGGCTGGAAGAGCGCGAACAGGGGCTGACCATCGAGCTGTACCGGTACCTGCTTGCAGAACAATTAGGAACTGAGCCGGACGAGGAAGCGCCCAAGGGCGCAGAGGGGGAGATGGAGTGATGCACAAAGGCACAAAGGCACCCAAAATCTTAACGAAATTGGCGATCTTTTCGAGAGCAAATCCAGAAGAAAGTTTTAACCACGGATTTCACGGATGGGCA
>JAABVD010000268.1:0-1123 GCA_014529615.1 Opitutia bacterium
GGGCCAATTGGGCCAAGTTATTGCTCGAGCAAATCAGGGACAACCACTTGCCCAAGGCTCTCCTATCCTCCGTTCAAGCCCGCCGGATTGCCAACTTTCCCGATCCGGAGCTCAAGCAATTGCTGGCCGAGGCCTGGGGAACCTTCAATCCGATCGAAAACGATCCCGCCAACCGGGACCTGGCTGAAAAAATGCGCCGACTCGCCCAACCTTCCCTCCTGGCCGGAGCCGATAAAGGGGCCGGCCGGAGTTTATACGAACAACTTTGTTCCTCTTGTCATCTTCTCTATGGTGAGGGCAGCCCCATCGGGCCGGACCTCACAGGTTCCGGAAGAAATGATATTGAATACCTCATCGAAAACCTCCTCTTTCCCAGCGCCATCGTTCCGAGCGGGTACCGCCTCTCCACCGTGCATCTCAAGGACGGACGGGCCTTGGGCGGGGTAATCACAGCCCAAAGCGAGGGCAAAATCGCATTGCAAATGATAGGCCCGGACCCGGCCCGGCAGATCCCGCGATCGGAAATCGAATCCATCGATACCTCCAACCAGTCCTTCATGCCCCCGGGACTCATCAACCCCCTGGATGAAAGACAGTTGACCGACTTCCTTTCCTACCTGACGGGGAGCCATCAGGTTCCAAGGGCGCGCCAAGGCGCGCCAATTAGGAATTAGGAATTAGGAATTAGGAATTAGGGGGAGAAAGGCACAAAGGCACAGAGTGGGGAGAAAGGCGGGCGGACATTCTTGTCCGCCATTTCAATTCATATCACAAACGGCAAACACGCAGACAGGGAAAGGAAGCGCCCAAGGGCGGGAATTTGGAATTTGAAATTGACCACGGATTACACAGATGAGCACGGATCTGGAGAAGAGTTCAGAGGAAAGAGTTCAGAGAGAGGGGGGAGAACGGAGGGCGGACATTCCTGTCCGCCATTTCAAAAAAGGCGGTTTAAAACTGACCCACCAAGGGCGGTTAAAACCGCCCTTGACACTGGAATAAACTGCAAAGCAGTTCCACTCCAAAGCCCAGTGTCGCGTAGGGCACGCTGGGTAGGAATAGACCAAAACAACGAACACCAACGGGGTTCCACAAGGAATCTCAAAAATTCGTAGTGAGCGAA
>JAABVD010000268.1:1287-4780 GCA_014529615.1 Opitutia bacterium
CGCCGCTACGCGGCTGGATGCCTACGGCAACAGGATGGAGCTGCGCTCCAACAGGAAACGTTTGAAAGGCCTTCTCCTATGGTAAACTACCGAATCGATGAAATAAGATCTTAACTCGAAAATCATTAAAGCCCTATATGAGGTACATAACGAAGGGGATGTCTCAAAAATAGTTGAAATTGGGTTGGTTCTCCCCTCTTTTGTGTTTTTTGCGCCTTTTGTGGTTAATCTCCCTCTCCTCCTCTGTGCTCTCTGTGGCCTCTGTGGTTAATTCCTGATTTTCCGGCCAATCCGGTAGAGGGCCAGGCCGATACCTCCAATGATGAGGGCACAAAAGAAGAAGCTCAAGCGACCTCCGAAATTGTTGGGGATAAGGGCTCCCAAGAGCCCGATAAACCCGCCGTAGATCAAACACAGTCTACCCATGGCGAGGGATTGCCGATTGTCGGAAATGTTCTCGCCGGTAGGATCCATGGGCAGCTTCTGATTTTCAAAGAATTCTTCCACTTCCGGCTCCGGTTTGTACTTGAACCACTTGCCGATTTGGACCGTGGCCATAAACCAGATGGAGCATATCACGACGTTGCCGAGCCCGGAATAGATATAAAGAAAATCGGATCTCTCCCGGCCGACCAGTTCACCCAATCCGAACCAACCATCCTGTTCGGCTTTCTTGACCAAAAGGGAAAAGACCAAGCCAATCAGGACGGTGCTCCATCCCGACCAGCGGGGGGAGCTTTTGATAAACAGACCCCAAACCAGCGGCATGGCCACCGGGATGGCGATCATGGAGCCGAATACGGTCATGATGTCGAACAGGTTCCAGTCCTTGAGGGTCAGCCAAAGCAAACCGGCCAAAATGATGAGAATACCGAAAACGGCCGACATCACCTTTCCCACCAGGAACAATTCCTTGCCTCCCGCCTCCCGACGGAGGATGGGTTTGTAAAAATTGCTGACAAAGATCCCGGCGTTTACATTGAGACCGCTGTCCATGGAAGACATGGTGGCGGCAAACAAGCTGCAGACCAATAAACCGATCATTCCCACCGGAAGGACCTCCAAACCCATAAAGAGGAAAGCTCCCTCGGAGGGATTGCTCAGAGCGGGGAAAACCCCGGCCATATTCGGCTCGATAATGCGGGCGGCCATGGGAGGAATAAACCAGATCAACGGGCCAATAAGCATGAGCAGGCCCGCCATGAGACTGGCCTTGCGGGCTTGTCTGTCGTTCTTTACGCAGAGGTAACGGTAGGCGTCGAACATGCTGTTGAGCTTGAAGCCCTGAATAAAAAAAGCGGAAAAGATCCAAAGATAGAGAAAGCGGGCGTCAGATGCGGAAGCGAAGGAGAAATGGTGTTCCGGAGCTTTGCTGATCAAACCACCCAAACCGCCGATACTGGGATGAGCCAAGGCAAACACGCATAATACCAGGGTTATGCACATGAGCAACAGGACCTGGATAAAATCCGAGGCGATAACGGCCCAGGACCCGCCCGCTACCGACATGACCAATACGGACAGCCCCACAATCCAAACAGTGATGATGGGATCGATATTGAAAATACTGGAAACGACAATGGCCAAGCCATTCAACCAGATCCCCGCGTAGAGAACCCGCATGGGCACCTGGGTCCAGGTAAACACCTGCTCGTTGAGGGCTCCAAAGCGCTGGCGAACCCCGTCGATCGGCGTGATAACCCGCATCCGCCGGAACCGATAACTGGTAATGAAGTAATTGAGAAAGTAACCCAGGGCGTTGGCGAAGAAAATCGTGGCCACGAGGGCTCCATCGATGTAGGCCTTGCCCGCCGCCCCGGTGAAGGTCCAGGCGCTGAACTGGGTCATGAAGGCCGAGGCTCCCACCATCCACCAGCGCATGCTACCCCCGCCGCGGAAGTAGTCGCTGGCATCTTTGCTGAAACTTTTATAGACGAACCCAATGGCAAACTTGAAGAACAGGTAGAAAGCCAGGACTACCAGGTCCCAAAGGGTCAAATTGGTACCAAATACCGCTTCCATCTTTCCTCAATAGCCCCCCTTGGCTCGCCATAAGTTCAATATTTCAAAATTTGTCTGTTTCATGGTTTTGCGATCATCAATATTCAAAGACCATTCCTAAAATGGCATGGGGATGGCGTGTGATACCATCGGTTTCTTCTTCCACCCTCTCGAAAGCCACCCGGTGAGTGGTCAGCTTCTCCACCGCAATTTTCCCTTCCGCCACCAGGCGCAAGGACAATTCCAGATTGCTGCGGGTATCCCACCGCACAAACACGGGATCGTAATCCCTTCCCCGTTCCCAGGCTTTGTCATGGTAACCCGGGCCGGTGCGCGAGGACCGGCGCACATCCAGATTGGACAGAGAACGCGTAAAGGGAAACTCCGCCCCACCCACTACGACCATGGTTCCCATGGGGTGACCGTCTCCCGAAATCTTCATGCACTTTTCCAGGGCGTAGGCCGGTTTGGCTGCGTCTCCGCCCAGGGCCAGAACCCCGATATCCAATCCCCTGCCCCCCGTAAACCGCAGGGTCTTTTCAACTTCGTCCTCCTCAGTGACCAAAGCCGTGTCGTCCAGGCCCAGCTCCCGCGCCACCTCCAGCCGAAAGGGAAGCGTGTCCCATCCGATCACATGACAACCCGCCAGTTGATAACATCGCGCCGTCAACAAGCCGACGATTCCCAGGCCGGCTACCGCCACGTATTCTCCCAATCCCGGCTCTCCTCTTCGAACCGCCTGCATGGCGGTTGCCAGAAGCATGCCGTAGGCACCCTCTTCAAAACTTGCCCCCTCGGGCAAGGGGACCACGAGATTTTGCGGAACAACGGAATAATCCGCATGCAGGGCATAACCGGCCCCGATTGCGGCAACGCAATCCCCTGCCCTCAATGCCTTCACCTCGGCACCCACCGCGGCCACCACCCCCGCGCAGGCATAGCCAAAAGGCTTGGGTTCCAGGTCCTCCTGCGGGTTCAACCGCATTTGCCTCAGGCCTTGCCATCCTCCCGCCTGTTTCCCGCCGCGGGAAACGGGCCCTTTCAGCTCCGTGCCCGGGCTCACCAGAGAGGCTTTGGTCTTTATCAGGACCTCCCCCCGGCCCAGCCCCGGCAATTCCGCCTCCATTCGCCTGAACCTGCCGTCACCCCGCAAGGTGAGGACGGTTCGCTTACCAGTATCCTGTCCTGTTAATTTGTTCACACTATCAGCAGACTCTTTCGAAGATTGAATCGGCGCTCAGGATATTTGAATTCTTGGAGGGATTAACCACAGGACTTGGATACACAGGATGGACAGGATTTGGAATTAGACTCTCGCAAAGTCGCAAAGAGCGCAAAGGTCAGAAACCAGGAATTTTGTGTTTTTTGTGCCTTTTGTGGTTAATCTCCCTCTCTCCTCTGTGCTCTCTGTGACCTTGTAGGTCTCCTAACCATGAATTTACCGGCTTTTGAGCGCTTTCGAGAATGGGCACAAAAAACTCGTCGGAGAAAG
>JAABVD010000269.1 GCA_014529615.1 Opitutia bacterium
GAGAGAAGAAAGGAGAGCGCACTTGCAGCCCCATAATCGTGATCCTGATCTTGATCTCTCCCCTTTTCCCTAATTCCTCATTCCTAATTCCTCATTCCTAATTGGCGCCCTTGGGCGCTTCCACTCCCTTCTCCCCTGCGCCCCTGGGCGCTTCCCCCCCGTTGTGGCTTTGTGCCTCTGTGCCTTTCTCCATCCTAATTCCTAATTCGCGCCCTTGGGCGCGCATTCCAGGCTATGTAGACCTGAGTATTTAAAGCTTAACTTAATAACCATGAAGGGTCCATCCACTCAGATTTATTTTCATCCGCTTTCCTTGGAGCACGACACCGGTTACGGGCACCCCGAACGGGCCGACCGGGTGCGCGCCGTTCGGCAGCGTCTGCAGTCTGTCGAACTCAAGGGATTGGATTGGCTGACCCCCCGGCCTGCCGCGGTTACCTCCATTGCGGCAAACCACGATGTGGACTACATTGCCTCGGTGGAGGAGATGGCGCGAAGGGGAGGCGGGCAGTTGGATGTGGACACCTCCTTGTCCAAACAATCATACCGGGCCGCCCTGGCTTCGGCCGGGGCTGGGATTCAAGCCGTGGATGCGGTGCTGAACGGCGAAGCGAAAAATGCCTTCAGCATCAACCGGCCACCCGGGCATCACGCCCTAACCTCGATGGCGATGGGCTTTTGCCTGTTTAACAATATCGCCATAGCCGCCCGTCATGCCATTGCCGGCCATGAGGCAAGGCGGGTCTTTATTTTCGATTGGGATGTCCATCATGGCAATGGAACGCAGGACAGCTTTTACGACGATCCTTCCGTCTTTTTCTGCAGCATCCATCAAAGCCCCTTGTATCCGGGAACCGGATCTGCCGCCGAAACCGGCCGGGGTCCGGGAAAAGGTTATACCTTGAATTTGCCCGTTCCGGCGGGAACGAAGGGTGACGTTTACCATCGACTCATTAACGAAAAAGTGATCCCGGCCCTGCATGCTTTCGAACCGGAAATCATTTTGATTTCGGCCGGTTTCGATGCTCACGAACGCGACCCCCTGGCCGGGGTTCTCCTGACGGATCGGGATTTTGCCATGATGAGCCGTCATGTGCTGGAAGCCGCTGATCAATTGTGCGACGGCAAAGTGGTGGCGATATTGGAAGGCGGATACGATCTCCAGGGTTTGGCTGGCGGATCCGAACAGATGGTCCGGGTCTTTTCCGGGCAATCGGGGTAATGTGAATGGCACTTAGTTAAGCGGGATTATTGAGGGGGCCAGCCGGGATCAAGTCGTGGAAAAGTGATGCCTTCTACAAGAAAAGGGTCAGGCCTTGAAAACTGTATTCCGTTGTACTTCATACACTTTTACATAACCTATTCGAGGTAGTCATATGTTCGGATAATGGCTTAACTAAGTGCCAATCGGGGTAATGTTGGAGCCACGGTGGTTTGGATAAACATTAGCCCCTTCTTTTTTCCGGGGAAATTCTTTTGCTTGGACAAGCGACGCGATATGGAAAGCATCCTCCCTTCGTATGTCCCATCCCCTTTCCCAATTTCTCCCTCCCAACTTCCGGCCCGAAGACGGCATTGGTCTCATAGCGGGCAAGGAACTGTATCCGGAGATGGTGGCGCGCCGCATGCTGGAGGCTGGGGTGCGGGTAGGCCTGATCGCATTTGAAGGGGAAACGAGAGAAAGCCTTTTCCAAATGTTTCCGGAAAGGGACCGCATTCGCCTCAAGGTAGGGAAAATGGGGAAATTACTCAAAGCTCTGAAGGATTTTCGGGTAAAATGGGCCTTGATGGCGGGACAAATTACCCCTGGCCGGTTATTTAAGGACCTTCACCCGGACCTGAAAGCTATCACCCTATTGGCCAAGCTCCGGGAAAAGAATGCCGAGAGTATTTTCGGGGCGGTCTCGAAGGAGATCGCCAAACTTGGCATCCAATTGATCGATGCGCGGGGATTTCTCGACGACCAGATGGCCGAAATAGGCCCCATGACCAAAACTTGGGACCGGGTGCGACCTGATTTCATCCAGCATGGAATCGGGACGGCCAAGGAGATAGCCCGATTGGACATCGGCCAGGGAGTGGTCATTCGCAAGGGGGTCGTGGTCGCGGTGGAGGCATTTGAAGGAACGGACCGAATGCTGCGACGGGCCGGTAGTTTTGAAACGGATCAGCTCGTATTTATCAAAGCAGTCAAACCGGGTCAGGATTTCCGCTTCGATGTTCCGGTATTCGGCATGCGCACCTTGGAAGTGATGAAAGAGGCGGGAATTCACCATGGCTACCTGGAAGCCGATAAAACCATTATCCTGGAAAAGGAGGAAGTTCTACGGCGAGCCGAAGCATGGAGAATCCAGTTGGCCGGTTTTGCCACCGTTTAACTTTTTCTTGTCCCAGAGGCGCCATGTTTCTCACAATGCCGCGCATTGGGGCGCCTTTCCCACTTTGAGAAGTGAACAAAATCATCCAGTTGGCCGGTTGGATATTCGCGGCTTTACCCGTCTTCCTCCTGCGTATTATTGCCGTTGTGGGTGGCGATATCCTCTATTTTCTCCACTGGCCCATCCGCCGTATCCTGTTCTCTAATCTCCAACATGTATTTCCCCAGAAAAACCTCCTTTGGAGACGTCGAAAGGCGCGGGAAAGCTGCCGCCGGTTGATTGAGAAATTTCTGTTTGTCCTATCGCGACCTCATTTGGATCAGGGTCGTCTCAACCGCACCCTTCTCCTCACCAATGCAACGGTTGAGTTGCTGCACAAATACCTTCAACCCAGGCGACCCCTCATCCTGTTGTCCCTCCACACCAGTTTGGCCGAGGCCTTCACCTTGCTTCGCCGGGTCTATCCCGGTAAATCACCCGATATCGGCCTCTACTACAGGCACTCGGAACAGGCCATCCTGGACCGGTATGCAGCGGCCAGCCGAAGCGCCCACGGTTGTGTCATTCTTTCCTCGGAGAAAGGTGCGGACTCAGCCAAGGCTCATCTGAAGAAGAACAACTGGGTTGCCCTCAACTTCGGACGGGCGGACCTCAAGGAAGGCCAACTGGGGTTTTTTCTGGGGAGGATCGCCACCATAAACCCTTTGTTCCAGACCCTGGCGCGGGCTTGCAAATCTGACGTCGCCATCGTCTACGTCGAGCGAACAGGTTTCTGGGAGGGAAACCTGCACATTGAAAGAGTCGCCCGCGGGCATCGGGACGAACCCATCCTGTTCAAGGCCAATGAATGGTTGGAAAATCGACTGAAGACCGATGAAAAATTGGTGGACGACTGGATGTGGATGCACGATCGATGGAAAACCGATAAAGACCATCGGGAGATCTTGAACCTGGAACACCCGAAAAGCATCATCGAGGAATCCCGATCCTATTACGGCTGGCCATTCATCCCGAAAAAAAACCATTACTGGCTCCGCATGCCCAGCAACTTGGGCAACTTCGTCAAGATGCTGCCCTTTATTAAACAAATCGGGTATTCACGGCCCGATGCAGAGATCACTATTCTGATAAAAAGGCACTTTTCCGTTTTGGTTAAAAGTCTCTCCCTGGCCCAGAGGGTGGTGGCGATTCCGCGAAGAAATACCGCATATTTCAATCGATTTTACCGAATGCGCACGGCCCATCCGGATTATTATTTCCCATTGACCGACACACTTCTGGGGGACATCGAGGCGCTTTTAACGGGCGCTCCCAGGCGGTTCGGCCTACGGATTCCGGGTTCGACGCGTCCACTTCTCACAGACAAATTTCCACTCGATCCCGGCTACGATGAAGCAAAAAATCATCAAACCCATCTCTGGGAAATGTTTTTCAGGTATTTCGGCCTCAGGGGGGACCTCGACTGGTCCCCCCTGCAACTGGACGTGGACAATCTGGTCATTAATCCGTTGCGCTGCCTTCAAACCGAATCCAGGGAAGCCCCTTACCTGGGGTTGATTTGTGGGGCGGGAAATCAGATGGAAAAGTGTTGGAGCATCGATTACTGGATCGAATGCGTGGCGGGCCTGATGGACCTCTATCCCCAAAGTAACATTTGCCTCTTCGGTTCTTCCCCCGATCTCCAGGTGAGCCGAAAAATCATTGAGGAATTCGAGCCCGGTTCAATCCACGACTTTACGGGATCCACCGATCTGTTGCAGTTTGCCATAGCTTTGAAATCCTGTTCCATCGTCATTTCAAACGATTGTGGCGGTCTTCACCTGGCCAACGCTTTGGGAATCCCCGTGATAGGGTTGTACGGCGAGACCAACCCCTTGCGAACCGGCCCGATATTTGAAGCCCCCAAAAAGATAGTTCAGCCAAAAGGTTGCCCCATGACGGGCGGGATAAGTGTGACTCGGATCAATTTGTCCCAGGTATTTGAAGCGATCGCGGACCTGCTCGGAAAAGGAGGGCAAGCGCGCCGGGGCGCGCCAATTAGGAGGCAGAAAGGCACAGAGGCAGAAAGGCACAAAGGCACAAAGTGGGAGAGAATGATGGAATGGACCACGTATTTCACGGATGGGCACGGATGAGGCGCCGTTGGCGCCAATTCCTAATTCCTAATTCGCGCCCTTGGGCGCTTCCTCCTCTCTCTGAACTCTGAACCCTGAACTCTTCTCCCTCCACTATCTGGCTATTCCGCCAACGGCGTAAAACTCCAAAGCCCAGCGTCCAATAGCGCACGCTGGGTCGCCCATCGCCCCTATGATTGAACCCCAACGGGGTTCCACAAATCATGAAACTGGATGCTGGATGCTTGAAAGCACTGAAACAACCAT
>JAABVD010000270.1 GCA_014529615.1 Opitutia bacterium
CATGAAGGAAATATATCGCTGGCCCCAATTGTTTATATTTGGAAAACTGACCTCGGCTCTACCGCTCGCCCTTTTCGCACAAGAAGAAGATGAAGAAGACATTTACGAACTGAGTCCCTTCACCATTGATGAAGAGGAAGATGTCGGCTACCTGGCGACCTCGACACTGGCCGGCACCCGGCTCAATACTCCGTTGCGGGATGTGGCCTCAGCCATCTCCGTTTTGACTCAAGAACTATTTGAGGACACCGGAGCAACGGATGCGGAGACGATTCTCTCATATGCTTCCAATGCAGAGGTTGGCGGTGTACAGGGCAATTTCGCAGGATTTGGGGATACCCGCACCTTTCAAAGAGCTGATACCTCCGGAATAAGGTTAAATCCTCAGGGAAATCAACGGATCCGTGGCTTGGCGAGCGCATCTTTGACCAGGAACTACTATCTGACAAACATTCCTTTCGATGCATACAACACCTCCCGTACGACCTTGAATCGAGGTCCCAACTCACTCCTATTTGGCATAGGGGAACCCGGAGGTGTTATTAACAACGACGTTAAAAAAGCCATTCCAGGGAGAAGCTTTGGTGAAATCAGTGTCCGAATTGGAAAGCGTAACAGTCATCGCGAAACCTTTGATTACAATGAAGAGTTGATTGAGGGACGCTTGGCAGTTCGAGTCATGGGACTCTATGAGGATACCCAACATCAACAGCGCCCTGCATTCGAGATAGACAAGCGCTTAACGATTGCCAGTGAGGCTATATTATTAGAAAATGAAAACAGTGAGAATGTAGGACCGTTAACACTGCGAGCCAGTTTTGAATCGGGCAGTATTCAGGGGACGCCCCCTAATGTTATTCCGCCGGCAAACGCGTTGCGTGACTGGTTTGCTCCTCCCAATCCTGCCTTGGCGGACTTACAGGGTACTACCTTTCCCGCCTGGGTGACGGACGGCAGTTTCCAGTCTAAATTTATTCTGGATAATTTATCCACGAATTACAATCGATTCAATGCCCCAGCCTCTGTCATTGAACCCTTCTTTGTTCATCTTGCACCAGTCTATAACCAACCCGATGCCCAGGCTGCGACGATTGGTTTGTCTTCAGATCCCAGCCTCCAGGCAATGATGGGTCGTATTCAGTTCGATGCGTTCGGCCAGGGGCCGAATGAAGGAAGGGCGCAGAGGAATATTCATGGAACGAGAAGTTTTGTTGGAAATGAGCAGACGCCAAGCTTTACCGTACCCACAATTAATGACCGCAGAGTTTTCGATAATGAGAATCACTTGCTGTCGGGAAAAACAAGTAGAGTGGAGCATGATTTCGAAGCCGCGAATGTCACGCTTGAGCAATTGTTTCTGGAAGGTAAGGCCGGTATTGAATTGGCTTTCGATCAGCAAAATTACGAGCGTTATTCCCAATTGCCATGGGATACTGGAAATGTGGGTGGAGGTTCGAGCTCTACGGACGTAAAAATTGATGTAACCCGGTATCTTGCCAATGATGAGGTGAATCCGAACGCGGGGCGGCCCTACATTGTCTCTCGAAACTTTAATAAAAGTAACCGTGAAGTCGATCGAGAGTCGATTCGCGCTACCGGCTTTTACGAGCTCGACTTTACCAAAAGGGAGGATGGGCTAAGCTGGCTTGGTCGGCATGTGTTTTCTGGCCTTTACAATGAGCAAACGATTGAAACCGTAAGCACAAGTACCGGGCTTTTGTGGAACAATGATACTCTTGATTTGCGGGAGGAGGGTTTTCCCGGACCTCTTGTTTCCTGGCCAAGAACCGTTTTCCAGATGGTCTATCTCGCTGGGCCGCAGTTTGACGCTCAGTCATGGACTGACATACGCCTGCCCGATAGCATTTCAGCTCCAGTACCTGAAGACGGAGACTATTTCAATGGGGTCTTTTTTAATCCTGAGACCGGTTTTGTGGAGACAAATGATGCATTTCGGGTCACCGAAGCTGATACCGGCGCAAATATTGACCGGCAAGAGATAGATTCGGAGGTTTTTGGTTGGCAGAGTTATTTCCTGGATAACCTGTTGGTCGGAATGGTTGGCTGGCGGGAAGATACAATCAGAATTCACTCGCGCGAAAGGCTTATTCGGTTTCGGGACAGTCAAGTTGATGTCGAGAATTCGCTTGTCTTGACCGATGAGCCAACCTTCGAACATACCGAGGAAACGTTTACCTGGAGCCTGGTAGGACATGTCCCCTTCGAGTTTCCCTACGGCACTCAACTGAGTGTCCATTACGGTGAATCGGAAAACGTTCAGCCAGCTGGAGTAAGGCGAAATGTACTGGGCGAGGTATTCGCTCCTCCCAATGGAGTAACCACCGAATATGGTTTTACCTTGAGCATGCTGGACAATCGGCTTTCCGCCAGGTTTAATTGGTTAGAGACCAAGATCAATGGCGCCGGTGCAGGATTGGGTGGAATAGCCGGTACGGCCGTCTACACGCCGGGCCGGTGGTGGAATGGTTGGAATTTGTACCGAAATTCAGGAGGAACGATTGAAGGCGCTTTGGAATTTTCCGGAGGACCGGAGGCCGTGGGGCAATATGATTCCTACGAGGAATTTTTTGATGCCATGATCCGCGATTTGGTGCCGCCGGAATTTCAGCAGGTTGTCAATTACCGCCTGGAAGATGGGCAATTAAGGAGTGATGGGATTCCCGGACTTACTGGTACCACCGACTTTATCTCCGAAGGATTCGAATTCGAGTTGGCAGGCAACGTAACACCTTCCTGGCGGGCCTTCTTGAATATTTCTCAACAGGAAACCACTCAAGACAATACTGCGCCTGTTCTTAAACAAATTGTAGCCGCCTATAATAATCTTCTCGATAGTGACCCTAAGGGACAGTGGAGGGATGACCCGGGAAGGGCTGCGCCGTTTACGTTCAAGTCTCGCTTTGATTTGCGAGCGAATACGCCTCTTGCCTCCATCCTAGCCAAAGATGGGCAGATTAACCCCGAATTACGCGAGTGGCGCGTGAATCTGGCAACCACTTACGACTTCGAGGAAGGATTCCTTAAAGGTTCTTTCGCCGGAGTGGGCATTCGTTGGCAGGATGAGGTTGCAACCGGCTATCCGCTTATTGCGAATTCCGACGGAGCCCGTGTCCCGGATATTGGCAATCCTTTATTCGGTTCCGATAAATTGAATGGAGACATCTGGATTGGGCATACGCGGCGGCTCACCGATAAAATCGACTGGAAAATTCAGCTGAACGTTAGAAATCTCATTGGAGATTCCGATCCGATAGTAGTTGTGACCAATCCGGATGGCCAAGTTGCGGTTTACCGCAACCCCTTGCCACAAGAAATTTTCCTGACCAACACTTTCAGGTTTTAGATTCCGGGCGCTGGATTCAGGGTTTCAGATTGTAGCTTGTTAGGAGAATGCCCCCGGCCATGGGGTTTTGGTCGGGGGCTTTCCCTTTGTCGAAGGAAGTCATGAGCC
>JAABVD010000271.1 GCA_014529615.1 Opitutia bacterium
TTAATATCCGTGCTCATCCGTGTAATCCGTGGTTTCCTTTCTCCCCAGTTCCCCTTTTGCGCTTTTTGTGGTTAATCCCTCTCCTCTCCCTAATTCCTAATTCCTTATTCCTAATTCCTAATTGGCGCGCCCTCGGCGCGCCTTTGTGCCTTTGTGCCTCCAAATTCATACTTTCCGACGATCCAGGCCATGTGGACCTGAGTAGTTACAAAACCCCCGATTTTGGACTTGTTTTCCGGGAAAACGAGGCTAGTTTAAACGATCGTTTCAAACAAACGTTTGTATGACTGAGACCCAGATCAAGATACTGGAAGCGGCCGAGGTGGAATTTGCCGACAATGGATTCAACGGCGCATCCATACGCAACATCACCCAGCGCGCCGGGGTCAACATTGCCTCGATCAATTATCATTTCGGGTCCAAGGAATCCCTCTTCCGGGAGATGTTTCACTTCAGGTTCGATCCGATCAATGAGATCCGCCTCTCCCGTCTGCGGGAAGAACAGGAGCTGAGAAACGGCGCGCCGGTTCCGCTCGAGTTGGTCATTCGAATACTGGTGGCTCCGGTATTTGAGCTGCTGCTGAGCGAAGCCGATCATCCGCCCCCGCGCTTTGTCCTGGCCATAGCCCGTTGCCTGTCCGAACCGCTCGAGTTGTTCACGCGTCTGGGAGGCGAAGTATTCCAGGAGGTTTACGAAACATTTTTTGCCGCTATCCGGGATGCCCTGCCCCAGGCCGATGTCCCACAAGTGAGGCTTCAACTGAATTTCGCGATATCCTCCATGGTGGGGATGTTGACCCACTTCTCGCGCATCGAACAGTTTGCCGGCGAACCCCTCTTCCGCCGGCAAAAGGACGAAATTCTGCAACAATTCATCACGTTTATCACCAGTGGGATAAGCGGTTGTGTGGCGGCCGGTCCCCAGCATGAAGAGCGTTAGACATATTCTATTGTCCGGCCTGGTATTTGCCCTGGCAACCGGCTGCCAGACGTCCCCTCCATCCTCCCAGAATGAATTGCCGGAGGTCCGGGCCTTGATTCCGGACACCTGGAGTCAGCCGGTTCTTTCCGGGACGTTCTCCACCAATTGGCTGGAAGATCTGGGGGACGAACAGGTCCTCGAATTGATCCAAACCGCATTTGAAAAGAATCCCTCCTTGCGGGCGGCGGTGTCTCGCTTGCAGCAGGCGCAAGCCAATGCTCAAATTGTCGGAGCGGTGCGCTACCCTACCCTCAACCTGGCGCTTGCCGGGAACAAACAGAAATTCCTCTTCAGTGGAATCGGCCGGTTTGAAGCATCCAATTACAACCTGGCGCTCAGTTCGCGGTGGGAAATAGACGTGTGGGGAAAAATCAGGGACCGGCGCCGCGTTGCCCTGGGCAACCTGGAAGCCGCCGGATATGATCTGGAGGCAGTCCGCCTATCTATCGTTTCCCAGGTTTGCAAAGCCTGGTTCAACGCGAAGGAAGCGTTGTTCCAGTATCGATTGGCCGTGGATACGGCGGAAAGTTTTACCGCCAATTTGAAAACCCTGGAAAAACGTTATGAACGCGGGTTGACCGATGCCTTCGATCTCCGGCTTTCGCGGGCCCAGGCAGCGAGCGCCCGCGCCGTGGTCCAAACCCGCAAAACCGTTTTCGACGGCACGGTGCGGCTCCTGGAAACACTGTTGGGGGAATATCCCGGCGCCGGAATTGAAATTGCGGACACGCTCCCCTTGGCCATGAAGCCGATTCCCGCCCATCTCCCGGCCTCATTGTTGGAACAGCGTCCCGATCTCAAAGCGGTGGAGCGACGATTAGCCGCTTTGAGTTCAAATTGGGACGCGGCTCGAAAAAACCGACTGCCCGCCCTCGACCTTACGGGGAGCATTGGCACCGCTTCGGAAGACCTGAGAGATCTGGTCGACGTAGACTTTACCGTTTGGTCCCTGGCGGGAAACCTGGCCGCGTCCATCTTTCAGGGGGGAACCCTGGAAGGTGAGCAAAATCTGGCCGAAGCCCAATTCCAGGAACAGTTGGCCCATTACGAATCGGCCATCCTCAACGCCTTCCGCGAAGTGGAATCGGCCTTGGCCAACCACGAGTTTTTCAGCGAACTGGAAGCGGAGGTCGGGGCGGCAGCGGAACAGAATGCCAAAGCCCTGGACCAGGCCTGGGACCTCTACGAGCGGGGACTGATCGACATCATCGCGGTGCTCGAGGCCGAAAGGCGCTCATTCACCACGCGAAGCGATCACATATTGGCCATAAACCAGATCGTGCAAAACCGCATCGATCTCCACATCGCCCTGGGAGGCGGATTCAACGGAGAGGGAATCAATTTATGAAGGTGAAACTTGGAAAAACGGCGCTGAAAGTATTGATGCCCCTGATATTCGTGGCCGTAGCGGCCTTCCTTATAACGGTGATGATCCTGTTGGGTAAGAGCCCCGATACGAAGGAAAGGACCAAAGTGCTTCCCCGCGTGGAAGTCCTTCGGGTCAAATCTCAGCCCATCTCACTATCGGTGAACTCTCAGGGAACGGTGCAACCCAGGACCCGCACGCTTTTGACGGCAGAGGTTTCGGGTGTGGTCGAATACGTTTCACCCAAGTTGTTTCCCGGCAATTTTTTCGATGAAGGGGACGTTTTACTGAAAATTGATCCGACCCAGTACGAGGCGGCATTGGCCAACGCCCACGGCCAGTTGGCTAATGCGCGACTGGCCTATGCCCAGGAAACTGCCCTCGGGGAACAGGCCAAGCTGGATTGGGAGGAAATGGGAAAGGGACCGGCCGGCGATCTGGTATTGCGCATTCCCCAACTGGAAAAAGCGGCGGCGGACCTGGAATCGGCCCGGGCCGCCATTAAACTGGCCGAACGCAATTTGTCCAAGACCTCGGTGCGGGCGCCCTACGCGGGAGGGGTTCAGGACAAGTTTGTCGACGTCGGGCAAACCGTCAGCGCCCGCATGACGGAATTGGCCCGGATTTTTTCAGTCGACGTGGTGGAAGTCCGACTGCCCGTTTCAGCCAAACAAGCCGGTTATCTGACGCTTCCCGAGACCTACCGGAACGGATCCGTTGCAGAAGCCAAACCCGAAGTGGTCCTGTCATCCCGCCTGGGCAATCGCAATTGGACTTGGGAGGGCTACATCGATCGAACGGAAGGGGTGATCGATCCGTCCACCCGCCAGATATTCCTGGTGGCCATGGTGGAGGATCCCTATGGCCGATTGATGGAAAGGGACCGCCCTCCCCTTAAGATCGGACAGTTCGTCGAGGCCGCCATTTCGGGCAAACATCTCGGGAATGGTTTTATTATCCCGAGGGCGGCCCTCAAACCGGGGGACATCGTTTACGTCGTCTCCCCGGAGAACCGGCTCTACATTACCCCGGTAACCGTGGCCCAGGCGGGGGTGGAAAAGGTCTACACCACGGAAGGTTTGGAGGATGGCGACAGGATTTGCCTGACCCC
>JAABVD010000272.1 GCA_014529615.1 Opitutia bacterium
AACTTTCTTCTGGATTAGCTCTCGAAAAGATCGCCAATTTCGTTAAGATTTTTTGTGCCTTTGTGCCTTTGTGCCTTTGTGCCTTTGTGCCTTTTGTGGCCAAAAGCGCTTCCCCTGACTGAGGTCTATTTCCTTAAAGCCGATACCAGATTTTCCAGACGCCTGGCATATTCGACCCAAACCTGACGGGCCTCCCCCGACTCATCGATATCCTGCCCGGCATGAATGGCGGCCTTCAGGTGGGGTTCTATCGATAACCAACCGTCGTAGCCGGTCGATTCCAGATCGTCCAAAATCCGCTTTTGCACGGGGTCTTCATCGACATGACAGGCCACATATTCCCCTTCTATCGGCCCGGGTTTGGCCGCCTTTATGTGAACATGGGTAATTTGGCTCCGGCAAGCCTGATAGTAATCCCAGGTGACTGCGGGGTCATTTTCATGCAGGCTGTTGTTTCCCGTATCAAATATCAACTGGAAGGAAGGATTATCCACCGCCTCCACCAGTTCCAAAAAGCCCTCGGCTGTTTCACCGTATCCGGAACAATTCTCGTGGCCAAGGACTACGCCCTCGCCTTCGGCGATGGTTGCCAATTCTTTCAAGCGTCTAACCGTCTCTGCCTTCCATTCCGACTGACTGAGAGGATTGTCGGCAGAATTCGGGTAGGACATGATCCGTAAAAACTTGCATTGGGCCTGACGCATGCGGGGAGCCGCGCGTTTGAGTTCGTGCAAATCCAATTGAAAGTCGGTATCGATGGCCCGGGCCCAGTTTCCGATTTGGCCCCCAAAACCAACCACCGAAATGCCTTCGGACTGCAATTGCTCCCAGGTTTCCTTCCATTCGTCTTCCGTCTGGTCACAGACGTTCTTTCCATCAATCAATCGTAGCTCGATGGCGTCCCACCCAGCCTCCTGGAGAGTGGAAATTTGTCCTGCCAGAAACTTCTCCGCTTCGTCGGTAAATCCAGTAAATTTAAAGGGCATGGGATTGGGTTTATGGGATCGTGCGGAAAGAGGTCAAACCCGAAGAAGTATAAGAGAAGTATTACTCGAACAATGATAAAGGGCTCACGCGGAGGCGCGGAAACGCGGAGGGGTTGGACGACATCACCGGAACGGTGTGAACCTCCCCCGATTATGTGGACACGGACAGCGCAGTCTGAGAGAGAATATTAGACATGCCAAAAACCCACAGACGCTATGATGAGGAGTTCAAACGCCGAGTCATTGAACTCTATTTGCACAGTAACAACATCCTCAACCCCTCCGCGTCTCCGCGTCTCCGCGTGAATCAAAACCAGGAAAACAAATATCCTGAAGGCCGATTCAATCCTCGAAAAAATCCACCGCTTGTGTAAACAAATTAATGGGACATGACACTAGCCAACAGCGACCTCCACTTGGGTTACGTACACTTCCTCGTACAGTCGATGCTCAATCTCGGCGCTTGAAGCTGTCTCGAAGAACAACTCCAACGCCTCCTGCAAATTTTTTCGAGCCTCCGTTACCGTAGCGCCCTGACTAGCGATGTCCAACTCGGGGCAGAGGGCGACGTAGCTATCCCCTTCGCGTTCGATAATTGCTGTCCACTGTCTGGTCATCACTAACCTGGATTTCACAGAAAAATGGCTCGTGGTTTAGCTTATCTGCTAAAATTCAGCAATATACGAAGAAAACCAGGTAAAAACCGCGAGAACAAATTGCCATCAAACAAAACTGCGTCTGACAAGGTTAAAAGGACGGCGGGTAAATATTGATTATCACCCGATCAACTCCTCAATCACTTCCCCCCCGAACTGGGAGAGTTGTTGAAAGCGACCGGCGTGGAAGTAGGTCAGGCGATTGTCATCCAGGCCAAGCAGGCGCAGAAGCGTCACGTGCACGTCGCGTATGGGATGCGCCACGTCCACTGCTTCGGCCCCTATGTCGTCGGTTGCCCCTATGGTGTGACCGGCGTTCACCCCACCCCCGGCAAACCACATGGGCATGGCTTGGGAGTTGTGATCGCGCCCATAGGTAGTGCCGCCGTCGCGAATACCATTATCGGGACTGCGGCCAAATTCACCGCACCAAATAATGAGCGTTTCATCCAACATACCACGCGCTTTCAAGTCCTTGATCAAACCGGTCATCGGTTTGTCGATGCTGGTGATGCGAGCGCCATGGGCCCGCTCCAGAAAGTCGTGAGAATCCCAGCCACCGGAGTAAACCTGAATGAAGCGCACACCTTTTTCAACGAGGCGACGAGCCAGTAGAAGTTTGCGGCCAAATACCTCTGTATCATCATTTCCGATACCATAAAGTTCCTTGGTCTTCTCATCCTCCTGATCGATATCGAGGATGCCGGGCACCTGCATCTGCATGCGGAAAGCCAGTTCGTAATTGGCCATGCGGGCCTGCAGGTCATCCTGCCAAGGATGCTTCTCCAGATGGTCGTGATTGAAGCGGCTGAGCAAATCCAGGTTTTTGCGTTGGTGTTCGGTGGTTACCCCGGGTGGGGGTTTCAAATCGAGGATGGGGGTTCCCTGCGGACGCAACGGTGTGCCCTGGTAGTGAGCCGGTAAAAATCCGTTGCCCCAATTGGGGGAACCTCCCTGGGGATAGGAAACCTCCGGAAGGACGATAAATCCGGGCAAGTCCTGATTTTCCGAACCAAGGCCATATGTCACCCAGGAACCCATGGCCGGATCTCCGCCAAACCGATTTCCCGTATTCATATGGAACAATGCGGTGGGATGGTTGACCGACTCGGCTTGGCAACCCCGGTAAAAACAGATGTCGTCGGCCACCTCGGCCAAGTGAACCCATTTTTCCGTCATCCAGGCTCCTGACTGGCCCACTTGCCTCGCTTTCCAGGGACTTTGTACGTAATAGCGAGTGCCACTCTCCATGGCCGATTTGTTTTCCCCGCTCCGGGTAAAGTTCTGCATGTGAATTTTGCCGAGCTGTGGTTTCGGATCGAAGGTGTCGATATGACTGGGTCCCCCCTCCATCATGAGGAAAATGACGTTTTTGGCCCTGGCCGTATGATGAGGCGGTTTAACCGAAAGAGGGCCTTTGGCCTTGGCTCCGGATCCGTTCAGATGGGCCGGCAGCATACTGGCGAGGGCGACACTTCCCAAGCTGGCTCCCATGCTGTAAATAAAATCGCGGCGGTTCAGTTGTTTGGCCGTAACCAAATTGCGCACCATCTCCCGTTTCAATTTCTCCTTCATGACAGTCTTCTCCTAATAAACATAAATAAATTCGTTTGAATTGAATACGACCAGACAGAGGTCGGCCAAGGCCCGCGTTTTCGCATCCACGTCGGCCAGACCTGGGTCCGGCACGTAATCATCGTAGCCAAAGAGAACCTCAGAAAAAGAAAACTCGTCCCCGCTCATTTCTTCCACCGCCGACCGCACCACTTCGCGTTCAAATTTTCTGGGAGGGAATTCCCGGCCTTGGTG
>JAABVD010000273.1:0-3447 GCA_014529615.1 Opitutia bacterium
GCCGCTCCTACAGTGCTACCCCATCCGTGCCCATCCGTGTAACCTGTCCTGCCGTAGCCTCTTGACCTGCGAAGCGTTGCGAAGCACGGTTCTGGCGAAGCGGGATCCGTGGTCAGGAAAGGGAATTGGGGGAAAGATCAGGATCAGGATTACCTGCCGATTAGAGGTAATGGCTACTTTATTGAAGAGGCTTTACAGAGTTAAGGCATGTGGTACAGATCAAGCCAGGTAGTTGCAGGATTGAATGACACAACATGGACACGACACTAAAGACCGCTACCATTTTTGATGTCGATGGAACCCTCGTTGAAAGTTCAAGCTTTGACGATGAATTGTATGTTTCCGCGATAAGAGACGTTCTGGGAGATGTAAATCTCCGCAAAAACTGGAGTACTTACAGGCATGTATCCGCCACCGGTATTTTGCAGCAAATAATGGAAGAGAACAAGATCCGGGAAGTCACCCGGATGCACGAAGTTCGCGCGAGATTCGGAGAACTGGTGAGTAAGTACTTACAGGACGGTGGGGAATGTCTTCAGATCGCAGGGGCAACTGATCTTTTAATCAGACTCCGCAATGAGAATCCCGGTGAGGTGGGTTTAGCGACAGGGGATTGGGGACATACCGCTGTAATGAAACTCATGCATGCGGGATTTGACTTGAAAGATCTCGTCCTGATTTCTGCCGACGATAGTGAAGAGCGTGTAACGATCATGCAGAAATGTTTAGACACACTTGGGGGTTCCTACCGTCGAATCGTGTATGTAGGCGACGCCGAATGGGATGTGCGGGCGACCCGGGAACTGGGATGGCATTTCATTGGAGTCGGAAAACGATTGAAGGGTAAGTGTGAACACTGGGTCGAAGACTTCTCGCAACGCGAGACTTTCATGGAAATGCTGTATGGGCGGGACAAATAGACATCAGGTCTTGACTCTCGCCAAGAGCGCAAGGCAACGAAAAGGATGAGAAGGAGCCCAAGGGCGCGGGGATAAAAGTGGAGTGATGGAATGGGGGGGTAAGGCGCGCTGGGGCGCGCCAATTAGGAATTAGGAATGAGGAATTGGGGAAAGAGATCAAGATCAGGATCACGATGGAGAGGATGAGACCGACGGAGCGGTCTACAACCATTTTACCAAGGCTGGCAGGTTCATGAAATGAACCGGCATGCCTTTGATATTTCTGGTGAAGGTCCGGTCGACATCGTGAGCGAGGATGACTTTATCCGCCTCCGGATGACTGCGGTGAAAGGCATAGAGATTCCCAGTGTCGCCAGGGTCCGCTCTCCATTTGGTTTCTATCGCGCAAGGTGGCTTGCCTCGCCGCAACAATACGAAGTCCACCTCTCGCTTTTGTTTATCTCTCCAGTATCTCAACCGATTTTTCCAACCATGGGCGCAAAGCTGGTTGAGCACGAAATGCTCCCATAACAGGCCTCGGTCCTCTTCACGGATCTCCGACCAGCCTCGCTCGTAGACCACGAACCCGGTATCGAAGCAATAGACTTTCGGCGCGGAGATGATTTCCTTGGTCCTGTACTTGAAGAAGGGTTTGAGAACGAAAAAGACGTAGGTCTCATTCAGTATTTGCAGATAGTTGGAAAGCGTAGGCCGGCTGGCTCCTACCGGACCGGCCAGGGAACTGGCCCGGAAAATTCCCCCGCTCTGCTGCACGAGAAGCTCGAAAAAGCGAAAGAAAGATGCCCGGCGCTCAACCCTGAAAAGCTCCTGAATATCTTTTGCCCAATAAGCGTCCATCCATTCCTGGTAGTCCCTTTCCGGGTACCGTTTGGCCAGGTAGAACGGTGGAAGGCCTCCTCTAATGAAACGGTGGTCCCAACCAAAATTTTCAAATGCCTCCCAATCCTCGAGGATCATCGGTGAAAGCCAGATGTCGCGTTTGCGGCCTGCCAGGGTATCTTTGAATTTTGCGGATGCGCCCAGCGTAGAGGAACCGGTTGCAATGACTTTGGTTTCGGGAAAATGATCGGCTGCGATTTTCAGTATTTCCGAGGGATTATCCAATCGGTGAATCTCGTCCAAGGCGATGCGTCGACCTTTTAGTGATCCGATAAATTCTTCCGGGTCAATCATTTGGCGCCGCACCCGCGGCAGTTCACAGTCGAAGTATTCCACCTTTTTCAGACTTTGACAAAGCACCGTCTTGCCTGAGCGCCGCACCCCGCTCAACCAAATCAGGTTGCGCTCATGCCAGGCCGATTCTATGCGGTTTACCCAATATCGTCTCTCAACTATCTGCAGATTATTCTTCATTTAGCATAACTATATGCATTTACATTTACATCTGGTAAACCAGAGAGGGGTCAAGAAAAATGAGGGAGGAAGGGAGAAATGGAAAGATGGAAAGAGGGAATGATGGAGGGGGAAAGGACTCTCGCAAAGAACACAAAGCAACGCAAAGGGGGGAAGAGGCGCCCAAACCGTGCTTCGCAACGCTACGCAGGTCAAGAGGCTACGGCAGGACAGGTCCGGCTTTGCCGGAACAGGATCGCTTCGCGAGCAGGAGAATTAAGAATTGCTTCCAGCCAGACGGTTCAGGTGCCCGCTACTGCTGAAACTTCCACTATGTCGGAGGTTGCTTGGGGATTCGGGATAGATTCGCCGTCTTGGCGCATGCCTTCAATGTGAAACTCGATGGCTTCCCGGATCTCTTCCAGCAACTCCTCGCGGGTGCTCCCCGTAGCCACGCAGCCAGGCAGGTCTGGCACATAGGAGGCGTAGTTGTTGGGGGTTTTTTCAATCACGATGGTGAATTTCATGGCACTGATTACTCCTTTAACCCGGATTGTTTCAGAATGCTGTTCCATGTCCCTGGGGGCAGGTCATCCCCTGGCTTACCAGGAACGGTCACACGCCCGGGTTTGAACGGGTGCTTGAATTGCCTGTGGCTTCCCCTGATTCGGACCTGCCGCCATCCGTCTTTCTCAATCATTTGCATGGCTTCCCTAACCTTGGGCATGACCAGATTGCCTGTCTCCAAACCTCAGCCCCGCCAAGTTCTCCTCAATGCTTTGGTTTGGGAGGTTCATCCGGGCTTCAAGCAACTCGCCAATCATCTGCCGAATCTTCGGAGGAGATTGGATTGGATGTGAATACATTTGGACAAAAACGGCATTATCGACGGTGCAAGGAATTAGGCAAATGGGAATCGAAATTCAAGGACGAAAATGGGGGAGGCGCGCCAGGGCGCGCGAATTAGGTATTGCGTTGCAACCCTCACCCGGCGCGTTTCGCGCCACCCTCTCCCAGAGGGAGAAGGGAGGGAATTAGGAATGTTTACGGTGGGAAGGTGGAGGAATGCAGGATTGAATCTCGCAAAGACGGCAAGAACGCAGCGGTTATGAACCGGGAATTTTGTGTTTTTTGTGGTTATTTATTTTATTTCCTGTTGGAGCGCAGCTCCATCCTGTTGCCGGAAGGCATCAAG
>JAABVD010000273.1:3631-5583 GCA_014529615.1 Opitutia bacterium
AGCCGCTCCTACAGTGCTACCCCATCCGTGCCCATCCGTGTAACCTGTCCTGCCGTAGCCTCTTGACCTGCGAAGCGTTATATAATTTTAAAATCCGTGCTTATCCGTGTAATCCGTGGTTCATTCCCTTTCCCCTCTGTGCTCTCTGTGGTTTAAGTGCGGAGATGGGGAGAGATATCATGATCAGGGATTGGAGGGGGGGCGGGAGTTTGGGAAGGTCACTCCAATTGGGCGCTCTTTTCTTTGATCTCGTGGTTGAGGATGCGGGCGTTTTCGGAATAGTCCACGGGAAGGTCGACCAAATGGAGGCCGCCCAGGGCGAAGCAGTCTTCCAAGAGGGGGACGAGATCTTCGGTCTTTTCCAATTTGTGGCCGGTCGCCCCGTAAGCTTCGGCGTATTTGATAAAACAGGGATTTTTGAAATCGAGGCCCCAGTCGGCAAAGCGCATGTCCGCCTGCTTCCATTTGATCATTCCGTAGGCGGAATCATTGAGAATGAGAACCACGAGGTCTAAGCCGATCCGGACTGCGGTTTCCATCTCCTGGGAATTCATCAGGAACCCCCCGTCCCCGCAAATGGCCATCACCTTTCGCTCCGGGTAAACCAGTTTGGCCATCATGGCCGAGGGCAATCCGGCGCCCATGGTGGCGAGCGCATTGTCGAGGAGGACTGTATTCGGGTGGCGCGCCGGGTAGTTGCGCGCGAACCAGATTTTATAGATACCGTTGTCCAGAGCGATGATGCCATTATCCGGCATGACTTTGCGCACGTCCGCGACGACCCGTTGGGGATAGACGGGAAAGTGGGGATCGTCCGCGCCTTCCGCGATGTGCTTCTCCATTGCCTGGCGCACTTTCCCGGACCAGGAAAAGTCCCATCCCGCCGCCGGTTCGAGCCTCTGGTTCAACTGCCAGATGCTGTTGGCGATATCCCCCACCAATTCGGTCTGCGGAAAATAGACGGGATCAACGGCGGCAGAGCTGAAGTTGATGTGGATGACCTGTCGCTCCCCGCGTTGCATGAAAAAAGGCGGCTTCTCCACCACGTCGTGGCCGACGTTCAGAATCAAGTCAGCTTCTTCGATGGCGCGGTGCAGAAAATCTCCAGCGGAAAGGGCGGCGTTTCCGATGCACAGGGGATGGGTTTCCGGGACTACGCCCTTCCCCATCTGGGTGCTGATAAAGGGAATGCCCTGTTTGTCGACGAATTCCCGCAGCATTTTCGAGGTGAGTTTGCGGTTGGCGGCGGCGCCGATCAGGAGTAGCGGGCGCTTTGCCGACTGTAACAGTTCGATTGCCTTGGAGAGCGCTTTTTCCTCGACGAGAGGGCGGCGCACCGTGCTCGCGCTAAAGGGCTCCTGGGTCGTTTCCTCGGCCGCGATGTCCTCCGGAAGCTCCAGATGCACTGCTCCGGGGCGCTCTTCCTCGGCCAGCCGGATGGCCTCACGAACCCGCGAGGGGATGATGTCACCGCTAACAATTTGACGGGTATACTTGGTAAGGGGCCGCATCATGTCGACGATGTCCACGATCTGGAATTGGCCTTGCTTGCTTCGTTTGATCGGCTTCTGTCCCGTGATCATCATCATGGGCATGGCGCCGAGTTGCGCGTAAGCGGCGGCGGTGACGAAATTGGTTGCGCCCGGTCCGAGGGTGGCCAGGCAGACGCCGGTTTTTCCGGTAAGGCGCCCGTAGGTCGCGGCCATGAATCCGGCGGCCTGTTCGTGGCGTGTGATGACGAACTCGATCTTCGACTCCCGCAGGGATTCGAGCAAATCGAGATTTTCCTCGCCGGGGATTCCGAAGATGTACTTCACGCCCTCTTCTTCGAGACAACGGACAAATAGATCGGATGCTTTCATGGATGCTCCTGGTTCAAGATGCTGAGAGTGGAAGAGGCAAAGGGGCAAGAAGAATGGGGAATTGAACATGGATAGACAGGATTTGGAATG
>JAABVD010000021.1 GCA_014529615.1 Opitutia bacterium
CCAGATCCAGGATATTTACCTTGGAAAGCACAGCTCCCAAGACCGGCCCGACGATAAAACCCAGGCCAAAAACCGCCCGGACCAGAGCCATTCCCTTTGGCCGGATTTTCTTGCTCGTTATGTCGGCCACGGCGGCGGTGGCCACTGAGATGTTCCCGGCCATGATCCCCCCCAGCAGTCGGCCCAGCAGTAGCAGTTCAAAGCTTCCGCTCAATCCCCATACCAGGTAGCTGACCGCCGTTCCCAGCAAGGTCAGCCTGAGAACGGGCTTTCTTCCTATGCGGTCGGAGCGTCGGCCCCAGATGGGAGCAAAAATAAACTGGGTGCAGGAGTAGAGACTTCCCAGAATCCCACCGAAGAGTACAGCGGTGTAGTGCCCCCCTCCCGTGAGGCCGTCCAGTCGTGGAACGGCCCATCCCAGAATACCCGATTGTCCACTGGCCTCGAAATAGTAGTCCAGCATTCCAGGAAAAAGGGGGAAAATGATTGAAAACCCCACCAGATCCAGGAACAGGGTGAGCAGAACCACACCAAAATTTTTTCGGAGGGAAGGCGAGGTGGGCATAAGGGTATGATTTGACCGGGAGGAGCGCCGCCGCAACCGGTTATGAGCTCAATCCTTCAATTGCGGGAACTTGTCCTGCAGGGCGGTAAAGACGTTTCCCGGGACAAACTTGGAAATGTCTCCCCCGAATTGTGCCACCTGTTTGATCAGGTTTGAACTGATGAAGGTGTAGGGTTCTTTGGGCATGAGAAAGATGGTTTCGACGGTTTCATCCAGATTTCGGTTCATCTGTGCCATCTGCAATTCGTACTCGAAATCCGAAATGGCGCGCAGTCCACGGATGAGCGCAACTGCGCCGACTTCTTTGGCGAAATCGATGAGGAGGCCGTCAAAGGCCTGCACGTCCGCATTGGGCGTTCCGGCCAGGTTCTGCCGAATGAGTTCCACCCGCACTGAAGCATCGAAAGTGGGGGCTTTCTCTTCGTTGCGCGCGACCGCGATGACCACTTTGTCGAACAATTGGGTGGCTCTGTGAAAGACGTCGAGGTGGCCTAGGGTGACGGGATCGAAGGTGCCCGGATAAAGAGCGGTTTTCATGGGGAAATCTTGAAAAAGGGGTTCATTTTGCCGCAGGTTGGCCGATTCGCAACTTTGAATATTGCCAGTTCAAGGCAACAGTGGGAAACATGTCTGCTTTCCCATTTGGCCGGAAACCCGCCCGCGGCTCAACCCATGAACTTGCCCAATTTACTAACATTATCGAGGGTCCCCTTTCTCTTTTTCATAGCCGCCCTGCTCTACTGGAGCTTCCCTTTCTCCTACAGCCTTGCCTTGGTGGTTTTCGTAATGGCCGGTTTAACCGATTGGCTGGACGGGAAAATTGCCCGGGACAGAGACATGATATCCGTATTCGGACAGCTCATGGATGCCCTGACAGATAAGATTCTCACGGTGGGATTATTCATTACCTTTTTGGCCGTGGGTCTGTTGCCGGACTGGATGGTGATCATGGTTTTGTTCATTCTGAGCCGCGAATTTTTGATTACGGGTTTGCGTATGGTCGCGGCCGCGAAAAATAGAGTGCTTCCAGCGGAAAGGGCTGGAAAAATAAAAACCGTATTTCAGATCGTTTCCATCGGAGCGCTCATATCGGCTCGGGCCGGGGAATTCGACTGGCTTCCCCTGACCGGTTACGACCTCGATTGGATGGTTTCTACCTGTTACTTCCTGGGTTTGAGTTTATTCACTGTGGCCACGATAATGACGGTGTATTCGGGTTCCTATTACATGATCAAGTACGGGGATCTGTATTTTGGCTCATCCTCAACCCCGGATCGTTCATGAGGAAGCATCTCTGGGTCAGGCTGCTTTCCGATTCGGTCGTCCTCAATGCCGCCACCCTGGGCCCGGTGGGAAAATGGACTCTGGCTCCGGGAACCTGGGGATCCCTTGCCGGACTGATTTGGTTTGCCATCGCTTATTTGAACCTCAATTACCTGGCTACCCTGCTCTTTACCCTGTTTTCCGCTTACCTGGCCATCCAGCTTTGCTGGGAAGCCGAGTTTCGGATGCAAAAGCGGGATCCTCCCCAGATCGTCCTCGATGAATTCGTGGCCATTCCGGTTTGTTTCCTGGGCATGCAAGACCTATTGCATTCGGAAATCGGATGGCTGGCCCTGCTCCTGGGTTTCGTATTCTTCCGGTTCTACGACGTATTGAAACCCCTGGGCCTGCGAAGGTTTCAGAACCTTCCCGGTGGAATTGGGGTTGTCGCCGATGACCTGGTCGCGGCCTTGGCGACCTGTCTTACCCTGAACCTGATCGCCGTCCTCGCCCTTTACAGCGGCCATCTGGATCGCTATATCCCTTAGCCCGCATTTCTCACAAATTTTCTACTGCGCTCCGAAATATCGGCACTGGTGCGGACTTCGCTGGATTCGCGCCTTTACAGGGTGTCGACCCGGCTTCATCCGCGCCTCTGCCCGAAGCCCAAACCAGCACTCGATCTTCGTTCGCTCGAGACGAATTTTGTGAGACATGCGGGTTAGGCCTTTTGCAGTGCAGGCAGATTCCTTTCCCTTGCCTCACCGCATCCCGGCAACTTAGCATCCCGGTCAAAATGAAAACCGTTGCCGTCATAAACGGACCCAACCTGGATCGGCTTGGGCGAAGGGAACCCGAAATTTACGGATCCTTTTCCCTGGACGATTTGAAATCCCGCCTGAAAAGTGAGGCGACCGGCCTGGGAGTATCCCTGCAGTTTTATCAATCCAACCACGAGGGGGCCCTGGTCGATTTGTTCGGTCAATTGGCCGACGGCGGCATTGACGGGGTTATATTGAATGGCGCCGCTTATACCCATACCAGCGTGGCTCTCCGGGACGCCGTGTCCGCCTCGGGCTTGCGCGTCATCGAGGTGCACATATCCAACATTTACGGCCGGGAAGCATTCCGAAAACATTCCTATACGGCTCCGGTGTGCGAGGGGGTCATAACCGGCCTGGGTCTGAACGGCTACTCCTGCGCTTTACAGCACCTGGCCCAATAGAGCAGCCCACCGCCCTACAGGGGACAAGCGGTGGGGATGAACTCCCAGGGCAGGGAAAACTTTTGGGCCAACTCTGTGGCGAGGGCTTTGACCCCATAGGTTTCGGTGGCGTAGTGGCCGCACAAATAGAGGTTTATCCCGGCTTCCTGAGCCTGGTTGTAGGTGTGCTGCCGGACTTCTCCGGTAACCAGGGTGTCCGCGCCCGCTTTTTCCAGTTCCGCTACCGCCTCCGCCCCGCTGCCGGTGACCACTGCTATGGTTTCGGGGTTCTCCGAACCGTATTCGATCGCGATTATCCCAGCGGGGAATTCCTGGGCCAGGCGCGATTTCAGGTCGGTTCGGGGAATGCCTCCTTCAGCCAGGAATCCAATGCAGTTTCCCTTGAATTCCAGGAACTTTCCCGTGGCCTCGAGGTTCAGGTTTTTGATGAGGCAGGCATTGTTACCCAGTTCATCGTGACAATCCAACGGCAGATGGGCGCTGAAAACGGCCAGGTTGTTTTCCAACAGAAAACGATATTTTTGAAACCGGATCCCGGAAACGGGGTAGGGTGTGCCCCAAAACATGCCATGGTGAACCAGCAGGAGATCTACCCCGGCCCGAGCCGCTTGGTCGAATGTTTCCATTCCGGCGTCGACGGCCGCCCCGATCCTCCTAACCAGGCCCTTGTTTTCAAATTGCAAACCGTTGACGGCTCCGGGGAAATCCTCGATTTCTTCCAGCCGGAGCCTCCTTTCGCAGTATCGGGTGATGTCTTGGAGCGGTACCACGGACCGAGCATTTTTATCCTTTGGGGCATGTCAATCGGAACCCCTGCCCGGGTCGGAGTCGGCCCGGAGGGAACGGAGGAGGGATATTCCTGTCTTTCACCCCTGTCTGCGGGTGCGTGGAGGGAATCCTTGAATTGTTTAATTTAATGCGTCACCATCAGCGGGTCGGGAAATATCTCTTCCCGCGGGAAAACCATGGATGAAACCCATTTTCAGGATCCGAACAAACGCTGGGCAAAACGGGCCATTTTTTTTGGTTTGCTGGTCGTTCTGATCCTTTCCATCTGGCAAAGGGAGGCCATTCTCGGCTACTTCTCTTTCCGCGAACACGGTGAAGCCCGCATTGTCATTTATGCCGAGCCCGGAACAACCGTCAGGCTGGTTGAGGGAAACAAGCCTGGAAGGGTGGTGGGCCGTGTCGGCCGGGATGGCAGACTGACCCTGGTGGAGGAAAAAGCCATATCCGGATTGAGGTTGTCATTGCAACACTCCCAGTACTTCGCGGAGGAGAAAAACTTTGATTTTGTGGGCAAGGGAGAAGTGGTGACGTTTCGCGCCTCCATGGCGCCGCTGTTCGGCAGTGTCGAGGTAAGTTCCTTCCCGGTCGGCGCAAAAATATGGGTGGATGACGAAGAGGTGGGAACGACGCCATGGACCAGAAAGGGCATACCTCATGGAACGGAAATGCTCATCCAGGTCGGCCTGGACCATTTCGTCAAACAGTCACGCCAAGTGAGGATCCTGGGCGGCCAAAAAGAGGAGGTCCTGATAAACCTGAGATCGACTTGGTGCGCCATCACCCTGGTTTCTCCCGAACCCACATTTTCTTTTGACGGTCTGAAGGTATTCCTGAATGAGGAGTTGAGGACGATGGTTGAAGGAGAAATCAAGTTTATCGAACCGGGAAAACACGAGCTTCGCCTCATTGCCAGCGATGGACTGGTCCTGCAAAAACAAATCAATCTAATGCCCGGGCAGCATCTCTCTTTGCATTTACCGGATTGGTTTGTGAAGGATGAAGTGTAATTTTGGGACAGAGCATTGACTTCTACCCTCCCGCACAAGCATGAATAGATATTTCACCTATGTCCGAAGCAGTTGAACACCTGGTCCCCTCGCGGCCCGTCAATGCCATAGCCGAAATGATCGAGGCCTGGCCCCACCGGTTGTCCTGGGATGAATATTTCATGGCAACCGCCCATCTCATCGCCAGTCGATCGGCTTGCCGACGTTTGAGTGTGGGTTGCGTCATCATTTCGGGTGGAGAAGGGAAAAACCGTCTCATTGCGGCCGGTTATAACGGATTCCTGCCCGGGGCCTCCCATGTTTCCCGGATTCGGGACGGCCACGAACAGGGAACGGTGCACGCCGAACAGAATGCCGTGGCCGATGCCGCTCGCCGGGGCATCAGCCTGGCCGGAGCCACCGCCTACGTGACCCACTACCCTTGCCTGAACTGCGCGAAAATGCTGGCTGCCGCCGGCATTTCGGTAATTAAATACCACCGCGATTATCAAAACGATCCGCTGGTGATCGAACTTTTGGCCGAAGCCGGGGTGGCAATCCTCAAATTTTGAAGATGGAAAATAAGGGATCATTCGCCGAAAATTATTCGGGTTCACTATTAATTTCCCATCCTCGGTTGCTGGATCCCAATTTTCGCAGGACGGTGGTCCTGCTTTCGGCCCATTCCAGGGAAGATGGTGCGGTGGGGGTAATCCTCAATCGCCCCACCAACAAAGTTTTGGGGGAAATTGAAGACGAGTTCGCCTTCGGTTCTCTGGCCAGGGTCCCCATTTACCTGGGTGGACCGGTGGCCTCCAATCAAATCCTGCTCGTGGCCTGGACTTGGTCCAAGGAAGAGTCCTCCTTTAAACTCTTTTTCGGGATTGATCCCGACCGCGCCTCCGAACTGATGCATAACCCGCACGCCACGGTCCGCGCTTTCCAGGGTTATTCGGGTTGGACAGGCGGGCAGTTGGAGGTGGAACTGGAACGGGATTCCTGGATCGTCTCCCAGGCAAACTCTCGCTTTGTCAATGATCTGGATGGCTATCTCCTTTGGAAGAAGATGGTCGCTGACCTCGGACCGAAATATACCCTGGAGGCGCTTTCCCCCGAAGATCCCTCATTTAATTGAGCGGTTCATTTTCAGTTGACAAGGCGCCGGGACACCCGTTTTTTCCATTCCTTTTCCCAGTTGGCTCATGAAAGTAGTATCCTCCCTAAAATCCCTGAAAAATCGGCATCCCGATTGTCAGGTTGTCCGCCGTAAGGGCCGGGTTTACGTCATTTGCAAATCCAATCCGCGTTTTAAAGCCCGCCAGGGATAATTTTCCACTTCTTTTCTCCCTTGAAAGCAAAAATTCATCCGCGATCGCATCCCGTTTGTTTCGTAGACGTATCCTCAGGGAAACGGTTTTTCACCCGTTCCACGGTGAAGTCCAAAAAGAAGGAGACCATTGACGGGGTCGAGTATTACGTGATTGTGCAGGACGTCACCTCGGATTCTCATCCGGCCTATACCGGGGAAAAGCGTTTCGTGGACAGCGCCGGTCGGGTGGAGAAGTTCAACAAAAAGTTCCGCCGCCTCCGCCACGGGCAATAATCCTGTCCAACCGGGTAATCGTGATCATGATCGAGATCGTGATCGCTCACCCTACCTCCTGAATCGCTGAAGGCTTTCAGCGCTTCTTCTCTCAGCCTCTCAGCACGTCAGATGGTGTGAATAAACAAACCGCTCCTCAGTTTGGGTTCAAACCAGGTGCTCTTGGTCGGCATGATCTTTCCGGCATCCGCGATGTCCATGATTTGTTCGACGCTGACAGGGTGCATGGCAAAGGCCACCGGCCCATCCCCCCGGGTTACCCGATTTTCCAGCTCGGTTGGCCCTCGAACCCCGCCTATGAAATCGATCCGGTCACTCGTTCGAGGGTCCTCGATCCCCAGGATGGGCCCAAGAACGGTCTCCTGCAGTCGGCTGACGTCCAAACTGCGGGCCGGATCGGAATATTCCTCCTCGGGGAATTGGAACCCGTACCACCGGTTCTCCAAGTACATGCTGACGTTGCGGACCCGGTCGGATGAAGGGCCTGCTTGTTCCCGGAGGGGGACAACCGATTGTAGTTTTCTCAAAAACTGTTTCCTGGAATATCCGTTCAGGTCGCGGACCAGTCGATTGTAAGGCAGGATTTTCAGTTGGCTGGCCGGGAAGTTGACCGTGAGGAACCAATTGTAATCTTCCCGTCCCGTGTGATGGGGATTGGCCGCCTGCCTTTCCTCGCCCAACCGGGCGGCGCTGGCGCTCCGGTGGTGCCCATCGGCCACGTAAGCGACACCTATTTTGGCAAAGGCATTTACCAGGGGCCGGGTGCGGACAATTTTCCAAATGGTGTGCCTGACCCCATCCAGGGCTGTAAAATCCATGAGAGGGGCGTCTTGTTGAATGCGCTCGACCATGGTGTCGATTTCCCGTTCGTCGCGGTACATTAAAAACACCGGTCCAGGATGCGCATCGAGGGAGGCGTTGAGGCGAGTGCGGTCCTCAACCTTCCGGGGCTGAGTCCTTTCGTGTTTTTTTATGCGCTCGTTGCGGTAATCATCCACGTGGCAAATCGATACCAAACCCTTTTGCCGGTGACCCCCGACTTCCTGTTGATAAATATAAAGGCTGGGGGAGGTCTCCCGCTCCAGAGCGCCCGTTTTCCTCAGCCAGTCCAGATTGCCCCTCGCCATTTCGTAAACGGCAGGGGAGTAGGGGTCCGTTCCAACGGGCAAATCGATTTCGGCCCGAACCACGCGCAGGAAACTCCTCGGGTTGCCCCGCGACAGCTCCCGCGCCTCCTCTCCGTCGACGACATCATAGGGCGGCGAGGCAACCTCGGAAGCGAGTTCGGGCCTGGGACGCAGGCCCTGAAAGGGGCGGATTTCCATAAACTCGGAAAGGAACAAATGGGTTATTTCCTGGCAAGAATAATTGAAGGGCCTTTCCAGAAACTCCTTCCAAAACCGTCACCGAAATTTGTGGTGACGGAGCTGCATCCGCATTTGAATGGAAGGGTCGTTACTAAAATGATTTTTGAACATACGGCCCCTTCCCGCCCCTTCAACTAAGCGCCCTTCGCCTTTGACTCCCAACCGCCTGCCGCACCATGATGGGTCGTTATATGGAAAATAGCCCTCGATTTCGCAACAGGGGTTTAAAACGCCTCTTGTTGGCTACCAAATATTCCGCCCAGGGTTTGATCGCCGCCTTAAAAAATGAGGCTGCTTTTCGGCAGGAGGTCATTTTGGGACTCCCCTTGGTTGCTCTGGCCCTGTGGCTGGAACCAGGATTTGTGGGCCGGGCCATTCTCATCGGCAGCGTTTTTGTGGTTTGGATGGTGGAACTCCTGAATTCCGGAATCGAAACCGCCATCGATTATCAATCCACCAAAGTGCATCCCATGGCCAAATTGGCCAAGGATCTCGGGAGTGCGGCCGTATTCATCAGCCTGTTGAATGTCGGGTTGGTATGGGGACTGTTTTTTTGGGATAAATTTGCCTGAAAGGAGTCAACCCGCATATCTCACAAAATTCGTCGCGAGCGACCGGAGATCGAGTGCTGGTGTGGGTTTCGCGCCGATGAGCGGGTGCGCACCAGTGCCGGGATTCCGGAGCGCAGTAGAAGATTTGTGAGATATGCGGGTCAAGTGGCATTCGCGTTTGACCCCTTTGACAGGTAGTGCCGCGATTGTTCTTCCGCGTGGTAGGAACTCCTTACCAGGGGAGCCGACTCTACCATGCCAAAACCGATTTTCAGCCCAAATTGTTTCCAGTGCTCGAATTCTTCCGGGGTGACCCAACGGTGCAGCGGCAGGTGTTGGGGAGTCGGCCGCAAGTATTGCCCGATGGTGACGATGTCGATTTGTGCGCGGCGCATATCGCGCAGGCAGGTGGCGATTTCCTCCCGCTTCTCCCCTAGGCCGAGCATGAGGCCCGACTTGGTTACGAAGCCCCACTTTTTGGCGTGGCGCAGGACGTGGAGGGACCGCTCGTAGCGGGCGGATTTCCGCACCGGTCGTTGCAGCCGCTCCACTGTTTCGACATTGTGGTTCAAAATGTCCGGCCTGGCGCTCAGGACAACGTCGATATGGTCGGTATTTCCTTTGAAGTCGGGAATGAGAACCTCGATTGCGGTTGCGGGATTGCGGTGACGGACGGCCCTGACCGTCGCGGCCCAAACCGATGCGCCTCCATCCTTCAGGTCATCTCTTGCCACGGAGGTGATAACGGCGTGTTTGAGCCCCATTTTGGCCACGGCGTCGGCCACCCGGGCCGGTTCTCCCAGGTCAAGCTCGGTCGGTCTTCCCGTCTGAATTGCGCAGAACCCGCAAGATCGGGTGCAAATGTTTCCCAGAATCATCAGAGTGGCGGTGCCGCGGGACCAGCATTCACCCAGGTTGGGACAGCGTGCGCTCTGACACACGGTGTGCAGCTTGTTGGCTTCAACCAGCCGGTTGACCGCATCGTATTCCGGGCTAGTGGGCAGCTTGGCCCGCAACCATTTCGGTTTCTCCGACATCCAATCAGTTGAGGTAGCGTTCGAATTCTGAATTAAAGGCTTGGGAAACTACGGGTTTTACCGTTTCCGGATCAATGGGAAAGGCCAGTACCTCTTCCATCGAGGTTACGGCTCCATCGGTAATGCCGCAGGGGATGATTCCGGCGAAGGGGGCCAGGCACCGGTTGGTCACATTCAGGGCAAAACCATGGTAACTGACCCACGATTTTACCGCTACCCCGATGGCGGCAATTTTTCGCTTCCCCATCCAAATGCCCGTCTTTCCTTCCCGGCGACCGGCCCGTAAGTCCCATTCTCCCAGGGCCCGGATAACAGCCCCTTCCAACAAGTGCAGGTAGGCGTGCAGATCCCGCAGTTTATCCAGATGAAAAATCGGATAACCGGTTAGTTGACCGGGTCCGTGGTAGGTTATGTCTCCACCCCGGTTGGATTTTTGCACGGTGATTCCGCGATGGAGCAGTTGTTCCTCGTCCCAGATCAGGTGGTGTTCGGACCCGGGCCGCACCCCCAGGGTATAAACGGGATGATGTTCCGTGAATATGAGGGTGTCCGGGCGTTCCCCGGCTATCCTCTGCCTGACGTACTCCCTTTGCTTGCGGAAGGCGGCGCGGTATTCGGTGCGACCCCAGTCCTCCACCAGGAAGGACAGAGTAGCCTGCTCCAGCTCCCTTGCAGTAGCCACGTCTCGATTAATCCCGGCATCTCGGCACATCAAAAAAAATCAGATGAAAAATAGCACACCCAGTACGACCACGGCAACGAGGGCGGCGAGGCCGACGGGAAGCGCGCCTTTTTCCAGGTTGATCATTACGGCGGTTCGCAAGTGATCGCGTTGTTGGGCGGTTTTTCCGGTAAGGGCCCAGTAGCCGCTGAGGAGAAAATTGGCCAAGCGGGCCGGGCCGGCTGCGGCGAATCGAGCCAATGCCCCGGTCAGTCCCGCCACGACGGTTTTGTGGGCCATGGCATTGATGCCGTTCAGACTCCGGTCGAAAATGCGGTAGAAGAAGGCGCCGCCCCGCCGGTAGAGCCAGTCGCTGTCGATGTTGACGGAACGGATTTCCGACGGGTAAATCCCGCTGAGCAGCAGGAGGGTGAATGCCAGGGCGGAAAAAATGAGAAGCAAGCTCTGCGCCATGACGTGGGAAAAGGTGTAGGGCTGGTAAACCGGCGCTTCGAAGGGAAGCAATGGGTAGATGGTTTGGTGGGGGAATGTTCCAATGGCTATACAGGCCAGGGCGGCGAGTCCCATGGCGATGCGCATGTTCCAGGGCGCTTCCTTTACCCGGATGCCCGAGTCGTGGGAGAAGAAGGCGAAGAAGGGGATTTTTATTCCGGCGTGGTGAAACACCCCGGCGGAAGCGAAGAGCAGTAACAACCAAATGACGGTTAGATGGCCTTCAGCAGCGGCCGACATGATGATGGACTTGCTGGCGAATCCGCTGAAGAGTGGAAAGGCGGATATGGAAGCGGCCCCGATGATGCAACAGACCCCGGTAAAAGGCATGGAGCGGAACAATCCGCCCAACTCCGTGGCTTTGGTTTTTCCGGTCCGGTAGAGGACGGCTCCAACCGCCATGAAGAGAAGGGCTTTGAAAAGGATGTCGCTGTAAACGTGTGCGGCCGATCCGTTCATGGCCAAACCGGTTCCAATTCCGATGCCGACCACCATGAAGCCCACCTGGTTGATGAGGCTGTAGGCCAGGACTTTGCGGAGATCGTTTTCGATGACCGCGTAAAAAATCGGGAAGGTGGCCATGGCCGTCCCGATCCAGATCAGGGAAGGCTCCCCGGGGAAACCGCGCAGCAAGGCGTAGTTGGCAGTCTTGGTGGTGAAGGTGGCCATGAACACTATGCCGCCCGCAGTGGACTCCGGGTAGGTGGCGGTCAGCCAGGAATGTAAAAAGGGCCAGGCGCAGTTGAGACCGAAACCGAAAAATATGAGGTAACCGGGCAAGCCGTTCAGTCCGATTTGTCCGAAACCGGTCGAGCCGGTCTGGTGGATGTGCAAAAGGATGCCCGCCAGCAGGACCAGCCCCCCCAGAACGTGAACCAGCGTGTAACGAACCGCCGCACCGAGGGATCTCGCCGTTTTGCGGACCAGGAGGAGAAAGGAGGCCCCAACCGTGAGTAGCTCCCAGAAAACGAAAAAAGTTATCAGGTCCCCTGCCAGGATGACCCCCAGGGCGCTGCCCGAATAGAGGAAGGCGGAGAAATGCTCCATCCTTCCCCGCACGTGGCTGTTGTAAATGATCCCGATAAAGGTGATGACGATAAAGACATTGAGGAAAATAAGACTGAGCCCGTCCACGCGACCCAGGATGAGATCGAAACCGAGGATTGTGGCGGTCCAGTAGGTCCCCTCCTCCAGCAGGAGGTAGTTGTAGAAGGCCAGAACGGGCAAAAACAACATGAAGGCCGTTCTCACCCAACCCCTGAAAAGCGGGATCAGGAGACCTCCGAGGAGAAAGATGAACTGTGGAGGAAGGGGGTTAATCATAGTAGTCCTCGTCTCGCATGACCAGGGGCCGCAAAACGTATTTGGCCACCAGCACCAGCGCTACACAGGCGACAAAACCGAAGACAGCGTAGAATCCCGGCCAATTTTCCCATTCGAACACGGCGTGTTTATCGAAACGGGAAGAAAGAAATAGAAAGTCGATGAGAAAGCCGGTCACGCAGGCCGCGAACAACAGTTTGATGACGATTTTCGCCGCTTTGGGTCGATGTGAAGCATCACTCATGGATCGAAATTGAAGTGGTTTCCGCCGGTTAGCCCCTAATGGTGAAGATTTCCAGCCCCGCCATCGGGGGCGGACAGCAGGATGATTAACAGATAGATGGTCAGAAGAGCAAAAACGATGACAAATACTTTCCTGAACCCGGGCCAGGCTTCATGGGAAAGTTCCTTCAATACTTTGTTCATGAGGATGGGTATTATCGGTTCATCAGGTGTTGGGTGGCGGTATCGGCCAGTGCAAAAAAGGGTTCGGGATAGATGAACAGGAGCATGGTGACCACGGCCGTGAGGGAAAGCGCCACTACGGCGCAGGGATGCGCCTCCTCCACTTTGGCTTCGAATCGCGAGTCCTCCGGCTTGCAGAAGAAGGCCCGGAAGGCGATGGGAAAGAAATAAGCCGCGTTGAGAAGAGAACTGGTCAACAGGACCACCAGCATGGTAAACCGTCCATCCTCCACGGTACCCCAAAGCAGGTAGAGTTTGCTCCAAAAACCCCCGGCCAAAGGTATGCCGATGACACTGAGAGAACCGATGAAGAAGGCCGCCATGGTCACGGGCATCCGTTTGCCGATTCCCACCATCTCACTGATATACTTTTTCCCCGTGGCCTGGAAGATGGCCCCGGCGCAGAAGAACAATGTGATTTTTCCCCAGGCGTGCATGGCAATGTGCATCATGCTTCCGGTTACGCCCTTGGGGGTGAGCAGGGCCATGCCCAATACGATGTAGGAAAGCTGACCGATGGTGGAAAAGGCCAGCCGCCGCTTCAGATTGTCCTGGGTCAATGCAATCAGAGAGGATACCACCACGGTGAAGGCGGCGATCCAGGTCACGATGGTTCCCAGATTCAAATCGCTCAGAAATTCAATCCCGAAGACGCCCGAATAAACTCGCAAGATGCAAAATACCCCTACTTTTACCACTGCTACGGCGTGCAGCAAAGCGCTCACCGGGGTCGGGGCTACCATGGCGGCCGGCAGCCAGGAGTGGAGGGGCATTATGCCGGCCTTGGCAAAACCGAAGGTGAGCAGAATCAACAGGACCAGGGCCTCGGTTCCACCCACGTGGCCCTCCAGGAATCCTCCAGCAACGAAATCCAGGCCTCCACCCGTTTTGATGAAGATGTATATCAGGGACGGCAGGACAAATAGAATGGAGGCGGTCAACAGGTAGGTCAGATAAGTTCTGCCACCACTGCGCGCTTCCTTGTCCTGATGATGGGTTACCAGCGGGTAAGTGGCCAACGACAACATCTCGTAGAAGAGAAAGAGGGTGAACAGATTGGCCGAGAACGCCACCCCGATGGTGGCTGCCAGGGAGACGGAAAAATAGGAAAAGAAACGCGTTTGGGCATGCTCCTTCAGCCCGCGCATGTAGCCGATGGAATAGAGCGTAGTGATGATCCAAAGCGATGAAGCCACCAGGCCGAAGATCATTCCCAGGGCATCTACCCGAAATGCGATGGCCAGATTGGGGACGATTTCCCACAGAGTGTATTCGATGGTCGAGCCGGCCATAATCGTCGGCAGCATCGAGGCAATGAGCCCGAACTTTACTATCCCAGCCACGAAACTGGCCCCTTCCCGCAGGTTGGCTCGCCCTCCCAGCAGGATAATGGGGATGACCGCCAGGAGGGAGACCAGGCTGGCCAGAACGGGGGTAATGCTGATGATGGCAGGCGGGGTCATCTCATTATTGAGCCAGTCAGGTTGAATTGCCCGACAAAGTCGGTAATGATGGAGACGATGCTCTGGTTGAATATTCCAATCAAAAGGACCAGTGACGCCGTTCCCAAGAGTGGCAACAACATCGAAGCGGATGCTTCGGAAAATTTACCCTTCCCGGAGGGGTGGTGGTCTCCATGGCCCTCCGCCGGTTTGACCCCGAAAAAGGCGTACTCGAACACCCTGAAGAAGAGGACCGCCATGGCCAAACTGGAGATGAGCAATGCCGTCACATACCCCCAATGGCCCGCCGCCATGCCCCCTTGGATCAAGTACCACTTACTGAAAAATCCTGCCGTTGGAGGGATCCCGATGAGGGATAGGGCGCCCACCACCAATCCGGCCATGGTCAGGGGCATCTTGGCGAACAACCCGTGCGTGGCAGTGATGTCGCGTTTGCCCGTTTTGGCAAATACGATTCCGGCGAAAAGAAAGACACACAGGGTCATGAAAACGTCGGCGATGAGGTGGTAGATCGCCCCCACCAGACCGGCCGTGTTGGCCAGCCAGACCCCGCCCACCATATAGCCCACTTCGGCCACGATGAGGAAGGCCAGCATCCTGCGCAAATCGGTTTGGGCCAAAGCCGCCAGGGAACCGGCCAGAATGGCAATGACTGCCATCCATACCACAATGTTGCCCCAATTGAGCTGAAGATAGGTGTAGAGGGGATCGAACACCGTCAGCATCATGCGAATCATTACGTAGACCATCACCTTGGTCACCAATGGCCCCAGCAGGCAACTGGTGGTGGTAGGGGCAAAGGCATAGGAGTTGGGCAGCCATGCGTGTAAGGGGAAGAATGCCATTTTGATCCACACCCCCACCGTAATCAGGATAAACGCCACCAGGACCGTGGTCGATTGGTGCAGGTTTTCCGCCACCAACACCTCGTGAATATCAAACATGTTGAGGGAGCCGGTCTTGATGTAGAGGTAACCTACACCGAGCAGGTAGAAGGAAGCTCCGATGGTTCCCATGATGGCGTATTTGAAGGCGGCCACCGTGGCCCGCCTGGTTCCCATGGCGATAAGGGCATAACTGGTGAGGGCGGAGACTTCCAACAGGACGTAGAGGTTGAAGGCATCTCCGGTCATAACCATGCCCAGCAACCACGTAACCACTAACAGAAGCAGGGTGTAATAGATGGAGATCTTGTCCCCGTTCTCCTCAGGCACCCTGTTCTTGGAATAGACGGCGGAGATCAGGGCCACGGTGGAAACGGTCAACGCCACCAGGGCATTCAGCCCATCGATGCGGAATTCTATGCCAAAGGGCGGCGGCCATCCCCCCATGGAATAACGAAGGGTGCCGGCCTCGATGACTTGCAGGAGCGTTTGGACGGCGGCGGCGGCCGAGCAACACAGCCCCAGCACGACCAAGGGAAAACAGGCGCGCTCGTATTTCATTCCCACCAGAACCACCAGAACGGCGGTCAGAAAAGGGGCTAGCAAAACGATGGCGGGAGCCTGATCAATCATCGCCGGATTTCAGTTGGTCCAGGATTTCGTTCTCCTCGATGGTGCCGAACTCGGTGTAGAGCTTCTGCGTAATGGAGAGCGCCACCCCCAGGGTGCTGACTCCAACCACTATGGCGGTGAGCATCAGGACGTGGGGGAGGGGATTGGTAAAACGGTTGGGGTCGATTTTCGGAGATCCGGCGTGAGCAACCGAGGGCTTCTCCTTGCCCCCCTCAGTGGCGGAGGACGCTTCTTTTCCCGCATGGGCCTGGTCCGAAGATCCAACCAAATTGCCCTGCTCTTCCTGCGAGGTATGCGCATAATAGTGGGGCAAAATGGGGATGGTGGCCCCTTCCTTTACCCCCAGGGAAATGTAAAATAACAGGATGGCGGTCTGAAATATGGACATCCCGATCAATTTTTTGACCAGGTTGTTTTTGGTAATCATGGCGTAGAGCCCGATCATCATCAGGATGATGAAGATCCAGTAATTCATGCCGTCGACAATGGCTTCCAACAACTCCATGACCTATATGCCCTCCTTCATTTGACCATTGGAGGAGAGGTTCGAGTAGATGGAAAACATGATCGCGGTTACGGTGAAGGCCACTCCGATTTCCACCCCCAGTATGCTGTGGTAGCGCGCCATTACCGGATCCGTCGGCAAGATCCGGTGCAGTATCTGATAGTCGAGAAAATTTTCCCCCAGAAGCTGACATAAAACTCCTATCCCGGCATAGATCAATATTCCGCAACAGGCCAGAATCAGCATGCGTTTTTCCGCAACCCAGTTTTGAGCCGTCCTGAGGTCGCGGGCCAGAGCCAGGAGGATGAAACTGGCCCCGAAAATTACCCCGCCCTGAAACCCGCCTCCCGGGCTGTGGTGGCCGTGGGCGATGACGTAAAGGGCAAAGATCTGGATGACGGGAATGAGCAGCCTGACCGTGCTCTCCACAATCAGGTCGGGCTGCTTCGGGGTCAGGTGGACTTCCCCCCCGGCGGGAATGAAATCCCTGTTCCCATAACGGCGCAGAATCCCTATCACGGCAATGCCGGCGGTGAATATCACCACGGCTTCAAAAAGGGTGTCGTAACCCCGGTAATCGGCCAGAACCGCGGTCACCATATTGGGGACGGCCGTTTCGTTTATGGTCTGGGTAATGAAATGGCGCGAAAGCCGGTAGCTGCTGGCCGGAGAACTGGGATCCCCCCAATTGGGAAAGTCACGGGAGGCCGCCAGCAAGAGCAGGCCTGTCCCCAAAACAGCTATGAGTCCCAGCGCCTTCAATCGGATGATTTCCTCGAGGTTCGCAGAACGGTTGAAATTAGGAATACAGCACTGACCCCGGCCCCTACCGCCGCTTCCGTGAAGGCCACGTCCACCGCCCCCATCCCGGTCCACAAAAGACAAATGAGAAAGCTGTAAACACCAAAAATCATGGCCGCGCTCAGCAGGTCCCGCACTCTCAGCGCGATTACGGCGGTGGTAACGAGAAAGACCAGGAGAATCAAATCGAATATCCAGAATTGGCTCACGATTTCTCCTTCCTGTCCTTGCGCCTCCACATTTTAAGGCCCTCAATGAAACCGGCCTTGATCAGCGCGTGTGTGCTGGTCGGGCTGGTCATCATGATAAAAAGGGCGATCAACAGGATCTTCATAGCGACCAGAATGTGGGCCGGAGTCGGGTCTTGCAGTTGGTAAACGGCCAGCCCGAGACAGATCGCGAACATGGACATGGTGTCTCCCTTTCCCGCCGCGTGCATCCGCGTGTAAAAATCGGGAAAGCGAAGGATTCCCACCGCCCCGCCAATGAAAAAAAGCAGGCCGAGCGCTATCAGAACTGCGGAAATGGCGGGGATGATCATCGCGATTTTTCTCCAGGGGTGGCGGAGGCCATGTGTTTTATCGGGTTGACACGGCCCAAAAAATAGGCCGCAGCGAGGGAACCGATAAAATTCAAAAGCGCGTAGGTCAGGGCGAAATCCACGAACATTTCCACCCTCCCATAGATCACCCCGATGATCACCAGAAGGACGGTCGTTTTAGTACCGATGATATTGACCGCCACGATTCGGTCGATGGCGGTGGGCCCCGCCATAATCCGGTAGAGAATGGGCAGCATCAAGGCGAATAGGGCCACCCCGGTAAACAGGAAAAAGTTCTCCACCGCTTATTCTTTCCCCCTTTCAAAAACCTCCGCGATCCTCTGCTCCATGGTTCCGTCACGCAGGCCGGCGTCCGTCTCCTCGCTGATGGAGTGGACCAGTAACTCGTCTCCTTCCATCAGCACGGTGATGGTTCCGGGGGTGAGGGTTATCGAGTTGGCCAGGACGTACCTGCCGAAGTCGGTCTTCAGGTTGGTCTTTACTTTTACCATGGAGGGTTCCACCCCTTTCAGGTCCCCCGGGGTGAGGGCGAGTTTCAGAATGTGAAGGTTGGCCTGGAAGATTTTGTAAAGAATCCAAGCAAGGTAGCCAGGAATCCGAATCATCTCCCCCAGGCGCTGACCGGCGCTCCGGTCACGGTCGAGAAACAAAAAGCTCGAAGAAATCAGGGTAACGAAGAGTGCCGAAACCAGGCCCATAGCTAAGTGAAAGGGGTCGAACTGGCCGGAAAAAATGATCCAAATTCCAAACAGGAGCAGGAAAATGGCGATGGGATACATGAGAGAATATTTATTTTCTGCGGATTCCGGACCGTCAATAAGTAACGAAAGGGACGCCTAACTTTTGCACAAGTCTTTTTCAATAATCATCCACTCGGGAACGAAATGAACTCACCCGCGTCCTCAGCGAAACCAACGACCACAACTTCTGAAAGACGACCACTCATTTCACGGATAGGCACGGATGAAGCGCCCAAGGGCGCCAATTAGGAATTGCGGAAGTGAACACGGATGGGCACGGGTGGTTCTCAATCTTGATCCTGATCGTGATCTTGATCTTGATCAAAAAAATGGCTGAAGAGTGGTGGAATTGAATAGAGATGATGAGATGCTGAGGGAGAGTAGGCGCTCCCCTCCCTCCTTTGGCATTGCGCATTACCGGCCGGTGCTGCAAGTTGGCTCGGTTTTCAAACTCATTATGAGCCAACAAACTCCGGATCCCCACGACCTGTTTGCCGTGCGTAAAGCCAAACTGGACCAGATGCGCGCCGATGGATTTGATCCCTTTCGCGCCAACTGGGATCAAACCCACACTTCCGCCTCCGCTAAAGCCCTCTATCATTCGGGGGAAGAAAAGGATGAAGGTGTGTCTGTGGCAGGTCGGCTCACCAACATCCGTATCATGGGAAAAGCCGCATTCGCCAAGATCCTGGATCGGGATGGACGCATCCAGATCTACGCCCGGCGCGACGTATTGGGAGAGGAAGCTTACCGGGCTTTCAAAAAGCTCGATATCGGGGACATCATCGGTGTTTCCGGTCCCCTTTTCGTGACACGGACCGGGGAATTGACCGTGCGTGCCCTGCGCTACAAACTGGTTTCCAAGTCCTTGCGCCCTCTGCCCGAGAAATGGCATGGGCTCAAAGATAGCGAACAAATATACCGCAATCGCCACCTCGACCTCATCGTAAACGAGGAGAGCCGCGAGCGGTTCAAGAAACGAAGCGCCATCATCTCCTGCATTCGCCGTTTTCTGGAATCGCGCGATTTCATGGAGGTGGAAACCTCCACCCTGCACGGGATCGCCGGTGGGGCCGCGGCCCGGCCCTTTGTCACCCACCTTAACGCTTTGGATTGCGATTTCCATTTGCGTATTGCCCTGGAACTCCATTTGAAGCGCCTCCTGGTCGGCGGATTTGACCGGGTGTTTGAAATCGGCCGGGTCTACCGCAACGAGGGGCTGGACCGCCGCCACAACCCGGAATTCACCATGCTGGAGATATACCAGGCCTACAGCGATTACCGGGGCATGATGGAGCTGATCCACTCCATGGTTCAAACCGTATGTCATGAGGTATTGGGTTCCACCAAGGTGATGAATGCCGATGGGGTGGAAATCGAGTTGGCCGGCCCATGGCGCGAAGCGTCTTATCTGGACCTGATCCGCGAAGCCACGGGGGATTCCCAATGGCTCAACCGGTCCAAACGGGAAAAACTGGCCGCTGCCCGGAAGTTGGGTCTGGCCCTCAACCCGGAGTTGGAAGATTTCGAGGTGACTAATCAGGTTTTCGAGAAGCGAGTGGAGCCCCGCTTGATCCAGCCGACATTTGTGACCCATATTCCCCGGGAACTCTGTCCCTTGGCCAAACTGAATGAGGAGGATCCAACCGTTCTGGATGTTTTCGAACTTTGTATCAATGGCGTCGAAATCGCCCCGGCCTATTCCGAGCAAAACGATCCGTTGCTGCAAAAGGAGATGTTCGAGCTGCAGGTAGGGGAAGAAACGCAAAATTTCGACCACGAATTCATCGCCGCCCTGGAGCAGGGTATGCCTCCCGCCGGGGGCATGGGTGTCGGCATCGACAGGTTGATCATTTTATTGACCGGCGCCGCCAATATCCGCGACACCATCCTCTTCCCAGCCCTGCGCCCGGAAAAGGAATGAACCGCGGATTACACGGATGAGAAGAGATTCTGAGGCGCCGAGGTGCTGAGAGGAATCAAGGCAAGGAGTAAGGGGTGGATTCTTCCTCCCTTTGGAACCGTATTTTGTTTGTTTCAGGGAACAAAACCTACGAGTTTTTAGTTTATCTACCTTATGCCCTGGTCCCTCTATCTGGCCCTGAAACAGCTCTTTCCTTCTGGGCGGAATGTGTCTTTCTTCTCCATTCTCTCCATCGCCGGGGTGAGCCTGGGCGTCTGTCTGCTCATCGTCGTTCTCAGCGTCATGAATGGATTTCAGAAAGAGATCAGGGATAAGATTGTGGAGACGACGGGTCATCTGCGGGTGGAAGCCGGTTCCGTCATTTACGACTACGATGGGATCATGGAAGCTTTGCTGGGGCTGGAATACCGGGGAGAAAATGTGATCCAGGCAGTTTCCCCCTACGCCTACGGGTTCGTCATCGTGCAAAACCGCAAGGTTCCGGTCTTTCCCGCCATCCGCGGAGTGGATATCGCATACGAGGCCGAAATCGTGCCGTTTAATAAATTCCTCATTTCCGGTTCCGTGGATGATCTGGATAACGACTCGGTCATCATCAGTTCCGGCTTGGCCCGAAAGATCGGCGCCCACCAGGGGGACGTTCTGGAGTTGGCTTCCCCCCTGATCATTGAAAAAATTAAAGAGGACGAGATCATGCTGCCGCGGGAAGTGCGGGTGGCGGGAGTTTTCGAGACGGGTTGGACCGTCATCGACAATAATACGCTGTTCTGCACCCTGACCCTGATGCAGGAATTCTACGGCTTGGAGGATGGGATTCACGGCCTCACCATCCGGTTGGCCGACGGTTACGACGAAGAGGTCGACCTCATCACCGGGAAGGTCAATGAGATGATCGCCCAAGGCGCTGATTTTCCCTTGGGAGTGCGGGCATTTTCCTGGCTGGATCTGAACCGGGATTTTCTCTTCGTCCTGCAATTGGAAAAATCGGTCATGTTTTTTTTGCTCCTGTTTGTCATCCTGGTCTCGGCCTTTGCCATCACCAGCACGTTGTTGATTACGGTAGTGCGGAAAACCAGGGAGATCGGCCTACTCGCCGCCAAGGGAGCCAAGCCCATCGGCCTGGTCGCCTGTTATACCTTCCAGGGGTTCGTCCTGGGGGTGGGTGGCGCAGTGCTGGGAATCGCCTTTGCCCTCCTGGCTCTGGCCAATCGCAATGAAATAGTAGGTATTGTTGCCAACATCTTCAACAAGGAGGAAGCCCTGATCCGGTTTTATAAATTTACTCACCTCCCGGCCCACTACCAGAGCAACGATTTTGTCTGGGTTGTCCTGTGCGCCATTACCATCAGTACCCTGGCTGGCCTCATCCCCGCCTTCCGCGCCTCGCGCATGAAACCCGCTTCCGCTCTTAGAGATGAATAACCCACAACCAGCGAGGAACCTCTTGGCCTGTCCCATTTTCTGAATTGCGAACCACCATGGAGGCAAAATCCAGTATCCGGCCGACTCCCCCGGTCATTGAAACCCGGCGGATCGTAAAGACCTTTCCCAGTGGAAGGGAAGTCATCCAGGTGCTCAATGGGATCGATTTCAAGCTGGAACGAGGGAAAACCGCCAGTATCCGCGGGGAATCGGGAAGCGGGAAAACCACTTTTTTAAATATTATTTCGGGTTTGGAAGCGCTGGACAGCGGCCAACTGTTATGGAATGGAAACCGGGTCGACCTCCGCCACTTCGGGGAGTTGGCCGCCGTGCGCTCGTCCCAGATGGGTCTGGTTTTTCAGGCCTATTATTTGCTGCCCGAATTAAACCTCTGGGAAAACGTCTTGTTGCCCGCCCGGTTGCGCGGAAAGCCGGGATCCTTGGAGCGGGAGCGGGCCGAATACCTGCTGCACCGGGTCGGATTGGCCGAAAGACTCAAGTTTTCCGTGGAAAAGCTTTCCGGCGGAGAGCGGCAAAGAGCCGCCTTGGCTCGGGCCCTCATGAACCGCCCCAGACTTATATAGGCCGATGTAGCAACCGGGAACCAGGATGAAACTACCGGGCATTCGATGATTGAACTCTTGTTGGAGATGGTCAGGGAAGAGGGGGCCAGCTTGATATTGGTGACCCACAATATGAAGCACGCCGCCAAAACCGATGTCAGTTACCGCCTGCAATTGGGAAGACTCCAACCCGTAAAACATGATGGATAAAACCAGGATCGCGTGCGGAGTGGTGGGGGTTGGCTACTTGGGCCGGCATCACCTGCGCATCTATCAGGAACTGGAGTCCTGCCGATTGATAGGATTTTGCGAGGTCGATCCCGACCGCGCCCGGGAGGTCTCGGATCAATACGGCTGCGAGCGATTCGGGTCCATAAGGGAACTGGCCGAGGTCTGTCAGGCCGTGAGCGTGGTCGTGCCGACCGATAAACATTGTGAGATCGCCGTTCCCCTTCTGGAAGCCGGTTGCCACCTGCTCATCGAAAAGCCACTGTGCGTGAGCAACCGGGAGGCGGAAATGATCCTGCACGCCGCCGAGAGGAACAATCGCATCATTCAGGTTGGCCACGTCGAACATTACAACCCCGTAGCAAGCTACCTGAATCGGGCGGTTGATCGTCCCCTCTTCATCGTGGCCGATCGCTTGGCCCCCTTTCAGCCCCGCGGCACCGAAGTGGGCGTGGTGCTCGATTTGATGATCCACGACATCGGTATCATTCTGCAATTGGTCAAGTCTCCCGTGGCCAGAATGGAATCCATCGGGGTGAAGGTCCTCTCATCCACGGAGGACATTGCCAATTGCCGCCTTACCTTTGAAAATGGAGCCGTAGCCAATATCAACACCAGCCGGGTCAGTGAAAAGAAGGTCAGGGAAATACGCGTCTTTCAAACCAATGGATACCTCTCGCTCGATTTCATGAACCAGATCGGGCACTTTGTCAGACGGGAAGGGGGGCAACTGACAAAGGAGGAAATTCCCATCCAAAAAGGTGAACCGCTGAAAATAGAACTGGCTGCCTTTGTCCATTGCGTGGCCAACCGGGAGAATCCCACCGTCGACGCCACCCTCGGTAAACAAGCCCTCGAAATTGCCCTTCGCATTACCGATCAAATCAAAAGGCTATCGCCCTTATGACCCCATCTCCCCCTCTGCCGATCGTTCTCCACGACCCTTCGGCCGGGAGCGTTGACGTTCTCGTTGTAGCCGGGGAACATTCCGGGGACGAACACGCCGCCGTCCTTATCCAAAACCTTCTGCGAGAGCATCCGGAATTAAAAATTGCCGCCGTGGGGGGAAAGCATTTGCAGGCCTCTGGCGCTCAACTCCTCTACGATCTGACCGATTTGTCCGTGGTCGGGTTTTACGAAGTTCTGCGCCATTACCATTACTTCAAGCGATTGTTCTATCTGGTGGCCGATTGGGTAGAGGAGCATCGACCCCGCGTCGTGCTTTTTGTCGACTATCCGGGCTTCAATCTCCGGCTGGCCCGGGAGCTGTTCAATCGTGGGGTGGGGGAGAGGGCCGGTGGGGAAACCGCCCTGTTGTATTACATCAGCCCCCAGGTTTGGGCCTGGAAAGCCAAGCGAAGGTTCGAGATGGCCCGACTGTTGGACGGCCTGGCCGTAATTTTCCCCTTTGAAGTGGACACCTTCGCCGACACCCCAATGAAAGTGACCTTTGTCGGACACCCCTTCCTGCAATCGGATCAGAACTGTGAATTAATCTACCATCCGGAAGAAAAAATTTTGCTTCTGGGCGGCAGCCGGCTGGAAACCGTTCGCCGGGTTCTACCCATTCAATTGAAGACCTTCCGTATGTTGTTGGCCGACCATCCGGCCCGGGAGGCTCGCCTGGTCTACCCCAGCCGTGCCATTCGCAGCGAAATTCAGGAAATCATAACCTCCTTTCCCGATTTGGAAGGAAAACTGGAATTGGTCAAAAACGAAGGAACCATCGGGGGATGCGCCGTCATGACCACTTCCGGAACCATGTCGCTGCGTTGCGCCTTGGCTGGGATTCCCGGATGCGTCGTGCATAAAATTCACCCTTTCTCCTATATCCTGGGAAAAATGCTCGTCCATGTCCCCTACATCGGCATCGCCAACCTTTTGTTGAACCGGCTCCTTTATCCCGAATTTCCCCAATATGCGGCCAAGCCCAAAGTATTGGTGGAGGTATTGCGCCAGTGCCTTAACGACCCCTCCGTCATCCAAAAAACCCAACGGGAACGCATAGAACTTACCCGCGTCCTCAGCGACACCAACGACCACACCCCCTGGACTTGGCTCAAGGGCTATTTGAACTGACTCCCGGCTGACTTTCAGCCTTTCCCCCCTCCCCTCCCTTTGCCTTGCTTCGCCTTCTTGGCGAGAGTCCAATCAAAATCATGTCCATCCTGTGCATCCATGTTTCATTCCCAATTCGCACCCTTGGGCGCTTTCCTCCCCATCTCTCCAAAACTCCACCATTCCACCACTCCACCTTTTCCCCTGCGCGCTTCAACGGCTTAAACACCGCACCACCATTTCGCGCATGACCTCCAATTGCTCGTTGGGGCGACCGAGGATTTCCCTGAAACCGCGCATAAATTCCTTTTGAAAATCCACCAGTTCCTTGAGAGTGAGCCGCCCCAAGGGTTCGGCCAGGCGACTCAGATACCAGGGGTGTTGGGAAAAGACGTTAAAAGAGGATTTTCCGTTCTCGCCCGCGTAGGCCTCGGCATGCAAAGCGGCGGCTCGATCCATGCTCGCCTTGTCTATGCTGCGAGGACCCTGGCGAATCTGGCCGCTCATGAGCAGGACTTTGAGTTGGATCATCAACCGGTTGCGGTTTTGCAGGAGGGTGAGAAGTTGCCGGGAATCTTTGGTATTAAAAAAATAACGGCGAAGGGCATCCAGGGCCCATTCGAGTTTCAAGGAAAAAAAAGCCTCCACCGGTTCGAAGAAATCCCCCTCCCCGAAATTGGGCACCAGTTGGTTGAGCAGCTCTTCGGTGACCTCCACCGGTTCGTCCCCGAGATAAGTGGCCAATTTGCGCACTTCTTCCACTGCGAGGCGGGCGTTGCCACTCAATTTACCCATGAGAATGTTGACCAGTGAGAAAGGAATGTCGATGCCGAACCGTTCACTTTCCCTTTTGATCAAGTCGCGCAGATGGGCTTCCCGGTCTGCCGGTTTTCTGGAATCAGCCAAATGATAGTCGGCATTTTTTGCACACCATCTGGGGAAGGACCTGCGGCGGTCCACCGGGGAAGCGGAAAGAATAACCGAGACCGCCTCCGGATCGAGCGATTCCAACACCCTTCGCATGCTTTCGACCTGGTCCAGGGTTCCTTGCGCGCGTCCGGTTCTCGAGTCGGCCAGGAAAGTGATGCCCTTGAACCAGACAACCTTCCTGTCCCCGAAAAGGGGGATGCACTGTATGGCGGAGGTGAACTGGTTGACTGCCTTTTCCACCTCGGCTAAATTTCCGGCCGATCCCACCACGATTTCACAACCGAAGGAGGGGTCCTCCACGTCCTTGCTCATTTCCTGGTAGATCTCCCGGGCCCGCCGCCCCACCAAGAAATCGTCCTCTCCACAGACGAAAGAAAAATTTGGCTTGGCCATGGAAAAGAAAACGGGATTGCTGCAGACGGCTATCTAACAAAATGGAAGTCGGAGGCCATTCGGGTCAAGTCGGAATGCCGCTTGGTTAACCACAGAGGGGTAGGCGCCCAAGGGCACCAATTAGGAATTAGCAATTAGGAATTGGGAGAGGGGAAAGGGAATAACCACGGGTTACACGGCAGACCCTCTATCTTGATCCTGATCTTGATCGTGATCGATTAAAGGCTGAATGGGGAGAGAAACCACGGATATGAGGCGCCCAAGGGCGCCAATTAGGAATTAAGAATTAGGAATTAGGAATTGGGAGATAGGGGCATGCGCCAATGGCGCGAAATAGGATTGGGGTGAGAGATCACGATCAGGATTGGAGTGGGTCTCGCAAAGCGCGAAGGACGCAAAGGGATGCGCAGACATACCTGTCTGCTTTCAAACGTAGGAGTAGCTTTACGC
>JAABVD010000274.1 GCA_014529615.1 Opitutia bacterium
CCGCACTCTGCCCCTTCACCTTCAACCTGGACGATCTCATATCCCCCCACCCTGCTCATCCTCAAGATCCTGTCAATAAATAATAGCCTGTCCCTTTTAAAGGCCCAATGAGTCAGTTACTGAGCATCTGCTGACGCGCATTGGACAACTACTTGACCTGGAAATGGCTGAGTCTTCTCTCGTTTCAGCACATGGTCAGATCCGTTTTCTGAGCCGGTATTTTCTCGGGCGTAACCAAAACCTCGTTCACGGAGCCGAGATATTTGCTGACTATTTGAAGGATGATCAATTTGTAAAGGAGGTGGAGGAAGAAGGCGCGACTCAGGACATGTTCACCTTCCAATTTATTAGGGAGGCCATTCTAGAGCAATTTCCCGATCAGGCCCGATCCATTCTGAATGGGTACACTCGGATGCTTGCCTTCGACGCTATCTCAGGGAATAATGACCGCCACCATTACAATTGGGGCGTTGTCGTTCCTGGCCACCGTAGGCATGAACCATACTTTTCTCCTATTTATGATAGCGCACGGGCACTTTTCTGGAATGACGAAGAATCAAAACTTGAAGAGATTAAAAAGAGTCCCGACCCGAATCGGTTGCCTGCATTCATTGCTCGGTACGTCAAAAACTCGCGCCCAAAAACAGGTTGGGATGGTGCAAATAAACCCAACCATTTCACCTTGATTCAGGAAATCTATCGAAATTATCCTGATCTCCGTTCAGTGTTGTCCGATCTTTGTCACCAACAACTCTTACAACGCATCGGGCAAACGCTCAATGGCGAGTTTAGCCCACTTATGAGTCCCTTGCGCCGGGAGATGATTTTGCGCTGCTTGGATCGTCGGTTCCACCTGTTCAAAAAAGCTATCAGTGTCGATAGCTGATCTAGATTGCCCAATGGAAAATACCATGCTTTCCAACTTGAAAAAAATTCTGTTTCGCCAGGATGGACAGGGACACCTTCGTACTCCCAAAGATGAAACGGCTGAATTTTTAGTGCGGCATCACGATCTGGATGTGGGGCATCTCCGTCTTCGGGATGGAAAGTGGCATTTCGAGTACACGGATACCTTCCGGAAGAAGAAAGACGCTTATCCCATCATCAATTTTCCGCATCTCGACAAACACTACGAATCTGATGCGTTGTGGCCCTTTTTCCTGATTCGCATTCCTGGCTTAGGGCAACCGGCTATCAAGCGCATGATCAGTGAGGAGAACATTGACCCCAGCAATGAAGCACAATTGCTCAAACGTTTTGGCAAAACCACAATCGCCAATCCATTTACCTTGATTCCAATAGACCCGCCGGCCGAACCAGAGGAATGAGTGCAGGCGCTCTGGGGCGCGCCAATTAGGAATTGGGGAGAGTTTCTGAGATTCTGAGATTCTGAGGTGCGGAGATGCTGAGAGGGAGAAGATTAACCACGGAGAACGCAGAGAGGGAGAGAATTGAACATGGATTAACAGGATGGACAGGATGGGAAGGCGCGCTGGGGCGCGGGGAGAAGAGGAAAGAGTTCAGAGAGAGGGGGGAGGCGCGCGAAGCGCGCGAATTAGGAATGAAAAGGGATGGCAGGGCCATCACACAGTGAGCGAATGGGAACAGCGAACATCCTGTCGCCGAAGCTGGAGGTGATCTCCCCATCGTAAAGAACCACACCTGAGGCGAACCGGTCATCAGTGGCTTTTTTCAATTTCTTGAGCCCCCGAAAATCGGAAGAAGTTACCGTGGCGGCAGCTTTCACCTCGACGCCGGCAATTGACGCTGCACCCCGCTCAATGACAATGTCAACTTCCACTTGGTCTTTATCCCGACAGTGAAAAAACGAAAGGGGTTGATCCTGACAGGTGGACTGGCGCCTCAACTCCTGAAAGACAAAGGTTTCCAGAAGCTGGCCGAAGAGGGCACGGTCCTGAGCCAGGGCGCCCGGACTGAGTCCGAGGAGAGCGCATCCCAAGCCGGTGTCCCCAATGTGGAGCTTTGGGGTTTTAACCAAGCGGCTCAACCGATTGTTGTGCCACGGTGGGAGCCGGTCTATTAGAAAGAGGCGCGCCAATAGTTCCATGTAGTGGCCGATAGTGGGTCGGCTGAGTTGGAAAGGAGACGCCAAATCGGAAAGATTGTACAACCGGGCGGTCTGAGAGGCGGCGGCGCTGAGCAATCGCGGCAGCGCGTCCAGCGAACTGATTCTGGACATGTCCCGGACGTCCTTTTGCAACTGCGTTTCCACGTAATTCCGGTACCAGTTTGCTCGGCGGCGGGCGGTTGGACGAACCAGCGCCGCAGGATACCCGCCGGAGGCTACACGATCCACCAACTCATCACCGAGGCGGCTGATGAGAGAAGTCCGAAATGTTCCACTGAACAGGGCGTCGAGAAAATTGGGTATGCCACGCTTTATTTCGATCTGGGAGAGCGGGTGCAATCTCAGGATTTCCATCCGGCCAGCCAAGGAGTCCGAGAGCAAAGGCAGCAAGAGAACCTGGGATGAGCCGGTCAGTAGAAACCGCCCGGAAATGCGGTGGCGGTCTATCTCTTGCTTCAGAGCGGTGAACAGGGTGGGAACCCGTTGTACTTCGTCGAGGATTACACGATCCGGCAGTCCTGCGACAAAGCCCGCCGGGTCGGCGCTTGCAGCAGCGCGGGCGACGTCATCATCGAAGCTGAAGTAGGCATACCCCATGGAATCGCCGACTTGTCTAGCGAGGGTGGTCTTGCCGCACTGGCGCGGGCCGTGTATCAGTAGAGCCGGCCAATCGGACAGCGCTTCCACCAAAGGCTTTTCAGCGTGGCGCGGATAGAGCGAAGGATTTTGCATCGTCCAATTGAAAGGGTAGCTTCCGGCTGATTGCAAGGTTCAGGTGCGTCTAATTGAAAGGTTAGGACTGCGGAATGGGGAAGAGTTTCTGAGATTCTGATGTACCGAGATGCTGAGAGGAGAGGATTTACCACAGAGGACTCAGAGAGCACAGAGTTCGAGGGAGAATGGGGAATGGAACATGGATGCACAGGCGCGCTGGGGCGCGCCAATTAGGAATTAGGAATTAGGAATTAGGAGGCACAAAGGCACAAAGGCACAAAGGGGGAAGCACCCAAGGGCGCAGGGAGAAGGGAAAGGGGAATTAGGAATTAGGAATGAGGAATTAGGAATTGGGGAAAAGGAGAGAGATCATGATCAGGATCACGATCAGGATTATGATGATGCAAATGCGCCCATCTATTGGCCCGATCAATCGATTCAAACTGCTTTGCAGTTCTTTCAAGTGTGGCCTCCTTTTATGTGCTTTCCAGTTCTTTGTAGTCGCGGTCCCACGAGACAGCATCACCGCAATCGCGGCGTAAAGTCGCTCCTACAGTTGAAAACCACCATTTTTCGATCAGGATCAGTATTGAAATGGCGGACATCCTGCCTGTGCCTCACCGCACGCAGACAGGGAATTCCTCATTCCTAATTCCTAATTGGCGCCAACGGCGCCTCATCCAGCATCCAGCATCCAGCATCCAGAAATCCGTGGTTATTCTCCTGTTCGCATCAGGCGAAGTACGGTATAGGCGAAGCGTGACCCGTGGTTAATTTTCCGTTAAAACTCGCTTCCGCGGGGGTTGAACGGCAAAGTATACCGATGGAAAACCGGTAAATTCGATGAGACGTTTCGCATTTCTGCTCGCTATTCTCTTACTCTGGCAAATGGCGGGCCCATCCCCGTGCTCAGGGTTCACGACCGAAATTTTTGATGCCGGAAAATTAGCGGAAATCGACGAGGCAGTGGAACGAGCGGTGGCACAGGGAAAAATCCCGGGAGGCGTTTTCTGGCTGGAGCATGAGGAGGAAATATATGCCAAAGCCTACGGTCACATGTCGGTGGAGCCGGAGATCGTACCAACCCGTCTCGATGCCATTTACGATGCCGCCTCCCTGACCAAAGTAATCGCCACAACCCCCGCCATCATGTTGCTGATGGAACGCGGGCGGATAGAAATCGAAGCACCGGTCCATCGTTATCTGGAGGATTACTCCGTTGGGGAAGGAACGGACCTCACCATCCGGCACTTGATGACCCATACCTCGGGACTACCCCCAGGCATCCCCCTTTCCATCGAAAAGGAAGGGGTTTCCAAAAAGTGGGAGGGTTACGAAACCGCCCTGGCTCTGGCCATGGCGGAGCGCCCCCGGACCAAGCCCGGAACCCAATTTGTTTACAGCGACATCAACTTCATTCTCCTGGGTGAGATCGTTCAGCGCGCGACGGGCCGTCCATTGGAGGCATTTACCCGGGAGGAAATATTCGAACCACTGGGAATGGTCGACACGGGTTACCTGCCCTCGCCCGAATTGAAATCCCGTATTGCGCCAACCAATTGGGAGGACGGGGAAATGCTCAGGGGCACCGTCCACGATCCCGTTTGCCGGAGGGCGGGAGGGGCGCTGGGGCATGCCGGGCTCTTCACCACCGCAGTAGACCTGGCCCGGTTTGCCCGAATGATCCTGAACAAAGGTGAACTGGACGGTATCCGGCTGTTCCAGCGGGAAACGGTGGAGCTCATGACCACCACGCAATCACCAGATCAAGTAGCTGCCCTGCGGGGGTTGGGTTGGGACATCGATACCGGCTATTCCCGGCAACGGGGGAATCTCTTCCCGGTCGGTGGCTTCGGTCATACCGGGTTCACCGGACCGAGTTTGTGGATCGATCCCCACTCCAATTCATTCGTAATATTCATGAGCAACCGAACGCATCCGGATGGCAAAGGGAATGTCCTCGAACTGCGGGGTCAGTTGGGCACCCTGGCCGCCGAGGCCATTCATGGCTTTGATTTCGATTGAATTGGCCTTGGGGGACCCTCTACAGGACGCTCAGACCAGAAACCAGGAATTAGGATGGAGAAAGGCACAGAGACACAAAGGCACAAAGGCACAAAGGGGGGGAAGCGCCCAGGGGCGCAGGGGAGAAGGGAGTGGAAGCGCCCAAGGGCGCCAATTAGGAATGGGGAGAGAGG
>JAABVD010000275.1 GCA_014529615.1 Opitutia bacterium
CCAGCGCAATATTAAGATGATGAAGGTATTCTTTAACGGACCGACGACAGTAGCCTTCGGCGATATTTCTATGAACAGAGTCGCTCGATGAAATGGCCTGAGAAGCGATCCTCTTCATCTCAAACGGCCATCCACGCACCAGGCGACACGAGAGGCCGTAAAGCTCAATCGCATCCTGCCAAACCAGCAACCGCTGATACCCCCGATTCTTGTTTCTATAATTCAATTCCATATAATTTGGCCCTTTGAACTATCAGCAAACTCACGATGCCTCAAACCCCATCCTCCCAACATTCCAACATTCCAACATTCCCCCACTCCATTGCTCCCAACTCCCGGACCACTCCACCACTTCACTTGTGGGAGGATCGGTTCAATCGGCTGCGTCCTCCTTCTTTGATCTGTTGAAGCAGTTGCCCCAGCCTCTTGGCGATCTCGGGATGTTGGGCGTATAGGTCCGTTGTTTCACCGAGATCCCGGTCCAAATTGTACAGTTGAGGCTGGTCGCCTGGCTTGGATTTCCCATCGCGATACCCGCCGCCGCCTTGGCCATCGATCAGTTTCCATGGGCCTTCGCGGATCGATAGCATTCCACTGATGCCGCCACTCTGCATGACCCTCGGACGGAGGGCCGAATGGTCGAGCTTCCTTCCAAGCAACACGGGCAGCACGTTGAAGCTGTCAGGTCCGGCTTCAGCAGGCGGTTCCACTTGGGCCACTGCCGCCAAGGTGGCCAGCATATCGGTCAGACTGATCGTTTCCTCAGAACGTGTGCCGGGCTTGATCTTTCCCGGCCAGCGAGCAAGGAAGGGAACCCGGTGACCGCCCTCCCAAATATCGCCCTTGCCGCCGCGGAGAATAGGCCCATTGGCTGGGTGTTTGACCTTGGGCGCTCCAGGCGCCGTATCTCCGTCTCCATAGCCAGCCCCCCTTTGGGCATTGCTCGAGGCCGGGTCCATCAAGCCGCCATTGTCACTCGAGAAGATCACCAGGGTGTTTTCCTTCAGGCCAAGGCGATCCAGCGCGTCGAGCAACTGGCCGACCGACCAGTCCAGCTCCTCGATGAAGTCGCCATAGACACCGAATTGACTCCCACCTTTGAACCGGACGTTTGGAGTGAAAGGTCGATGAGGCTGGTGCGGAGCGTAGTAGAGGAAGAACGGTTGTTCTTGATTCGCGAGCTTCTCCACCAGGGAAACCGTTTTTGCGGTAAGGTCCAGCGCGAGTTCGTTGTCGTTCCAGCGAGCGGCTTTTCCCCCTTCCATTTTTCCCAGGTAACGAGATTCCATCCGGCCGATCGGGTCATCCGGGTCCAGCCCGGCAACACGATGATTCTCCACAAAAACGTAGGGCGGGTATGAGTTGACGATGGGAAGTCCAAAGAAATAATCGAAGCCCACTTCGAGCGGGCCGGGTTTTAATTCTCCGTTCCAATCGGGGCCGCCCTTTCGACTCCGCCAGGAGTTCGGCTCGCCCTGCCCCTCGCGATTCATGGCGTAATCGTCCTCGCGGCCGAATCCCAAGTGCCACTTTCCAATGTGGGCGGTGTAGTAGCCGGCTGATCGCAACACGGAAGCCACGGTCGGCCGATCCTCCTCGATCAAAATGGGAGCATCCGAGCTCAAAGCGCTTCGCTTCAGCCAGGTCGTCCAGCAATTACGTCCGGTCAAAAAGCCATATCGAGTGGGGGTGCAAACCGAAGACGGGCTATGAGCGTCAGTGAAAAGCGCGCCTTCTTCCGCAAGACGATCGATGTTGGGCGTCCGGATCGCCGTGGCTCCATAAGAACTGACATCTCCATAACCGAGGTCATCTGCCAGGATGAACAGGATGTTGGGAAGGTCTTGCTCTTTCGCTTCAGAACAAACTGCGAATAGAAGCGATATGACAGCGATGCTCAGGCTGGCTGCTTTCATTTCTTCTCCCCTACCCGCTCAAGCACCAGCACCCAGTCCTGCGGGGTCGGAACATTGGGCGAAGTCCATGTGCCGGAGATGTTGATGACCCCGTGATCGAATCGACGGCCTGAGACCGGATCGAAGTAAAAAATGGAATAGTGGCCGGGTTCAATGTTCTGCACTGTGATGCCATCCCAGGTGTAGTTGTTGCGTTTCGGCTGATAGATAAACATCACCTCGCCTGGAATCCCGGCGGCAAAGCGCGCTTCTGAGGCATACCCGTCGTACTCCTGCGGGCGCTTCTTCGGGTCTCCTTCCCCGACCCATTCGGGGTGAGGCTCAAATCGTTGCCAGAGGTATTCTTCCAACAACGCTTTCGAGCGACCCAGTTGAGCTGACCCGGCGAAATGCATCCCCTCGCGCCATGTGGTCAAGTCGTAGGGTTGATAATCCCAGCCGCCCCAGTTCCCGTGTTCCCCGGGTACCCCCATGTGCCAGATTCCGGCCGCGCCGTAGGTGTGTCCCGCCGCGCCGGACAGAATACAGCCCCAGAACAAATAGCGCTGAAGATCGGCGAAGTTGCCCTGCATGTGCTGCTCGTAGCAGGCTTCACCGGTTAAAACGGGTTTCGTAGGCGTGACGTCGCGATAGTCGATGATTTTTCGGATCGCATTGTTCACCGTTTCCCAGCCCCGGTGCCCGGTCGCGTCCATATCGAAATCGAAAACATCATGACCTTCCAATGCCTCCCGCCGTTGTGAACTGTGATTCGTGAGCAAACGATTGTATGGATCGGTAGCGTCCAGGTATTTCGCCGCCTCATACCAGGGCCCATGTTGCTTTTTCGTTTCGCCGCCCAATATCCAGACCACGAGGTAGGCGCCGTAGCGCGCGAGGAGGTTGCGATAATGGCGTTTGTATCCCTCCAGGCCCACCGCATTATTCTCTACCGCCCGCCCCCAACCGCCGACAATCGCGGGCACAATGCCAGCATTGATCAGATGCTCGAACCGGCGATCCGCATAATCGAAATACTCCGGGTTCATCACGCTGAAATCGGGTTTAAGATAAGGCATCCCTCCCTCGTTTTCCCAGCTCGGCTGCAGCAACCCCAACTCGTCCGGGTAGGTTCCGCACACGATCTGCACGACGTTGAAACCCTTCTTTTTTCGGTCGGCGGTCAATTCCTGAAAGCCTTCCCAGGTCAGCCGCTTGCACAGTCCTTTCCACCAGGTATCGCCCAACCAGAAGAAGGGAGTGCCGTCGGAGTGCTCAAAGTGCCGCCGATCAGGCCCCACCTGGATGGGACCGTGGCGGTAAAGCCGGTTTTCTCCATAATAGGGAATGACCTCCACCTGCCCTTCGATCCCGTGCAGACCATTATCTTGCGTATCACTACATTGGGTACGGAAAGAATGTGTACCCAAAATGGAAGAAGCGTAGCGAACCTTCCAGTCATCTCCACCCGCCCAGAAAGCGGGCACGGTTATTTGCGTTCCCCGGGGATCCGTGAATACGACGTCCATTTCGATTTCCAGAAA
>JAABVD010000276.1 GCA_014529615.1 Opitutia bacterium
GGAAGCGAATCGCTCAAGGGTTGAACCAGCCGCTCGGGTTGCTTGTCATCGATGGGAAAATACATGCCCTGGGCAAAGACCAGATTACCATTTTGCACGACCTGAACGGAGACGAGGAAATCGATTTCTACGAAAACTTCTGTAATTCCTATGTTACCTCCCCCGGTAGTCACGACTACAATACGGGGCTTCAACGGGATGATGCCGGCTTCCTCTATTTCGCCACCAAGCACGCAGGAGTTGTCCGTGTTTCCCCGGATGGTAAGACGGTGGAATCACTGGGATCAGGCATGCGCAACCCGAATGGAATTGGAGTCAGTCCCGATGGACGAATCTGGTGCTCGCCCCAGGAGGGTCAATGGACGCCGGCTTCTCAAATCGTCCGCATTCAACCCGATGGTTATTACGGACATCATAAACATCTCGATGAGCGCGAAATTACCCCAGCCACCGCTTACCTTCCACGGGGAATCGATAACTCCACGGGCGGTTCCGTTTACATTACGTCCGACCGTTGGGGACCGATGAAAGACAAGCTGGTCGTATTTTCCTATGGGGCGTCCTCACATTACCTCTATTTGGAAGATGACCATGGCTCGACACCCCAGGGGGGAATTGTCCCTTTGGAGGGAGATTTTCTGTCCGGCGTGCATCGCGCTCGCGTGAATCCGGTTGACGGGCAGGTCTACGCGGTCGGAAGCCAGGGTTGGATGAACTACGCCATACAGGACGGATCTTTTGAACGCGTTCGCTACACCGGAAAACCCGTCTATTACCCATCCGGATTTCAGGTCTTTCAAAACGGCATTCGGGTCGATTTTCATGAGACGCTGTCCCCTGGGGAAGTCGAAGAGCACAGCCGGCATTTCGCTCATCAATGGCAGTACCTTTACTCCATGGGCTACGGGTCGCCGGAGTTTTCCATCCGTGAACCCGGTAGCGTCGGCCACGATCCACTGATCATCAGGTCGGCCACGATTGTGGGGGAAGGCGAGTCCCTGTTTCTGGAAATACCGGATCTGGCCCCCGCCATGACCGTTCACTTGCGGCTTCACTTGAAATTCGCTGATAGCAATCCCTTCGCCACGGATTTATTTGTTACCGTACACCAATTGGGAGAACCGTTTCTCGACATTTCCAATCCCGAACCCCTGGTAACCGGGAAACCCTCATCCATCCATCTGCCGATTCGGGAAGCTCCCCCACCCCAGGAAGAGGCAGGGGACGAGAAAGAACCGGGACGGCCCATCCTGCTCAAGGCGATAACCGGCCTGAAGTATGACCTGGAAAAAATCGTGGTTCGTGCCGGGGAGCGTATTTCCCTGACCCTTGTGAATACCGACGAAATGCCCCATAACTGGATTCTGACCGGTTGGTTTACCTATGAACTGATGGGGCAATTAGCGGACGCCATGGTGGCAGATCCGACCGCGGCGGAGCGTCATTATGTTCCCGATGACCCAAGCGTTCTGCAATTTACCCGTATGCTAAACCCCGGGGAATCCCAAACCATCCATTTCAATGCTCCGACCGCCCCTGGGAAATACCCCTATTTGTGCACTTACCCCGGACATTGGCAGGCCATGAAGGGAACGCTGATCGTTTACTGATCCCAGGTCTGCGGGGAAAAAGGTTCCTTAATTCCCCTTTGCTTCAGGTAAGTCCCTATTTTCACAAAAACGAGGGGCGTTTCCGCCGCTTTCCCGACCGATGTCCTTATGCCCCCTGAACCAACCAGATTTTATCCTTCTTGAAATAGTCTCTGATGAATCCGGCATCCCGGGTTAACAGGCGATCGGCATGGTGTCGCGCATGGGCGCCAATCAGGAAATCAGCGATTACTCTTACGCCTTTTCCTCCCCTTTGCAGGTACTGGCTAAACGCCCTACCCGCATCCAGAGCCACCTGTAGAGTTCCTCCAACATGATCGAGGTCCCAGTCCTTGAGAAAGCCTGGCATGTTGTTTTGACCCACCACCGGGGTTATCTCGGCCAGCACAAAGCTGGAAACAATCAATTGTCCTTCGGCTCGTGCCTGCTTCAGCGCTCGCAGGGACGGATCTTTCCATTTAGTGTTGTCAATGAGGACATCGATGATCACAGAGCTGTCCAACGCAGTAATCATTTTCCCCTGATTTGTTTCAAATAAGCGCTTGCGGAATTTCCGAACGGCAACTTGCCCTTGCCCACCCAATCATCGAAGGGCGAACCCTCTATCTTCTTCTGGCCAATGAGTTTGCCGTTTTGTTCGCGAAACTCCAAAACGACACCCGCGGTCAACCCAAGCCGCTTACGCAGCTTTTTGGGAATGGTCACCTGACCTTTTTCTGAAACTATGGAATGCATACTTTTTTAGTATGAATTCCTACTTTATTGTCAAATAAATATTGGCAAGATGCTTCCTCAACTCCGGACAAGGGAAATAGCCGCGAAAGAACGCAAGGAGCGCAAAATAACCAACCTGTTTTGGTTTAACTACTCAGGTCTACGTAGCCTGGATTAAAGGAGGCCACACTAGAATGAACTGCAAGGCAGTTCCACTCCAAAGCCTGGTGTCGCGAAGCGCACGCTGGGCTCCGGAGTTTAACGCCGTTGGCGTAAAAACCAGATGCTTGACCACGACCCCTCCGCGACCAGCATCCAGGATTTGACTCTCGCAAAGTCGCCAAGAGCGCAAAGAGAGGAAGAAGCAGGAAATGGGAAAATAGCCACAAAAGGCACAAAAACACAAAATTTCTGGATCCTTCCCATCCCCTAATCCTGATCGTGATCCTGGTCTCTCCACCATTCCATCATTCCACCACTCCCTTTCTCCCTCCCAATTCCTAATTGGCGCGCCCTTGGGCGCTTCCCCCCTCACCTGATCTTTTCGTCGGGCAGTTCTCCTTTGATCCCCTCGTCCATCGGCATCTGATCCTTGCCACCGGTGGCCTCGGCAATGCGCCGGTCGAGTTCTGCCCTCAGCTCGTCAATCAGGTCGGCGTACCTGGAATCATGGATCAGGTTGTGACGTTCTTGCGGATCATTTTTGAGGTTGTAGAGCTCGGCCATGTGGCGGTCGGGAGACCCGTCACCGTGGGGGTATCGGATGTATTTCCACTCGTCCGTGCGCAGTGCCCGGACATTGGGCGTGTATGGAAACTGAACCTCGTAGTTGTATTCGTAATACCAGCTTGTGCGCCACTCCGGATCGCCTTCGGAAACGAGTTTCTTCCATGATTTTCCCTGGGTCATGGGAAGCGGTTCTGCCCCACAGATATCGAGGATGGTAGCGGCGAAGTCGAGGGTCAGGGTCTGGGCCTCGATGACCTTAGGCATTTTCGGTGACACCAGAGCGGGATACCGGACTACCAGGGGTATGCGCAGGGAGGGTTCATGAGCGGTGCGTTTGTCGACCATGCCGTGCTCACCGTTGAGGAGCCCGTTGTCGCTGGTGAAA
>JAABVD010000277.1 GCA_014529615.1 Opitutia bacterium
TGCGAGAGCTAATCCAGCGGAAATTCCAATTGCCGTTCTCCCTCGTCGAAGAAACGGGCTCCCTTGCCAACGCGATCGATGTCGCCCAGTTCTTTGCGCGCCCAATCGATCCGTTCCATCAACGAATCCACAACATCCGGATACACGTTCGCCAAGTTGCTTTGTTCGGCTGGATCGAGTTCCAGGTTGAACAAATGAATTACAGGGACTTCTTCCAGGAGGCGGCCCCACCAGCCTGTGCCATCGGGATTGTCCGGACGTGGCAGGACCAGTTTCCACTTTCCGGAACGCACTCCGGTTAAAAGGCATCCCGAATAATAGAAAAAATCTTCTCGCGGGCTGGTATCGGTTTTTCCCAATAGGAAATCAGTGGCATCCCGGCCATCGATCTCCCACTTTGGCAATGGGGCGCCGGCCAGGTTTGCGAAGGTGGGCAAGAGGTCCATGGTGGACAGGATCTGGTCTGATTTTGTTCCGGCGGGAATCTTGCCGGGCCAGCGTGCGATGAAGGGCACGCGTGAGCCCCCCTCCCAGGCAGTCATTTTAAAGCCGCGAAATGGAAGCGCGCTACCCGAATGGTCGAGCGGAATAAATTGTTTTCCGTCGTTTCGCGTACCCCTTAAAGCATGGGTGGGCTCGGTCCAGGGGCCGTTGTCCGAGGTAAACATTACGAGGGTGTTCTCCTCGAGTCCCAGCTCTTCCAGTTTGGCAATAATCTGGCCGCTGGACCAGTCGATCTCCTCGATGGTATCTCCGTAGGGACCGTACTCCGATTTCCCTTTGAAGTCTTCCGAGGCGCCCACCGGAACGTGGGGCAGGTTGTGCGACAAGTAGAGAAAGAAGGGTTGATCCTGGTGTTGTTCTATCCATTGGATTGCCTCCCTGGTGTAATCCTGGGTGATGTAATCCCAGCTTTCAACGGCTTCAACAACCACCTCCTGGTTCCGCATGATCCTGCTCCGCATATCGGTGTCATCGACGTAAACGGTAAACCCGTTGAATCGGGGCGTGCCGTAGAAGTAATCAAATCCCTGGGCATTTGGCATGAGCTCGGGATCATAGGATTTATCCGGGCCACTCGGATTTCCGGCCAAATGCCATTTACCTATGAGCGCGGTGGCATAACCGGCTTCCTTGAGGGTTTCCGCCATGGTGATTTCCTTGGGATGGGGAACGGTGTGGAGCTCCTTGACATTTCCAGGCTCGGCAACGCGGATGGGGTAGGAACCAGTCATCAATGCGCCGCGGGATACGCCACATACCGGTTGGGCGTAGAAGCTTGTAAGGATTAGCCCCTCCTCCGCCATGCGGTCCAGGTGGGGAGTCTTGATCATTTCGGAACCGAAGCAACCCAGGTCCTGGTAGCCCTGGTCGTCGGTGAAGATGAGGATGATGTTGGGAGGTTCCGCATCAAGGATGAAGGATGAAGGCAGAAGGATGAAAAATAGAAATGAGGGAAGTTTCATGAGATGGTGATTCGCTTTGATTTTACTTTGGCTTTGGGCCCCGGATGGAATTATTTTGTGGGAACGGATCGGGCTGTAAAGCCCGTATGCAAAATCGTGCCTTCAATCCGCAAGGGGTCAAAGGCACGATTCAATGACTGATTAGAGAGAATCAGGTGTGTAAACCCGCATGTCTCACAAATCTTCTACTGCGCTCCGGAATACCGGCACTGGTGCGGACTTCGTTGGATTCGCGACTTTGCGGGGTGTCGACCCAGCTTCACCCGCGAATCTGCTCGAAACCCGCACCAGCACTCGATCTCCTTTCGCTCGCTACGAATTTTGTGAGACATGCGGGTTAGAATTCAAAACGGCTGGAAAGGGTGTAGGTCCTGCCGGGACGAATGCGCATGCCCACGTATGTAAAATCCGGATCCTGGGCTACGGGAATCAAATCATCCTCATCCAGCAGATTTCTGATATTGAGCTGCAGCCTCCAATTGACTTGCTTGTCAAAAATGAGGCGTTCGTAACTGACCCAGGCATCAATAGTATCTTCCTTAGGTCCGAAGTAGGGATTTTTCACATCCAGCACGTCATCCTGCAGGTCGTTATCAAATATCGTTGGAGAACCGATCGCAACCGAGTCTTCCCAGCGATAGGCGCCACCAATTCCGAATCCCTTTAAAGAAGAATTGGCAGCGAAGTCGTAGCTGGTAATCAGGTTGGCTCGCCATTCGCGCTGCTCAGTTGCTGGACTTCCATCAAGTAGAAGGATTGCCCGGGTCGGATCCAGGATTCGGCGTTTAACGTTTTCACCGATTTTAATGTTGAGGCGGTCATCCTGCCAGAAGTCCGCCACGCGATCCCAGACCGGCTGTCTCAATTCAAGTAATTCTGAGAATGCTTTGGCGGTGTTGGATCTTATGGTCTGTTGCTGTGCTACATTCACCATGATTCTCCAATTGGGAAGTGGATTGAAAATGGCTTCGATTTCCATTCCCTCGGCTACGAAGTCGGTCGTGGCGACGACATTGCCCGGGCTGGTGAATTCCATTTGCCTTATCCCGTCGACCGTGAATAGTTCATAGTTGAAGACATCCTGATACGCTTGCGGCGCCAACTCGTAAAGGTCCGCAAACTCGGGCGGATTTATCCCATCAATGATAAGTTGATCTATACTATCATAGGTTAATTGATCGAGACTCGCTACGGTTGCAACCCCAATGCCGGTGGCCGAATTATTTACTACCGAGGTCTCAAACCAATTGATCCGCATGCTTGCTCGACCGTCGAGAAAGTCTAGGGAAAATCCATATTCTTGGGTAATTCCGCTAGGAGCACCGACGGGATCTCCAAATACATTGACGCGAGCTCCCTCTGGCTGGAAGTTTTCAGAACTGTTGTAGTGACCACTGAGGCCGAAACCTAACCGATCTTCCCAACTATCTAACAAGTGCCCGACAACACCCCAACTAAAGACGTCGTCTTTGACGGAACCCGTCGGGCTCTCGGGCAGTGTTATCGAGCAATCGCGGTTTATGCATATTATAAAAACTTGGAAATGGAGGGTGAACAACACCCATTCTCCCACAAGATTCTATCGAAAATCCACATATGGATTCTATTTTTGGGGAAAGGGAGGTGATAGATGACATCGATAATTGTCCCTACATTCTCTTTTACGGTAGCCGGATGTTATCTTTCATTTCACCTCCCGTCGACTGGGCCGCATTGCCGGATCCAGGGTAAGGTCTCCCCGGTCCATGAGGGAGCATTCTCGTGGCTTGACTGTAGTAATATTGTATATCTATTGTGAACACATGAAAACAATTCCATCCAGGCAACTCGCCACTCAGGCAGCCAAGGTTTGGAAACAGCTTGACCAGGAAGGGCCGCTGGTGATCACCCGAAATGGTTTTCCCAAGGGTATCCTGATTCCCACCAGTGACGAAACGCTGCTAAACGACCTCATGGAACAGTTGCGTG
>JAABVD010000278.1:0-491 GCA_014529615.1 Opitutia bacterium
TATCGAGCAGGACCACGCCCGGATCGGCTCCGGCGTCCGCCATGGTCACACCCTGGGCAGTCCCATCGGCATGAACATCGAAAACAAGGACTGGGCCAACTGGACCGAAGCCATGGCCATCGAGTACGTCGAAAACCCCTCCCAGGAGGGCCGCAACCGCCGCGTCACCCGCATCCGCGCCGGCCACGCCGACCTGCCCGGCACTATGAAGTACGGCTTCGACGACGTCCGCAACTCCCTGGAGCGGGCCAGCGCCCGGGAGACCGCCGCCCGCGTCGCCGCCGGAGCCATCGCCATGCGCCTCCTGGAAGAGTTCGGAATCGTCATGCGCAGCCACGTCGTGGCCATCGGCCCCATATCCGCCCAGATACCCGACACCATTGATTGGGACGCGGTGGAAGAGTCCCCGGTCCGCTGCTCCGACCCCGAAGCATCCGAAAGGATGATGGCCGAAATCGACGCCACCCGGGAGGCCGGCGACACCATAGGCG
>JAABVD010000278.1:678-4107 GCA_014529615.1 Opitutia bacterium
AGACCAACCGGGCGGGAGGCGTCGAAGGCGGCATGACCGCCGGAATGCCCCTGGTGGCCCGCTTCGCCATCAAGCCCATTGCCACCCTGCACAACCCCCTGCCCTCGGTGGACCTGGACACGGGAGAGCCGGTGCAGGCCCACTTCGAGCGTTCCGACGTATGCCAGGTGCCTCCCGCCGGAGTCATCGGCGAGGCTATGGTGGCGCTGGTCCTGGCGGGCGCGTTCATGGAGAAGTTCGGCGGAGACTCCATCCCGGAGACGCGGCGGAACCTGGAGGGGTATTTGAAGACGGTGGGGCCGCGGAGGGTGTACCAGTAGGGGGGCGGCAACGGCGGTTGACACCCTCCATTTACGATGATATAGCTAACCGGGCTGACAGGTGCATGCTCATTGATGGAAAACACTGCGACATCGTCGTTTACATTTTCGGACTTGTTTTGTGGCATCGGCGGATTCCACATCGCCGCCGCCGAATGCGGACTTCGTTGTGTTTTTTCCTGCGACATAGACAAAGAAGCTCAACGCGCGTATCGCCATAATTTTGGGATCACGCCAGCGGGGGATATTACAGAGATTTCCCCTGAATCCCTCCCAGACCACGATATCCTGTTCGCGGGATTTCCTTGTCAACCTTTTAGCATCATTGGAGCCATGAGAGGCTTTGAAGATGTTCGAGGGACACTGTTCTTCAACTTGGCTGAGATCATCGCCGCCAAAAAGCCAACTGCTTTCCTTCTCGAGAATGTTCGACAACTTTCCACCCACAACCGCGGGCAAACTTTGGAAAGAATAACTCGGATATTAACCGACTTGGGCTACCGAACTGATTGGAAGCTCTTAAATGCGTTAGATTACGGCCTTCCCCAAAAAAGAGAACGGACATTCATAACTGGATTTCTGGACCATTCCATTCCATTTAACTGGCCCACTCCTTTCGGCCAATCGTTCCCGTTAGAATCCCTATTGGAAAGCCATGTCCCTCAGCAATATTTCGCAAGTGCAGCGATTCGCGAGAAGCGTTTGGAAAAACACCAAAGTTCCCTAAGCCTCGGGATTTGGCACGAAAACAAAGGCGGCAACGTTTCGAGCCACCCATTTTCGTGTGCTTTAAGGGCAGGTGCTTCCTACAATTACCTATTGGTCAACGGCGAACGGCGACTGACACCAAGGGAGATGCTTAGGCTACAGGGGTTTCCAGAATGGTTTGACCTGCCAGGAACCTATCAACAGATACGAAAACAAACGGGGAATGCGGTGCCGGTTCCTGTCGTAAAGGCAGTTTTGGAGAATATGATATATGGCTTATCAGGGGCCTCGCTTGCGAGGAGGATGGACAAGCCCGACGCCATATCCACTGGGGAATATTCCGGATCCTATTATTCTGTCGATCGCAAGCAATATCGTTTACTCGAGCGCGGTCGGACGGACAGATTTATCAGGAGATGACTGGGGCGATATTTTCGCAGCTGCCGTAAACGGCTCTCACCTCAAAAGTCCTGTCGGTATCGTTGACATAGCTCTTGGCAACACCGCTTGGTCCGCAAAGACTGTCCAATCTGCCAATCCTGTCACGACTGACCGAGTTCGTTTAATTTCGGGACGCAACAACGTCCTATACTCATTCGGAAATGACGAGGTATTCGCGGACTTGCAGAAGACTGGCGGGCAGGTCTTGAATATATGGAATGCCAGGGTCGAAGAGGCAACCCAGCAATACCCACAACTTCGGACGATAGTCCTAATTCGAAATATGAAGGCCTTTCGCTTCAAGGTCTTCGAGCTACCCACGATTCCATTTGACCCCGCAGACTATAAGTGGAGCCTCAATAAAGGTGGCAACCTTGAAGGGCATACTAACCATGCGGGGGACCATACGTTCACTTGGCAGCCCAATGGCGGCCAATTCACCATTCTGCGACCAGTAAGTGGTTCGGCCCGGTCATTCGAGGTTAAAAAGCCAGCCCCTCAAGAACCAGAGGAGTTGCTCGAAAGTATCGGTTATTCGCAAGACTGGGTGACTTTTCTTTAATTGAGTGAAGGAATGGCTGACAAAGTTCCCCCTGCAGTCCGCAGCCGGATTATGAGCCGAGTCAAGTCTAAAGGTATGAAGCCCGAAATGCGCGTGCGGCGCATCTTACACGGCCTGGGTTACCGGTATCGGTTGCATAGATCTGACCTTCCTGGACGACCCGACATTGTTTTCCCCTCCCGCCGCAAAATCGTATTTGTAAATGGGTGTTTTTGGCATTCACACTCTGGTTGCCAGCGCGTCCGTATCCCAGCGACAAACAGGGGTTACTGGATAGAAAAGCTAAACCGGAACTCTGCTCGTGACGAAAGAAATCTTGCTTCGCTAAAGGGAATGGGATGGAAGGTCATGACGGTATGGGAATGCGAGTTGCGAGACATTGCAACAATCACGGAACAGTTATGTGAGTTCCTTGGGAGCCGACGACATGAAACGAACAAGACGGGCGATCGTCCTAGATTCGAGACCCTTCGGACAAAATGCTCAATCTGATAACCGATGCCTACCGCGAGGCCAACGGCCTTGCGCCCCCCCAAATCGTGCACGATCCGCAGGCGTAGCCTCTCCGGCATCACGCTGCCGGATGTGCCCTGACCGCCTCCAGCCTCTCCCCCATCCGGTCCGAGGCCATTTCCAGATCATATTGGCTTTGCAGCCCCATCCAGAACCCGGCGGAATTGCCGAAGAAGCGGGACAGGAGCAGCGCGGTCTCCGCGGTGATGGCCCGTTCTCCATGCACGATGGCGTGAATCCGTCGGGGGTCAACCCCGATGGCCTTGGCCAACCGGTATTGGCTAATACCCAGCGGCAACAAAAAATCGTCGTTGAGGATCTCGCCCGGGTGGATGGGCGGGAGCCGGTCATGTGCCTGCGACATCTGCCCTATCATGATCTTTTCCTCTTCCATGCCGACTTAATGGTAATCCACGATCTCCACGTCAGCGGCGTCACCATCATCCCAAACAATGCAAATGCGCCATTGTTCGTTGATGCGAATACTATATTGACCGGTCCGGTCTCCTGAAAGAGCTTCAAGACGGTTTCCCGGAGGCACCCTGAGGTCACTCAGGTCTCTTGCGTTGTTCAGGATCATAAGCTTCGCCTGTGCGCGGCGCTGTAAATCCAATGAAAGCCCCCTCACCCTTCGCCGCTCCGCAACCGCTTGCGTTTCCCGGTTCCCGTAGCTTGTGATCACGGACACTATAATAGCGTTATACACTAATAGTGTCAACCGCTACTATGGTATCTCCCGCTGGACTCTCCGAATAGGTCCCCTTACCAACAAAACTTCCCTGGACCTGCTCCCCCGTTTCTGGTAAACTTGGCTTGGTTTCAAGATTTCCCACACCATAGGAGTGAAACATGGAAGGAAAGGTCCAGGTAGAGATCACTTATTGC
>JAABVD010000279.1 GCA_014529615.1 Opitutia bacterium
AAATGATTTCCCATCACTCCCTCCCTTGAGGGGGAGTCGGCAAGACAAGGGCGTCAGCCCGCCGACGCGCCGGTGGGGGGAGAAGGCTGGCACAAAGTGAGGGAGAGGAAAGGCTGGAGAAATAACGGAGGGCGGACATTCCTGTCCGCCATTAAAATCCTGATCGTGATCGAAAGGCTGGGAGAATGGTCTAAGGCACAGAGGGGGAGAGAATCAGGAATTAGGAATTGTGGAGGCTGGGGGAAGTTGTAGGAGTGGCTATATGCCGCGATCCCACTGAACATCCTCGAAACAATCGCGGGATAAACCCGCTCCTACAAACATCTGGCTTTTACGCCAACGGCGCTACACTCCGGAGCCCAGCGTCGCTTAGGGCACGCTGGGTCGCCGACTTTTTCAAGGCGACTGACCCTGTAAGGCATCAATTTTCCACCTCTTGACCCTTACTATTCCGAGGTAGTCATAGGTTGGGAAAATGGCTAAACTAAGCGCCATTCAGGGCTGACCCTTTTTGCCTTCCTCGATGAAACGCGCTTGACATAGTTACGCCAGGCGGAATCATTATGAAGTGTGATCCAGAGCTTTCGGTGTGAGGAGACCCGCAAGGTGTGCGAAGGTCATTTTTCTCGCAAATTGCCCACAGTCATACAAAAGGTCGCCCACCGGAAACTCTTGCAACTCAACATCGCGGAAAAATTGGGCGACTTGCGCATCCCGCCCGCAAATCGTCTTGAAGCTCTGCGCGGAAACCGAAAAAGCCAACACAGCATACGAATCAACCAGAAATGGCGAATCTGTTTCATTTGGAAACAAGACGGAGCCCACCAAGTCGAAATTGTCGATTACCATTAACCATGAAGACTTCAACGAGACTGATTCCCCTCTGCACTCCCGGCGAATTTCTGGAGGAAGAATTTTTAAAGCCGATGGGGATCACTTCTTATAGGCTCGCCAAGGACATCCATGTTCCTGCTACCCGCATCTATGCCATCATTAAGGAAAGCCGGAGCATCACGGCAGATACCGCCTTACGACTCGAACGGTATTTTGGTCTTTCGGAAGGCTACTTTCTCCGCCTGCAGGCCCAGTATGACATCCGCAAGGCCAAACGGGAAAGCGGACAACGCATCGCCGAAGAAGTGGTTCCTATTGTCGATAGATAGATAGACGTGCGTTCGTTTACGCAGAGCACTTTCTGGGATGCCTATCGGCGCCTTCCAGATCACGTGCAGTGGCAGGCCCGCGAATCCTACCGTTTTTTTGCGTCTTTTGCGTTTTGTTGCGGCTATTTCCCATTCCTAATCCCTAATTCGCGCCCTTGGGCGCCCTTGTGGCGGAGAGAGAGGGATTCGAACCCTCGGTAGAGTTACCCCTACACATGATTTCCAGTCATGCCCGTTCGACCACTCCGGCATCTCTCCTGTAAAAGTGGACGGGTAGAAGATGGCCGAGTGGCCGACTACGTCAAGTTCTCTAATGCTGCCTGTGCGGAAAAAGTGGCCAAACCCGAATGGCTCTTAATTAAGTGGGGTTAATCGTGATCGTGATCGTGATCTTGATCGAAAAATGCCAACTCCTGAATTATGAATGGTTCGATCAGGATTAGGATCGGGGTCACGATTAATCGCGGCGTAAAGCCGCTCCTACAGCTTCCTTTTGCCTTTCGATCAAGATCACGATCAAGATTTGGAGGCGGTAGGAATGACCCCGGTTCAACCTTTAGCCCGCATGTCTCACAAAATTCGGAGCGCAGTAGAAAATTTGTGAGACATGCGGGTTAGCCTTATTCGCTCTCACTTTGTGCCTTGGTGCCATTCCCCAATCCCCATTCCTGATTCGCGCCCGTGGGCGCTTCCCCCCTCTGTGCCCTCTGAGCTCTCTGTGGTGAAAAATCTCTCCTCCTCCGGCTTAACTTGCAGCATTCGCGATTGACCCATTCTTCCCATGCGGGCTAATGCTGCCTGCGGGTTGGATCCTGGGGGAGAGCATGGGGAAAGCTTCCAAAGGATACGCTCACCCCGGTCCAGAAAATTTCTTCCAGGCCGGTCGTGGCGGCGAAGTAAAAGGCTGCTTCCATTTCATCGAATAGCGTTGTTGTAGCGGTGAGGCCGAATTGCAGATTGTTAAAGGTTTCCGGTTCCTCGGGAATATACCCGCGGTTGATGCCTAACAGGATATAGGGAGTAAGGACAAATCTTTCCCTTACAATGTCGGTTGAGGCAACCAACTCGATAAAGGTCCCCTTTGCTTCAGTGGAATAAATGAAGGCGGAGAAAAGGTCGATCTGGTCAAACAACCCAAATCCCAGTTGAAGATCGAATTCATTGTCGGAAGCATTGGGGCCTTTGAAATCCAACCAGGTATAGCCGGTAGCTACATCCACCTCCCCAACGGAGAAACTGGAACCCAGTGAAAGGTTCAGCTCGATGTAGGGTGTTTCAATACTCTCGGCGAACCAACTGGAAAAGTACCATTCACCTATGAAAGGGAGAGGAGATGGTCTATGCAAATCGATAGTAGTGGATGCGATTCCGCCATCCTCGAGGTTGTCGCGTCCTTCCGACACGTATCTGCTGTCCCAGGCAAAATTCAAGGAGAAGGTTTCAGCGGGAACAATTGCTAGACCGGGTTCTGGCAGATCAGGTAAGTGGGAAGTTGGACCGGGCTGCGCATACAAGCTGGAAAAGATGAGGCAGGGGACCAGGGCTAAGCCGATAATAAAGGATCGGGTTGCCCGGAGCCAGTTTCCGGATACTCCAGAGAAGAAGCGCATGATGGGGCAGGGTCTTCTCAAGAAATGAAAAAAAGGGCGCCAGCCGGGGTCAGGCCGTGGAAAAGTGATGCCTTCTGGGAAAAAAGGGTCAGGCCTTGAAAACTGTATTCCGTTGTACTTCATACACTTTTACAAGGCAACTGACCCTGTAAGGTATAATTTTTCCATGACTTGACCCCTTTGTCCGGGTTAATGATGCCGGCGGGTTGGATTATCGGCGGTTAAGGAGGAAAGATTCTCCCAAGGAAAGGCTCACCCCGGTCCAGAAGAAATCTTCCAGGCCGGTCGTGTTGGCGAGGTAGAAGGCTGCTTCCACCCCATCGAACAGCTCTATTGTAGCGGTGAGGCCGACTTGAAAATTGTTGAAGGTTTCAGGTTCCTCGGGAATGTACCCACGGTTGAGGCCCAACAGGACATGGGGGGTGAAGACCCATTTATCCATGACAACATCGGTCGAGGCGGCCAGTTCGATAAAGGTTCCGTCGGCCTCGGGGGTATAAATGAAGACGGAGGAAAAGTTGACCTTGTCAAACAACCCGACTTCAAACTCGAGCTCGACTTCATTTTCCGCATACACGTGCTCGTGAACCGCAACAAGGACATCCCCCTGGCCGGGATCCGAAAGGATTAGATCCTCGTGCGCGTGAGCTT
>JAABVD010000280.1 GCA_014529615.1 Opitutia bacterium
CTTCTCCCCCTGTCTGCGTGCGGTGACGCACAGGCAGGCTGTCCGCCATTTCAATCTCAGGAATCAGGAATTGGAAGACCACCATCAAGATTTTGGAACCAGCATCCAGAAACCAGCCTCCAGCATCCAGAAACCGGCCAGATGGTGGTCATTTTATGATTTTTGTGCTTTGTGTGGCTCATCCAAATAAGAAAAATAGGCTGACTTGGTGCTTATTCCCTCCTACCTTCTCCATACTCAACCTCAGACATGCTTGTAACTGACCGCATAGCCGGCCGTTCCGTCCAACTCATGGCGACCTGCCTTTGCGATGCCTTCTACGACGATGTGGCGCGGGCCACGGTGGAAGTGCTGGAGCATGTGGGGTGTGAGGTCGAATTTCCCGAGGACCAGACCTGTTGCGGACAACCCGCCTTCAACGGGGGAGACTGGCCGGCATCGAGAAAGGTGGTGCGGCATACCCTCAAGGTGTTTGAAGGGGAAAAGCCCGTTATTGTGCCATCCGGGTCCTGTGCCGCCATGGCCTTTCATGGATCGCCTTTGCAGTTTGAGAGGGAACCCGATCTGGACCAGGTAAAGGCCTTGGGAAAACGCACCTGGGAGTTGACGGATTTTCTGGTCAACGGTCTGGGTGTCGATTCTTGGACAGGCCGATACCACGCGCGGATTGCCTTGCATCATTCCTGCCATGGTCGCGGAACCCGCACAGGGGAAGCCATGGAGCGTTTGCTAAAAACCATTGAAGGAGTGGAGGTGGTATCCTTCTCGGAACCGGAACAGTGTTGCGGATTTGGAGGGACTTTTGCCGTGACCTTTCCTCACATCTCCAAATCCATGGGGCAATTGAAGATAAAAAACATGGTGTCGGCCGATCCGGACGTCATTGTCTCGGCCGATATGAGTTGTCTCATGCACCAGGCAGGTTTGGCCGAAAGAGAGGGGATCGACTTCAGGGTGCGGCACATTGCGCAGGTATTGCGGAATGCCATCTCAGACTCATGAAAACTCAGCCCATAGACAGGTATGCCAAAGACCTGGACCCGGAGGTGTATGCCTCCATTCATCAGACTTCCAACCGTCGAGTGTTGCAACGGGAAGGCTCTTTATTTGGCGATTATCCCCATGCCAACCGATTGCGCCATTGGGCAGGAGAATTGAAGCGCCACACCATCAGCCACATCGATAAGTACCTGGAGCAGGCTGTTACCGCCATGGAAAGCCGAGGGGTAGAGGTTCATTTCGCCAGCGAAGCGGAATCCGCCCGTCGCCAAATTCTGGAAATTCTGAAATCGCATAAAGTGGATCGCATCTGCAAGTCGAAGAGCATGGTTACGGAGGAGATCGATCTTCGCCGCTATTTGGAAAAACACGGCATAGAAACCTGGGAGAGCGACCTGGGAGAATTCGTCGTGCAACTGGATGACGATCACCCCAGTCACATCGTTACCCCCATCATTCACAAAAACCGGTTTCAGATAGCCAGAACCTTTCGGGATCACGGGCTGGGAGACTATACGGAAGATCCGGAGAACCTGACCCAACAAGCCCGGAAATTTCTTCGGGAAAAATATCTTTCCTCTATCGGAACCATGACGGGGGCCAACTTCGTATCGGCGGAATCCGGGCGCATTGTGGTGGTGACGAATGAGGGGAACAGCCGGTTCGGTCTGGCCGGGGCCAAGGTGCATATCGCGGTGGTGGGGATCGAAAAGCTGGTGCCTCGGGATGAAGATCTAGCCCTTTACCTCAACTTGCTGGCGCGGTCATCCACCGGGCAACATTTGACCATCTACACGGAGTTCATAGTTGGACCCCGCCCCGAAAACCAACCCGAGGGACCGGAGAATATGCACGTCATATTCATCGATAATGGGCGCTCCGAAACCTTGGCCTCCGATTGCCGGGATGCCTTGAATTGCATCCGTTGCGGCGCGTGTCTCAACGTTTGTCCGGTTTTTCGCCAAGCTTCCGGTCACGCCTACCGGCACACTTATCCCGGGCCCATCGGGGCGGTGTTGGCTCCCAATCTGGTGGGGAAGGAGGGATTTGCCGAGTTGGCCGATTTACCCAAAGCCTCCAGTTTGTGCGGCGCCTGCAACGAAGTTTGTCCGGTAGACATCCCCATACCGGATCTTCTGCTTCGTTTACGCAACCGCGGCAAAGAGGAGGGCGCGCCCGGTTCCAAAATCGCCTCCCCTCCAATGGGGGCTTGGGCAACCCTTGCCAGCAGTCCCACCGCTTGGAAAATGGCTCTGAAAGGGGGTCATTTGATGAATGTGATTCCGCACGGCATGATCCCCGTTCCCGCCCTGCGCACGTGGCTGGAAGACCGCACCCTGCCGGACTGGCAGGGAGGATCTTTCCGCCGGTGGCTGCGGAACCGGAAACAGAAATGAAACCTCACCCGCAAAAGCCCACCGAACGCGAAAAGGTTTTTTCAAACCTCCGCAAGGCTCTCCAAGGAGTTGAAAAAGTGTCCCGACCAGAAATTGATTTTTCCCAGGTCGTGGCGGAGAACCGTTTGGGGGAGGACGATTTATGGCAATGTTTTGCCAGGAATTTCCAAGGGGTGAGGGGAAAATACGTCGATTCCATCCCAGACCTGGCCTCCTTCATCCGGGATAATGGATTGAAAAAGGGGTATTGCGACCCGCGTTTGCAGGAGAGGGTGGGGGACCCGTTGAAGGCATACTTTGAAGTCGAATTCGTATATTCGCGTGAGAGCGTGGATGAATTTGAATTTGGCATAACCGTCGGCAGCGGCGTGGTGGCGGAAACCGGATCCATAATCCTTGAAGACGGCCAAACTTCCAATCGGCTGGCGGCCATAGCCCCCTGGTTGCACGTTGCGGTGGTGCGGGAAGATGCCATTTTCCGAACGGTTCGCCAAGCCCTCACCAACATGGGCGACGATCCCAATATCATTTGGGTGACCGGGCCTTCCAAAACGGGAGATATCGAAGGCATTTTGGTAGAAGGCGTACACGGTCCAGGCGAGCAGGTTTGCTTCCGGCTGGGCCTTGCCTAGGATTGATAAACCGCGAATTGGGAGAGGGAAAGGCGCGCTGGGGCGCGCCAATTAGGAATTAGGAATTAGGAATTAGGAATGGGGAGAGGGAGAAAGGCGCGAAGGACACGAAGAGGCGCGAAGTAAATCATCGTGATCCTGATCTTGATCGTGATCCTGATCGTAATACCAACGACTTGGAGAAGGGAAGTGAACATGGATCCCGCTTCGCCAGAAGGCTACCATGCTACGCCTAAAGGCTTCGCACGGCACAGCGCAGGACAGGTTACCCAGATAAACTCTTTCCACCACGCCCCCAAAAATGATTTCCCATCACTCCCTCCCTTGAGGGGGAGTCGGCAAGACAAGGGCGTCAGCCCGCCGTCGCGCCGGTGGAAGAATAACGGAGGGCGGACATTCCTGTCCGCCAATAAACTATAATCCTGATCTTGACCGTGATCTCTTTCCCTTCTCGCAATCTTGGCGTTCTTTGCGTCTTGGCGAGAGAAAATCCGGAGGCGCACGAATTAGGAATGGGGAGAGAATTAACGGCGGATTCCGCTTCGCCCAAAGGCTGCTGCAGGACACGGATTTTATTATAGGCTTGATGGATGGCTTCTTCGGTCCTTCAATACTTCGTCCGATTTCTTTCAATCCGTAGAATCATCAGTAAAATAAAATGAACCCGAATGACCCTCAAATAAATAGGAGATCCTTTATTAAAAGCGCCGCTGGCGCCACGACGGGAATGATGGTGTTTCCGCATATCATGACCGGTTCCAATACCGTTCCACCGAGTGAAAGGCTCAACTTGGCCTTCGTCGGGGTAGGTGGGAAAGGCGTCAGCTCCATTATGCCTTTATCCGACCACAACATAATCGGATTGTGCGACGTGGACAAGCGACGTGTAGCCGAAGCTCGTCGAAAAACCGGGGGGCAAGCCTTTGCCGATGTAATCGACGGCGCCGTGGCCAAGGGTGGCAAGTGGTTCAAGGACTATCGAGTGATGTTCGAAGAATTGGGTGAAAAACTAGATGGGGTAGTAATATCCATACCGGACCACATGCACTTCCCGGTGGCCATGTCGGCCATAAACCTCGGCATTAACATTTATTGTGAAAAACCGCTCACCCACACGGTGGAAGAGGCTCGTATGCTGGCAAAAGGGGCTCGGAAAAAGGGAGTGGTTTCCCAGATGGGCAACCAGGGGCACTCCAATGAAGGGGTCCGGTTGGCCAAGGAATGGATTGCGGCCGGTGTCATCGGGCAAGTGAGGGAAGCCTGCTCCTGGACCAATCGTCCCATTTGGCCGCAGGGTTTGAACAAGCCAAACCACAGCCAATTTATTCCGGTCATTCCGAAAGGACTGGATTGGAAACTCTGGTTGGGTGTAGCCAACAAACGCGCTTACGATCCGGCCTATTTGCCTTTCAGTTGGCGGGCCTGGTGGGATTACGGTTGCGGTGCGGTCGGCGACATGGCCTGTCACGTGATGGATGCAGCTTACTACAGCCTCGATCTTGGTCTGCCAACATCGATCGAAGCCCTGGCTACCGATGTCAATGACTACTGCGCGCCCAACGCCTCGGCCATTACCTATAAATTCCCCAAGCGCGGAAAATTCGATGCCGTGACCTACCATTGGTTGGACGGTGGATTGTTGCCGCCGGCCCCGAAAGGCCTCACCCACGACGACATTTTGAGTTCAGATAAGAGCGGTTCCCTGTTTATCGGGGAGGAAGGTTTCATGGTAACCGACACCTACACCAGGTCCGTCCGAATTCTTCCCCATTCGCGGTTTATGGACTTCCGGCAGAACCTGCCGCCGAAAACCATCCCGCGGGTGAAGGGCAGCC
>JAABVD010000022.1 GCA_014529615.1 Opitutia bacterium
AATCGATAGCTAAGATTTCTAAGTCATTGATAATCAATCCTCGTTATTTTAAAATTTTCAGATTCTGACGAACTTGGGGTAGACGGCCGCGGCATAGTCCCAGCCATACTTGTCCCGGAGAGCCCGACAGTAATTTTCCTGATTCTCGCGTAGAATTTTAGCCACTTCAGGATTGGTAGGATCACTGCCTGGGGGAACCGATTGAAACCGGTCGGAAATGCCTCCCAGGTGCCATTTGCCGACCATACCGGTCTTGTAGCCCACTTGTTGCAGTAGGTGGGGAAGTATGCGCTGGTTCTCGGCCAGGTTGATGTTCCAGGTCACACGTGTCTGGCCTTCGGGTGTAATCCCATTCAGGAATCTGGGTGTCCGGCACCTGCTTGCGTATTGTCCGGTCAGGCACGAGTAACGACTCGGTGTGCAAACACTGGCCGCCACATAACATTGAGAGAAGTAAATCCCCTCCCGGGCCATACGATCGATATTCGGGGTAAGCGCCTTGTTTTCAAGAAAGCCAAAGCTTTCCCGGTGCTGGTCATCGGTGATGATAAAAATGACATTCGGTTTTTCCGGGAAACCTGTGGCCTGGACTTGGGATGCGAGAAGAAGTAAAAGAAATGCCAGGCCAAAAAGGATGTGATTCATCGAAACTTTGCTAAAGCTGAAACGCTGGTTCATGGAATCAATAGTATTGAAGATTCAATCCGATGCCAACCTGAAATTCCGGGAATTACAGTAGCTGGAACTTGGTTCAACTCTTACCCCGGTAGTAAGTTCGGATTGGGTCTGTGGTAGGTTCCGGGGACGTATGGAAATTTCTTTTCAATGTCGTCGATAATTTCTACTCCGTAGCCGGGTTTCTCCGGAAGCTCCATCCACCCATTTTTAACTGTGAGAGGTTCTTTGAAGACCTCTTCTTTGAGTGGGTTGAACGTCTGGTTCAATTCACAGTAATGCCGGTTGGGAATGGCTGCTGTCAGGTGAGCATTGGACATGGTGGTGAAACCGCCGTGCCAGTTGTGAGGACAATGGATCTTCCCTTTTAGGGCGCCACTGTGAGCTACGTAGAAGCACTCCGTTATACCTCCGATGTTGCAGTCGATCTGAGTGATATCCACCCAGTCGCGGTCGATCCATTCTTTTACATCAAAACGGTTGGTCTGGCCGAAATGACCTGAAACCATGACGGTATCAAGCGCCTCCCGCACACGGCCGTAATCTTCCGGTCGGCCGATGGGATCTTCAAACCAGTAAAAGCCAAGGTCTTCCAGCATGGGGCAGAAGTCATTGTTTGCGGGGTGTCGTTGAGGCTCGGTATAGCGGCGTCAGCCATTCGACTGAGCTCATGATAAACCGCAGTGGTGGGGGTTGTAAGATGGCGCAGTGCTGGGCATAAATGGTTGCCGTCAGGCTGACCATGCAGATTCGTTAAACAGACGAGCAGCGCCAATCCTGGAAGAAAGGATTGGATTTTAGATTGGACTCTGTGAAACCTCAGCTCCACAAACGATCCCAGGCACGTATTTCGTCCCACTCAGGGGTCGGCGCAAAGAGCTTCTCGCCTTCAACGAGGAATTCCTTGACCACTTCCTCGTTGAGTTCCACACCCAGACCCGGAGTTTCCGGCACATTGACATAACCGTCCTGCACGATTGGTTTTTCTATTCCAGTCACCAGGTCTTCCCACTTTTCCTTGTCCACTGCATGGTGTTCCAACCACATGAAGTTTTCGGTGGCTGCGGCACTGTGCACGCAACCCAGGAAGGAAACGGGACCGGCTGCGTGGTGGTGCATGAAGCCAATGCCGTGCGCGGAAGCATAGTCTCCGATTTTCTTGGTTTCGAGGATTCCTCCTGCAGTGTTCGGATCCGGATGTACAATGTCCACCGCATGGTTGTCAATCAGCTCCTTGAAGCCGTTATCCAGCATGTAAATATCTTCACCGGTCTGAGTAGGGGTGGTGGTGGACGCGGTGATTTCCCGCCATTGCTTGGTTTCCTGCCAGGGAATCAGGTCCTCCAGGTAGGCCAGGGTATAGGGCTCGGTGGCCTTGGCGATTTTGATGGACTCGTTGAGCCCAAAGTGTCCCCAGTGGTCCGTACCCATGGGAATCTCATAACCGATCTTGGAACGCATTATGTCGAGAAACTCCATGAGTTTGTCGATACCCTTTTCGGTGATCTGGGTCCGAGTGAATGGGTGTTTGGTCAAACGGTAGCTGCGGTATTCGCTCTCCCAGGGATTATCGTCGCCGTAGGGAGAATTGATGAGCGCTCCGGGTATATCTTTTATCAATCCGATTCCGATATCCATCTTCAGGGCCGTGTAGCCCATATCGATGCGTTTCTGCATGCGCTCGGCATATTCATGTGGATCGGAGGAGACGGAGGTGTCGCAGTAAAGACGCACTTTGTCCCGGTATTTCCCTCCTAGTAGTTGATAAACGGGTACGCCATAAGCCTTGCCCACAATATCCCACAAAGCCATTTCCACCCCGGATACCCCACCACCCTGGCGGGCATGGTGACCGAACTGGCTGATCTTCTTAAACAGTCTCTCCACGTTGCAGGGATTTTCCCCAAGCAGCCGGCTCTTGAGAAACAGTCCGTATTCCTTGGCCGCACCATCGCGAACGTCGCCGTGGCCTATAATACCCTGGTTGGTGTAGATCCGCACAATCGGGGTCCGGAATACCACGCCGGAGATCTCGGCAATGCGCATATCCGTGATCTTCAGCTTGGAGGGCGCTGAATTTCGGTTCACATGCTGGGTTGCGTAAGCGATCTGATCCTCGATCGGTGCGGCGGTCATGCCGGCTAGGCTCAATCCACCGAGACCGGCGGCTTTGAGGAATTTACGACGACTTTTTCCTGGGGTAGAGGGAATGCTCATATTTTATTATGGGTTGTTAGTTGAATCCAAGAAACTTAAGTTAAGATTTCCAGGCCTCGGTGGCAAAGTTGTTTACTGATAGGAATTCGCCATTTGGAGGCGAAGCCTCAGTGGTTTAACCGATTAGACATTTCCGCTTACTCCTCGTCTTCGGACGGAGGTTCCAGGCCCAGCTTCTTCAGTTCGGCATCCCGCCAGTCCTCGTATTCTTTGATCAACTTGGGATCGCGTGGGCGTGGATAAAGTTCGCTGGATTTATACTTCCCGGTGGCAAACTTGGCTTTTGTCCAGACATCGTGCAGTTCTGTGATTTTGGATCTGCGCGCTACCTCGGCGATAATGGATGCAGGAACAAAGGTGAGTCCTTCCCGGTCGCCCACGACGATGTCACCCGGCATCACCGTCGTTTGACCGATTTGGATGGGTACATTGATGCCGGTAAGCATGACATCCCTGAGCGCGCTGACGTGAAAACCGCGAACGTAACCGGGCATCCCTTGAGGGATGATTCCATCGAGGTCTCGAATGGCCCCATTGATCACAAAACCATTGCCGGTAGCTGCGTATACGGCAGCGGCCAGATTGTCGCCGACCATGGTTCCGTTTTCAATTTTTTCGAACAGGTCGACCACCAGAACATCCCCGAGTTGCAGCAAATTGAGTACTCGCTGGTTCGCAGGGACTGGTTTCCCTTCTCCTGGATTGGCATCGGCTTCGATGATGTTATTTACGTCTGGGCGTACGGGCATGAATTGCGCTGTGAATACCCGACCGACCAGTTTCTTTTCCGGCTGAAGCAGTTTCCAGCCATCTACCCACTGGTGTTCATACCCCGCTCGCCGCAGGGGCCCCCAAAGCATTTCTGATGAGGAATTTTTTAGGGCCTCCACGTACTTGTCTGGTACATTAGGGCGGCCATCTTCGAAGCGCTCCCAGGGAGATGCTGCCGTGTATTTGATCAGGTCTTCTTTGGAGAAACCGCTGAGTTGAGCCAGGGAATACGACGTGCTGACGCAAAACGCCAGAAGTGCGATGAGTAGACGGATAGGGGTTGTTTGCATGATACGATTCAGGATTGGAAGACTTTCCGGTCTTTCGAATCTCAGTATGAGTTTATGATATTAATGCTTGCAATAAGCATGGTCAATTCAGTTCAGCTCGTTTTTCTTCCCAGGTTTCTTGAAAGCCATTTGGTTTCCAGGCCGCAGCGTAATCCAGATGATAGCCAACACCTCTGAGGTCGAGACAGAACTTCCGGGCATGGACGATCTCTCTTTCCTTTGCAACCAGGTCATTCTTTATATGAAACATCACACCATTAATATTAAACAGCGTTTCATCTCCGGAAATCTCAATGGTTCCCTCGTACCATTCTCCATAGTTAAGCTTTAGCGCATCGTTTTCTACCATCACTTGCCTACGCCGTTCGTCCAGGATGTAGTTTTGAAATACGAGTTGGGAGCCTTCAGGGGTCAATTCCAGGCGGATCCAGCGATGCCCGATTTCGATAAAGGAAATTTCCTCTCCTACCTCTCTATCCAATTCTAGAAACTTCACTCTAAAGGAAAAAATATAATCCTGCCCACCCAGTTTGAAATGGGAACGGACAAACTCTTCATTAGCGAATTGGGCGCCTGAGGGCGCCTCTCCATGGACAGAAGGGGGAATCGTAACCATAACCCCATTTTTCACCGTGCCCTTGGTGTGTTTTCTTAAGTCCATGATCTCATCGACTTCTTCCTGGGCATCGAAGTTTTTTTCGAAGATGGTCTCTCCTTTATGGAGCATCGTTGCCATGGGTGGATCTGCCATCACGTAACTGATTGTCGTGAATAGAAACAGAATGCCTTCTTTCATTGGTAGTTTCATTGATTGTTTCCTTGGATATTTTTTAAACTAAGGGTTCTTTGAGTGGGCCATTGCTATCTCCATGAGATTTCACTTCCACACCCGATCCCTGTAAGGTGGAGAGCCATAAATCATATAGCGGTGTCTTCGGATCTTTCATCATTAGCTGACGACCTTGCCTAAAGCCTGAGCCTTCTCCTGAGATTAAAGTGGGGCAATTCCTAAGATCATGGTGATAGCTAATCCCACCAGGGTTCGCCGGGTGCCAGGTTGGCGCGGAGGTAGTCTTCGTTCCACTCGATGCCCAGACCGGAGGCCTCGGGGACGGCGAGCTCGCCGTTGCGAACTTTGGGTTTTTCGCCGGCCGCTTGTTGCTCGAGGCGGCCGCCGCCGAGGCGACTCTCGGAGCGGTAGAAGTTTTGGACCGAGCAGCCAAAGTGGGCGGCGGCGAGGGTGTTGACCATATGACCGACGTTGTGGAGCGCTACGGGGATACGGTAGTTGGCGGCAAAATTGGCGATGCGTTTGCAGCCGGTGAGGCCGCCGGCGTAGACGAGGTCAGGATGGAGAATGTCGGCGGTTTGCGTTTCGAGGAAGGGTTTGAAGCCGGCGACTAGCTTGAGCTTTTCGCCGACCAGCAGAGGCGTGCGGCAGACGCGCTTGAGGGCCAGCCAGGATTCGTTGTAGGTGACTCCGAGGGGGTCTTCGAAGAATGGCGGCTCGAGTGGATCGATGCGTTTGGCGATGGCGATGGCTGTCGGGGTGTCGAACTCGTTGTGGGCGTGGACAGCGATTTCGAAGTCGTCGCCGCAGACTTCTTTGCCGATCTCGAAGCCGCGGCCGACCTTTCTGACCTGTTCGGGGGTGAAGTTGAGGGGCCAGCCGGAGCCGACGTTGGAGCGGGGCACGAGATTGCCCAAGCCTTGCTTGTAGACTTTGAAGCCCTCAGGGCGGTCGCGGACTTGATCGTAAAAGGCTTGCCATTCGCCGCGGTCGTTGATGTCTCTGACGCGGCCGTGGGAATACATGGGGATGGCTTTGCGGAAGGGGCCGCCTAGAAGTTGATACACGGGGCGGTCGAGGATTTTGCCAGCCAGGTCCCATAGGGCGATGTCGATGCCGCCGACTGAGGGGATGTGGGGCAGGTGCGGGTGCATCATCGTGGTCATGCGGTGGAACAGGAACTCAATTGCCAGGGGATCTTGGCCGACGAGGAGGGGCTTGAGGCTTCACCGTAGCCTTCCAGGCCTGAGTCGGTGAGGATCTTGAGGAGGCTGGTTCCGCGATTGCCGAGGTTCATGGCGCGGATGTCGGTGATTTTGACTTGCTTGCGCTCGGCGGCGGCGAGGGATGCAAAGCGGGCGTACCAGGCGCCGGCAGGGAGGGCGAGAGCTAGTTTGAAGAAGCGGCGACGATTCATGGGGAATAGAATGTTGATATGAAATTCCAGTGGCCCTAGCCCGCATGTCTCACAAATTTTCTACTGCGCTCCGGAATATCCTGCTTCGCCTAAAGGCTACGGCAGGACATGCCGGCGCAGGGTGTCGACCCGGCTTCGCCCAAGGGCTACGGCCGGACAGGCTCAGAAGTCTCGCTACGAATTTTGTGAGAAATGCGGGCTAGTTGATTCGGGCAGATAGAGTTGTATTGATGAACAGTTAAAATCCCTCCCAGAGCCTTGCGATAATCCATATATAAAACATGTTTGATTCACGCGCCAACTTCCAGGCCGGTCATGGTGCTGGACGTGGTGGAGAAACGGTCGATGTCCAATCCCAGCCTGCGCAGGGCGCTCAGGTAAAGGTTGGGCAGGGGATAGTTGTTCGCTTGGCTGAAGGCGAGGTGCTGCCCGTGCCGGAAGCCGCCCCCGGCAAAGAGGACGGGCAAGTTGTCGTTGGAGTGCGCGGAGGCATTGCCGAGATTGGAGGTCATCAGGACCATGGTCTCGTCCAGCAATTGGTCCTGTTTCAGCTTTCGCAAGAAGTCTCCCCATACGTCGATCATGCCTTGCTCGACAACGCCAAGTTGGCGGATTTTTTCCTCGTCGCGGCCGTGGTGGCTTAGGTTGTGGTAGCCCTCGTTGACGCCCTCGATGTCGGACACCCCGTTGCCCGTGGTGTGCAGAGTGATAAAGCGCGTGGAGTCGGTGGCCAGGGCCATGTGCACGATATCGAGAAAGATCTTTTCGACGGCGACCTCGTTGTTCCGCGGCACGCTCACTGGCGGCTCGAGTGAGACCTTGGGTTTGGGGCGCCGTATCCATTGTTCGTTGGCGACCAGGTGACCCTCCAATTCGCGCACGCTGGTAAACCAGGCGTCCAGCTTGTCGCGGTCGCCGGCCCCCAGTTCGCGCTGCAGGGTTTTGGCTTCGGCGCCGACGGTATCCATGACGCTGCGTCCGCGGCGGATGAGCTCGGCTTGGCGATCTTGTTCGGCGGGCGTGTCGTCTACAAAGAGCTTGGTGAACAGCCGCATGGCCTCGTTTTCGGCCGGGATCATCGCCCCGTTTTCGGTATAGGACGGGCTGGTTTGACCGGAGGTGTTGAGCACCAGGGAGGGGAAACGCGTCTCATGGCCGAGATGCTTAGCCATGAGCTGGTCCAACGAGATGGTGTTGTGTGACGCCGAGCCGCGTTGGTTCGGACAAGCGGAAAAGATGCTGCCTTCTGCCGAGTGCCCCCCGCCGACGCCGGGATGCGACGATCCGGAAACCACCGTGAAATCGTTCCGAATGTCTTGCAACGATTTGAGGTAGCGCGAGGGTTGGTAGTCCTTTCCGGCCGTCTCAGGCACGAGATTCGGATAGTGAAGGCCGAGAGAGAGACTGACGCCGACGAACCGTTTGGCATGCGTCGCCTGCTGCGTCTTCGCAAACGCGGGAGTCATGGCCTTGAGCAAGGGAAGCGCCAAAGAAACGCCGCCCGCGCGGAGCAGCGTTCTCCGGTGAATTTTGGCGCCCAAATTGATGTTTACGTTTTTCATAAAATTGAGTCTCTGATTGTTGGTTACTTTTGTTGGAAAATCGAGCTGGCCAGCGAGGCCTTCGTCAGGGTCTGTAAGCCGTAGCCGGACGTTTTTGAAGCGGCGACAATCTCGTCGACCGCCGCATGATCGCTAAAGCGCATGGGAGCGCCGGTTGCATAGGTGAGGAAATGCTCGACGAAGGCGCGAGCCAGTTGGCCGTCGCGCTGCGCGTAGATTTTCTTCCAGGCGAGGATGTCGGCGAAGGGTTCGCCATCCGGCGTGGCGCCGGTGGCGTCGACGGCTGCGCCTTGGCCGAGGCCGTAGCGCGTGCGCCATTTACCGACCGGATCGAAGTTCTCGAGGGCCAGCCCGGGCGGGTCGATCGTCTTGTGGCAGGAGTAACAGGACTGGTTGGAGCGGTGCTTGTCCAATTGGTCTCGAATCGAGACGGCGCCGCGGATGTCGGGTTCAATCGCCGGGACGTCCGGCGGCGGCGGCGCCAAGTGTTCGCCCAGGATGCGCTCATTGACAAAGACACCGCGAACGACCGGAGAGGTTGCCGAGCCGTCGGCGGTCACCTTCAAAATCGCGCCCTGCGTCAACAGTCCGCCGCGCACGTTCTCCTGGAGCGAGACCTTTTGCAAACCTTGGCCGAGCTTGAATTTCGCGTCGACTTCGTAGTGCCGCGCGAGACGCTCATTCCAGAAGGCGAAATCAGAATCGACGAGGCCGGCGGCGCCGCGGTCGGACTGGATCATCTCGCGAAGGAAGGCGCGGGTCTCCTGGAGCATGGACTCCTGAACAACCGGGTCAAATGTGGGGAATTGGCCGCGGTCCGGATTGGTGAAGCCGATCTCCTTCAAATTGAGCCATTGGTCACTGTAGCTGTTGATAAAGCGATCGAATTTCGCGTCGGACAGCATCCGATTGATTTGCGCGTCGAGAGTCTTGGGATGGCGCAGCCTGCCTTCGCTCGCCGCCTGCGTGAGCTTCCCGTCCGGCATGCTCACCCACAACGCGTAGCTGAGCCGCGAGGCCAGGGCGTAGTCATCCAGTTGACCGGGCTTTTCGATGAAAGTGAGGAATCGCGGGGAGCAGAGGATGGCGCGGTAACCGGCGCGCAGCGCTTCCTCGAGGGAATCGCCTTCGGCCAGGGCGGCCTGAGCGATTTCCTGGTAGGGCGCCAGTTGTGCTTCGGTGGCGGGGCGCCGGAAGGCCCGACGGGCGAAACGCGCGATCAGTTGGTTGAGCACGACTTTCGGATTCTTCCTGGCTGCCTCAAGATCCATGTCTCCGAACAGGTTTTTGCGCACCGCGGCGCGGTCGCCGTTGGGGTAGATCCGCTCGATGCGGATACCACTGTGGGCGATCCCTGAAAAACCTAGCTCTTCATTTCGCTTGTCGTAGACGGCCGTGTCTGCCCGCTCGTGCTGGTTGTGTGCCCTGGGGAGGGTTCGATCGTCCGGTTTCAGCACTAATAAATGTCCTTTCCGAATCCAGGCTTCGTATTGCAGGTCTCGCGGAGTCTCGGTCGCTTCCACGATACCAGCATCGTAGAGAATCGGCTCGGCAGAGATCCCGGCCCCCGATTGCAAGGTTCCCCAGACGGTTCCACCTGTCGCCGGGTTGACTGCCCGTGTATCGCGAAGCGTGATTCGATACCAGCCGTCATCCGGCACTCGGATCGAACGCATTCGTCCGTAGAATTGCAATCTATAAATGGGCCAGGAAATACTCTCGCCATTTCGAGGCTCGGGGCCTCGGTAGTTGCGCCTCCCAATTCCCTGCGACAAAAAGCTGGGTGAGAAGTCCTCGGCGTAGGTGGCGTCCCCGTTGAGAGCGCGATCAAAGGCTTCGGCCAACGCAAGGTCGGCAAGGTCCAGGTATCGCGCTAATAAGTGGTACGATAACTGTTGGCCGTCGGAGACGGTTTCGAAGCCATGGGACGCGGGATCCTCGGGCAGGAGGTCCTTGAGCTGCAGGTCGATGCCGAGGAGGTCATGCAAGGTGTGTTCGTATTCCAGGCGGGTCAGGCGGCGACTGCGCACGCGGCCCTTCTCTTGGGCGTCGATCCTGTCCGCGGCCAACAAAGGTTTCTTGAGGGCCGGGAGCAGTTCGGCCAGTTCGGCGGCTTCGGGACGCCGTTTCTTGGCGGGCGGCATTTCATCATCGCGGATGCGCTCAAAGACGCGCTGCCAGATGGCGAACTTGGCCGGGTCTTTCAGATCGAATTCCAAATCCCACAAGTTGAGATCGGCTTTCCTTTCGACGTCGTCGTGGCAGTCCAGGCAATGCCGATCGAGAAAGGCGTTAAGCGACTTGGGAGGCGCGGCGAAACCGACCATCGCCGATGTCAGCAGGACAGCCAAAATTAGCAGCGTTCCGAATCCTATATTTGGAATGTAGCGCATTATAAACCAGGCTAAGCGAATGAGTTGTAGCGCAACGGCAGAAAAGCGTATGATGCTGTTATTGCTGATAGGAAATGAATGTGTCTCTGTTTTCTCGTGGTCATGTCGCCTTTAGCTCAGTACAATTGGCCCTACTAGGTGATTCGGGCAGAAAAATATGGTGATCAATAGGTTAATATCACTCCCAAAGCTTGGCCATAATCGTTCTACAAAACATGTTTCATAATCACTATATCATATTGTAAGCGTCGGTCGAGCGAAAAGGGATCGACGGGCAAGGTGATGAACTGGAAAACGATCGGGACCAGTGTAAGAGAAAACGTCCAAAAATGCAATTACACGATCGAGCGAGCGTTCCCTCATTCCATCTACACTTATTCAGGCAATCGAAGCGTTCGAGCTTCAACAAATTCTCCGATCAACAAGGTAGAAGATGGGTGAGAAGGCATCCCTCGTTTGTTTTGAAAAAGTCGATCCACCACAATATCGACAGCGATTGCCCCCACTCTTTCAAAATCCTGGTTGTAGCCGGCAATGTTTCCCATGTCTTCCGACCAAATCAAGGATATGTATCCAAAGTCATCCGGTGATCGGAACCCAAGAGATTCTAGAAATTGTAATGTGTTGTCCAGATAGCTCAGAATAAGGTCGGGTTTGTGCTCAAAGTACCAGCGTTTAATCTGCTTGTATTCCTCACCTGAAAAATTCCGCTCCTCAGACTTGAGGCGCAAGAGAGGCACTTGAGTCGCTAAAGGAATATTACGTGATTGAAACTCAAGAAAGGCAGCACTCCAAAGCCGACCCGCCCGCTGCTCTGATTCCACATTGGTAATGAATCCGATTCGCCTATACCCTCTACTCTGAGCGATATCCAGAACTATCTCAGTCGCATTGAAATTGTCATAGAACACTCGATGAATATTACCGAATGTCTCAAAATACCCAATACTGACCACTGCATACGGAGCCCAAACAATTACAAATTCAGCGGACGATTTATTGAGTGGGGATAAGATCAAACCGTCGATGTTTCGACTCTCAAGAATTTGCTCAATCCCATCTCTTGAAAAAACCGACATATCGAATTCCAAAGGCTCAAAATGAAATCCCAATTCCTCCGCGCGTTCCTTCGCACCTTGATGGAAGCGCCCCATGACTTCCCACTTAAGCCGTTGATGGTTCGCCTCGTCATACCAGGTGTTCAAAAACCCAATAGTGGTTACCGATTTCATCGGCTTGTGACTGCGAATGTGAGCCATTTGAGCACTGACCAATGGATTCGGTTTATAGCCCATTTCTTTTGCGATCGCCTGGATCTTCAATCGCGTTTCCTCCAGTAACTTGGGGCTATTCCTCAGGGCAAGTGAAACAGTTGATTTTGCTACACCAGCCTTCTTGGCAATCGATCCAATGGTAGGAGACTTTGACATGCAGAAAATGAAAGCAGGTTCCAGGAAACACCTTCAGTCATAGGGGCAATAACCAGTTAAGCACTTTGGAGTACGGGGGACAATTTATCTGCCGAGGAGCTTAGGGGGTAGTTTAAAGATTGTATTAAGTAGACACGCTCAGCGAACTCTAATTTATAGAACGTGTTGCATCCATTCAGGTTTCACGGCAAGGGAACGGAAAATAAGGTGGTGAAAACAAACTCTGAACCAAGTCCAAAGAACAGTGCCAGTTGGGCTATGGGAATGAGTTTGGTTCTCTGCCATCCAGCGAGCGTGGCACTGAGAAGAAACAGTGCAGGGGTTGTAACCACCCCGTAGGGCAGGCCCAGCTGTAAACACGCGATGTAGAGAACCATAATAGCTCCTGCCATCAAGGCGATCAAACCTTCGCCGGAACGATCCTCACTCGGGTCCGGCTTGCGGAGTTTACCGAATAGGATGGAAAGCCCGAGGAGTGCGACGATAGCGATCACCCAATTCGGGAAACTGGGAACGTCCGGCGCTTGCTCCGACTCAATACCTCCCAGATCTCGCTTTTTATTACTCAAAAATTCGGCCAATTCGTCGCCCTTGCGGAAAGCAATCCCGATGGATTGCCGCTCCAGTAGGACCAACGTTTCGTCACAACTAAGACACAAAATGACAGAGTCGTTTGTTTTCCTATGAATATTATATCCTGAAGCTAAGCATTCACTTTGGCTTGGCAGCCGGATTCTTCCACCATCCGGTGGTCCGGGTCGTACTGGTGACAAACCACTCCGAAAGGGCCTGGCGTAAGATAGCTTTCTCTTCAGAGTAATTGGGAGCGTCCCAGAGGTCCTTCAATTCATCAGGGTCATTTTCCAAGTCAAACAGCTGTCCGTCATTTTTACCGATGTACTCAACCAACTTGAATCGCTTGCTGCGAATCATGAGACTGTGGTCCACGTCCTGCAGCATGAGGTCTTGGGCGTGCTCCGAAAAGACATACTCACGCTCCTCGGCATCGGCACTATCCTCCAGAAATGGGATGAGCGATTCAGCTTCCATTTTTTCAGGGGGATTCAAACCAGCCAGTTCAAGAATGGTAGGACCGATATCAAACCATTGCGTCAGCGCCTCCACACAACGTCCACCCTGGTAACGCTCGGGACTCCATACAACCAGCGGTACCCGTACGGAGGAATCATACATATTCCATTTTTCGACCAGGCCATGATCGCCCATACAATCGCCATGATCCGAGGTAAAGAGGACAACTGAATTTTCCAACAGTCCATTCTCATCCAGCTTCTCAAATATCTGCCCCACCTTCTCGTCGATCATCGTCACATTGGCCAGGTAGTAGGCCCGTTGCCTTTTGCGGGATTCGTCACTGGCGTGTGGATCGAAATCTATGGAATCGGCAAAGCGTTCGGTCATGCGCTTGCGCAAGGATTGGAGGGTCTCAGGCTGAGCGTCCATCTCTTCCTGCGTCAACGGAATGATGGGCAAGTCCTTTTCCATATACTCCTTGGCATAGCTCTCAATAGGATCGAATGGAGGATGCGGTCCGGGAAAACCGATTTCAAGAAACAGAGGTTGGTCCTCCAGTCCTTCATAGGCATCGTTGCCGTAGGCAGATTTGTCCAACCAGCGCAAAGCCAGGTCTCCCACAAACACGTCGGGATGCAGGTGATCCGGGAACTTCCATTCGTAAGCGCCTTGCCGTTCGCGTTTATCGGGCCACTCCCGGTAGAACGATTTTTCGGGCCGATCGATACCGTTGAGATCCAACGCCTTGTCCCACTCATCATTAAAGATATGCGGATTACCGGACCAACCGAACTCCCCTTCCCTGCGTTGTTTGTTCTCCACCACAAAGCGCTCATGAAAGCCATGATCCTTGTAATAAGGATCCGCATGCATCTTACCGATATTCACACAATGATAACCACTGTCATTCAAATCCTGCACCCAGGTACGGGGCCAGGGATCATTATTTCTCAAGGCGCCGGAGTTGTGCGGAAAGTAGCCCGTGAAAAGACTGGCACGCGACGGGCCACAGGAAGGGGAAGTCACATGGCATTGGGAAAACGCGACGCCCTCGTTTACCATACGGTCCAAATGAGGGGTAGTCACATAGGGGAACCCCAACGCGGCGATGGTTTCGTAGCGTTGTTGATCCGTAATGATCAGAATGATGTTCGGACGCTTCATACGGGAGATGATAGTTTCGTTGTGACTGAAATAGGGAAATGCGGGCTAGAGCATTATAAGCGCTTAGGGATGTGTGATCTCCATCCTGTAGAAGACGGCATCACTCAGGCTAATGGATTCTTCGAAGAGCTTTTGCAGGTCGTCGCCACTGACGGTTTCAATCGTCTGCCAGTTGCTCAGGTCGTAGCTGCGCCAAATGATATAGTCACGACCGGCAACCGAGTTCCACTGCATTTGAAAGCTTTCTGAGGATGCATCTAAAGCGACTGAAAAGTAATCATTCGGGTCGTCCAGCGAGGTGCCCGCTATCAACTCGGCATAATCACTGAATCCATCCAGATCGGTGTCATCCGAGGCGTTCACGTAGTTTGCAATATCGAGGCCGTACTTATGGGCCAGGTGGTATTCGAGTTGGTTGCGTTCCCACGATTCCAGAGTGCGGTCATAGATGATGGTTTCGGCGATGTCGCCTCCATAGAAGGCCGCTTGGTCAAATCCGCGACGCGCTAGGCTGATTCCGCCCAAACTGAAGCCGGCACTTTCGCTTTTGGTTAAAATGGACGGAGCTACGGCGAGGGGCGTTCCGCTGTCATGTGGGCGCAAAAGCGACCAGTTGGGGGCGGTATCGTTGTCAGGACCATCAGTGAAGGATGAGATCAGGTTTTGCCAGTCTCCATCGCCTGTATCTGAGCTTTGAGTCACGACAAAGACCTCGATCGGCCCGGCATCGGTTCTCAAATCCCCGACGTCCATCCAGTCGTCGGCACCATCAAAGCGAACCACGGGTTGGCCGTTGAGGGCATTCGCGTGAAACGTCGGGGCGCTTTCTGTGCTTTCTGGAATGGCGCCGGTGCCGGGGGCGGCGAGGTTGGGCCATAGGTCAATCGAGTCACTCTCATTGACTCCCGATAATATGGAGGCATCCAGGTGCATCAGTAGACCTGTCTGAACGGGCAAGTCGCTGAAGGCATCGAGGTTCAAGTCGACGACCGCCGACGTGTCTTCGTCCAGGGTGACGGTTGCCATGACCTGGGTCTGACCGCTTGTCACTGTGATCTCGTAATCGCCTTTGAAACCACGAACCCGCACGTTTCCGTTCTCGTCCGTGACCATAGCGACATCGGTGTCGAACACTTCATCCATCGTGCGCATCCACTCGTCGCCACAGGGATAAGGATCACCGTTGTATTCAAACAGGGCCCAAGGATTGGAGCCACGCGCATTATCGTTGAACGTCCAGTGCCACAAACCTTCAACCTTGGGATAGCTAAAATAAATCGTCATCATCTCATTTGTGATGCGCCTTTTCTCGTCGTCACTGTAGGAATGGGAGTCGGTATCACGAATCTCGAACTCGGTGATGTGATATGGCAGGCTGTAGTGATCAAAGTCCTGCATACGCTGATAAACAGTCTCCGGAGAAAGGTCGCCGTTCTTGATGCGGGCCTGAAAACCAATCCCCTCGATCGGTGCGCCCTCTGCCAGCATCTCATCAATAACGTCCCTATATCTTTCAGGCCTTGACAGCGCCCAAGGTGAAATAGCGGAGAGGATTTGGTAGTCATTGATAAAAAACTGCACGTTTGATCGGTCGGTATGCTCCCTACGAATTTCGTCCGCCAGCTTGAACCAGTGCACAAAGGTGTTTTCTGGTAGCAGATCATTGATCATATGATTGGCGAGCGGTTCGTTCATGACGTCCCAGCATTCCACGTCCCACTTGGGAATGGCATGATACAGATGTGCATCGGCCAGTTCTTTCAAGCGCTCGCCCTTTTCCAGGTCGGACAAATGGGTATCATTGTAGACTCCAACCATTTCCTGGTCCCACCAGTTGGTATGCTCCCACACCATGGTGTGACCTCGCATATAGATGCCGTTTTCTCGAAACCAAGTCCAAGCATCAGCGGTTTGTTGCTCAACAAAGGTGCCACGATGTTTAGGTTTGAGTGCCCACTGGTGCCCGGAGGCATTGAAATATTTCAGAAAGATTTCCTTGTATTCATTCCGATAAGGAGAAGTCGACCAGCTTGAACCCACAGCGGCGCCCCAGAGGAACTGGTGACGCGTCAGGTGGACCCGAACCTCGGCGCCCGTGATCGGCGTTCCCATGCTGTCGTTTACCGTGATGGTTAGATCACTTTTCCGGATCTGGTCGATCCGCTCATAGGCCTCGGCGCGCCAGGCTTCGAGTTCACTTCCCATACGATCGTCCTGCCCGATGACGTTGTAGCGCTGATCCATAAAGACCTTGTTGGCCTGTGTGACGCCGATGAAGTCGATCCGTAGATCGCCGGTCGTTCCGGATAGTTCGATGGTGTTGATCCCGGCTTTCAGTTCCATCGGGATCGTTTTAGCATACCAGTTCGACGCCCCGGTTATCGCAAACGGAACAGCCGTCCGGCTCGTTAGGGGCGTTGAGTCGGGTTGTTGCGATTGTATGTCCAGATGCAGTTCTGTGGTGTGCGCGCTGGAAAAGCGGATGGTTACATTGTAAATGCCGTCCATTCCGACGTAGATGTTATCAAACTTAAGCTCCTGACTGGGGGCGGTGCCCAGAAAGGAAATGTAGTCATGAGACGTCTGGATATCGCTGCCCATCGAAAATCCACTGGTTGATGCAACTGATTTGAGATCCTCGGCTTCATAGCGTCCCAGCAGTGAATGCCGAATGAGATCTTCATCCGTGGGATCCGCTGGATCTGCCATGTTTCGCGCTGCCGGATTGTTCTGATTCCAGTTACCCAGACCGAAAGAGGTGTTCCCGTAGGCGTTCCAGTAAGCCGTTGAAATACCAAACTCCTCCGCGACCATTCGAGTCCACCAGATCCAGTGCTTGCGTTCTTCACGCGGCAGATCGATTCTCCCGGCCACAGACCCCGTGCTCGGCTTGTTCAGCGTGCCGTATTCGCCCATGTATAGAGGCAGCTTCACGGTTCCGTTTCTGGATGCCCAGTTGGCATTCTGCTGGTCCAGGGTGACGAACCAGGATCTCAGCGCAGCTTCGTCGTAGGTTTCGTTGGGCCAGGGCATGTATGCACTGGGCTCCGTAGTGACGCCACAGGCGCTTTGGTAGAGATTGCAAAACGCGCACTTCGGCTCATAAAAATGAAAGGTGCCGATCAGGCGGTCGTAATCCAATGGGATGTCGTTGTCGTTAAAAACCCGCCCCATGCCCACAATGGTCTTAAAGCCTCTGCCGGGTATGATGATATAGCGATGCTCGACCGCTTTGATTTTGTTGACGCATTCTTCGATCAAGCGTTCGACGTCGATGCCGAATACCGGCTCCTCAATCAGCTCAAAGACAACTTCTTCCAGGCTGTAGCCTTCCTCTTTGCATCTTAGAGCAATCTGCTCCCACATATCGGCCAGAGCAGAAATGTCGTCGTTGGAAAAGGCGGGCGGCTCATTGGCAAGGGTGGCCTTCCACCAGAAGAAAGGGCAGATTACGGCAATCAATTCGTTGGCCAGGGCATCATCGATGATTGCGACCAATTGATCCATGGACTGTTCGCTGAGGACACCCGTCGATGACTGCATGTTCTGCATGCGGGCGCAGATGCGGACATGGTTAAAGTCATGGTCGCGCGCCAGCTCGAAGTCTCTTATGTCGTAGCGTTCCGTGTTTTCAAAGGTCCACATTATCGAGCCGAACACGATGCCGTTGCCGAGCTTCTGATTCATATTGAATGAGTCGCCACGATCCTGAACGGTCTGTGCTTCCGTCTGTGCTACCCATCCGATCAGGCAGCACAGGATGCTTAGTATAATCCTCTTGTTCAATTTGTTCCTCTTGGTTTGTTAATTGTCGCTTTGAGTCAAACGACTGCATGGGATTTGATTGAGGGGAGTATTCGCCAGTCCTTCTTATTCTTCCCTGAAGTGATACAGATTCTCAGACACCTCCAACAGGGCCTCAAAAACCGGATCGTGGTGGACGCCTAAGGGGTTATAAATCCCGGCCTTTTGGGTGCCATGGGGAGCGGTGGCCCAGGAGTCGATCACTCCGCAGATATGCCAGCCCACAAAATTTGGGTGGGCGAATGCATTTTTCGCGAACTTCTTCATCCATTCAGCGCGCTGGACCTGATCCCTCGCCTGTGGGTTCTGGGGGTTGGGCATCCTCGGGTCCCCAAACGCTCCAAACCCACCATCCCCATTCATCATGGGCAGGCCGGACACCCGGGCGATTCGTTTCTGGAAACTTTTCTGGTAATCATCCTGGCCGTAAAACTGGTAAAGGATCACGTCAACGTAGTCCTTGGCTACATCCACCATCAGCTCCAAATCAATCGGGTCCAGGTTGGCATTGAGCTTATCTCCAAAGAACAAGTGGTTCGGGTTCACTGCCCGAAATGCGGCTTCAGCCGTTTCGTAATATTTATGCATGCAGAGCCGATTGAAGGCATTGTTGTCCTCAATTTCGGTCTCATTGTTGAAATCGGTAAACTCGCGCCAGTCCTCCGCCTGTTCCAGCTCTACCCAGGTATCAAAGTCGGTGCCATAAACTTTATTGAAGTCGCGAGGTTTTTTATACCTGCTCTTCATGGTTTCCACGTATTTCTGCTTGCCGGGGGAGGAGGCAGGGTGGTTTCGCAGGACCATGGCCCAAGTGGGTGTTTTATTCCATTTCAATAGGGCCTTGGACCAGCGCTCGGTCATAACAGGAATATCGGCCATGGCGAAACCAAGAACCATGGGATCATCAGCATGGGGCGCCACCTGGTCCTTTGCCGCCTCATCACAGATTCTCCTGAAATCGGGCGCAAAGACATCTACGTATTCCTTTTCCCGAGCCCGCATGTGCAGGGAGAACTCGACCGGAATGTATTGCCGTATATAGGGCAGAAGCGGCTCACGCTCCAAAAGGATTCTCTCCTCATTGTGGTATCCCATTGTATTCGCGCCAATCGCGGTGACGGTTTCACGCGCATGTTCATAAAAACCCTCTTTCCATTCAGGCGACCATGCCGGACCCCCGTATTCGTTTTCCCAATACTCTTTGTTAAAGTCCTGAACCCACAGATTGGAGTGATAGTGGTTCAACCCATAGGACAGAAAGGCATGGTTTTCTGGAGTAACCAGCCACCACTGGCCGTCCTCGAAGTGGGTTCGGAAAAAGCCCTTATTATCCAGGCCGAAAGATTTAGCCCTCCATCCGCCGTATGGGTCCAGGGTTTCCGAACTGTGAAGAATGAAGGGAACAAGGGAGAATAGGAGCAGGATGGATTTATTCATTGTTTTAGACGAAGATTACTTTTTCCTGGTGGAATAAACAGTTTTCAAAGTTCCAGCTTGCTGGTGCCATTCCAGGGCTTGTTCGTTGGCCGCCTGGGTGTGTTTTAGCACAAGATCTCCAATTCTTCATAGTCTTACTTATCATCAGCTCGTTCCAATATCACTTCCCGGACTTCCATGACTTGGCTGCCGGGCATGTTGTCGGCAGATAGAATTAGTTCGGTGATTCCTTTCTGCAGATCGATAGTTCCGATTTCAAGCGTGGCCCATGGTTTTTCCAATTCACCAGAACGGGGGGCTCGGTCAAAAGCGGGATAGATTGCAGGATCATAGGCCTTGTCGATTTGCCCATGGAGCTTCTTTCCAGCGATTTTGATATTAAATGATGAACCGACATCCTGCTTCGGGCAAACATACCTGACTGCGACACGATAGCGCCCGGACTCTACTACATTAATGTCCCAGGTGATTGTGTCGGTCGGATCCACCCAGTTTACAATCCAATCGTGATGAAAACCTTTTCCGTGGAATTTTAGCTTTCCGCTTAGAGACGACTGCACGGCATGTAGATGCGTTATGGGAAATTCGCGATATCCACAGGGAATAACCGACTGAAGCTCCCAACCATAGAAAACATCGCTGAACCAGTTTTGATAAGCATTTTGAAAATGTCTGAATTGCGCAGCCTGTTCCTTGCTGATATCCATTTTCTGTCCGGGATCATTGATTAGATCGAATAGTTGTTCTTCGCCTCTTCTCCGAACATATCGATACTGGCTATTTCGGGCAGAACCATTGAAAGCATTTATAGATCCTTCTTCAATTCCTCTGTATCGATGCGTGAAAATGAGCCGATCATTTGGGAGTGGTTCAATATCAAGTAAACCAGATTTGAGGCTGATTCCATCGAGTTGAAGATTCTCCGGAATCTTTATCTGACAAATATCTATCACAGTTGGTAGAATATCGATATGAGCCGCTAATTCATGAATGGCAATGTTCGGCTGGATCTTACCTGGCCAACACACAAATAATGGAACTCGAACACCTCCTTCATCAACGTGTCCTTTATATCCTTTCATGCCCGCGTTGTAACGCGGTGTATTAGGCCCATTATCTGTCAGGAAGAGTATGATTGTGTCTGTTTCCAGACCTAGCTCTTTGATATTCCGGAGAAGTCGTCCTATATTATCGTCGATATTCTCGACCATGCCATAGAGCGTTGCTGTCTTCACATCACAACCACGCGCCTTGTACTTTTCAAAATATGAGTCCGGCACCTGAAAAGGCGTGTGGGGCGCATTGTAGGGAATGTAGCAGAAAAACGGCTTTTCCTGATTGGCCTCTATCCACTCCATGGCCTTGTCCGTGAGCACGTCCGTAATAAAGCCTTCGGTTTCAATGGATCCGTCATTATGCTCAAGAACCGGATCGAAATAGTTGCCAAAATGTCCCGCACAAAATCCGATGAACTCATCGAATCCCTGACCGTTGGGATTATGCGGATAGTGTTCCCCGTTGTGCCATTTTCCAAAGAGTGCGGTTTCATATCCGTTGGCTTTGAACAGCTCCGCAACCGTTGTCTCCTCGGAACGCATGATCTCCAGATTATTGGAAACATTCACGGTTCCGGTACGGATGTGATAGCGTCCGGTCAACAAGCTGGCACGGGTCGGTGCACACAGTGGCGAGACAAAGAAATTCTCGAACCGGGCGCCGTCTTCGGCAAGCTGATCCAGATTTGGTGTATCGATTATTTCATTTTCGTGGGAGCCAATATCACCATATCCCTGGTCGTCCGTCATAATTAGAATAACATTAGGACGGCTATCTGTGGCAGCCGAAAGTGCGAAAACTGACTGAAGAATTATTAGGGCTGTTAAAACTAAGCGCCTCATGGGCAAATGATTGTTGGATTCTTTTGAAGAAAGGTTTTCCTGTCCTCAAAAACCTGACGATAGGCCGAACTCAATGGGGATTTATTTGGAAGGATTGATTATAACTGAGACTGCATCATCTGCGCGATCCGCATGTTGGCGGCGGTCATTTTATTTACGTTCTCCTCATCCGGATTCTCCCGCTCATCCAGTAATCCATACCTGCGGGATTTATTCCGTTGGTAGGCGCCGCAGAGATGGAAGCCGATGCATCCGGGATTTTGGTACAAAGCCTCTAGTGTTTCCGCATACCAGTCGCCGTTGTTGGGGGTGAACTCGCCGGGAACGGTATTCCACTTGATGCGCGCGGCGTCGGCCAGCAGCACGGGTTTTCCGGTTGTTTCGTGCCAATGTTTAAGATGCTTCACGGGCTCGCGGAAATCCTGGAAAGAGAATACATCGACGAATGGCTTGGCGGCGTTGATGACTTCCATCGCTATGGGTTCATTGGCTTCGTAGCGGTCGCCCAAGATCAGGTGATGCGGATCGTAGCGACGAATCGCGTCGTGAGTGGTTTTGTAGTAGCTGTGGGCGATCTCGGTCAGTTCGCTGCGACCTGCCTCGGACTTCAGGCGTTCCGGATCGAAGATGGGTCCCCTCCATGCGCTATGGGTGCGATTGTGTATCCACATCGGGCAGTCGCTGTAGAAGTAACCAATCAGATTCGGGTCGTCGCTCAGTTCGGCGCAATGATCGCGAGCCACGTAGTCGCACCAGTCTTTCCAGTCTTGGCTCAGGAAGTCGTAGTTGACGGTGTGCTTTTCCCATTGGTGGGATTCCGTGAAGGGCAACAAGTGGCAGTAGGGCATGTCGAGCGCCCGGTATTCATCGACGGTGAAGGCGCGAGAGTGTCGCCATTGCCGGACCGTTACCTCCTGCACCCAACCGACCGAGTTGAATCCCCACTCTTTCAAATTCGGAGCCACCGATTCTTGAATCCAGCGAATGGTGCTGCCGCCATATTTATCTTTCCAAAGGTCGATGTTTTCGGGGTAGCGCAATGTGGCTGGATCGATATGATTCAGCCCCATGGAGAAGAAGGGTTTGCCCTCGGGGGTGATCAACAGCCAGCGGCCTTTCTGCCTACCAAGAGTGAAAAAGCCCTCGGGATCGATCTGGGTTGTCCTGATCCGAGAATTGCCAGCAAATGACAACACGGGCACCTGAACCAGACCCACTCCTGCAATCAATCCACTTTTCATAAACTGCCTTCGGTTAACATTCTTCATAATCAAGTGTACATATTGAGCAAACGGCAGAGGGAATCGTTGACTAAAATTGTTTATCTATCCAGCGAGCGACCTTGTGGTTCGCTTCGGTCATGATCCGGACGTGTTCTTCATCCGGATTCTCCATCTCATCGAGCAGACCGCGCTTACGGGCCTTGTTGCGCTGGTAGGCGCCACATAAGTGAAATCCGATACAACCGGGGTTCTGTTGAAGCGCTTCAAGAGTTTCAGCATACCAGGGACCATTATTCGATTTGAAAAAGCCCGTGGCTTTTACCCGGACTCCAGCGGCATCGGCCAGTAGCACCGGCTTGCCTGTCTTTTTATGCCATTCCTCCAAGTGTTTGACCGGATTATTAAAGTCCTGAAATGACAACACATCCACATAAGGAATAGCAGCATTTACCACTTCCATCGGAAGAGGAGCATTTGCTTCATAACGATCACCAAGAATAAGGTGATGCTGATCGTAGCGCCGGATCACATCGTGGGTTGTCTTGTAATATTGATGGGCGAGATCTTTCAGTTCCTTGCGACCAGCTTCCGATTTCAGCCGTTCGGGATCAAAAATGGGACCGCGCCATTCATTTTCGGGGCGTTGGTGAACCCAGACAGGGCAATCGCTGTAGAAGTAGCCGATCAGGTTAGGATCTTCACTCAACTCGCTACAATGGGACCGTGCCACATAATCGCACCATTCCTTCCAATCGGAACTACGAAAGTCGTAGTGCACGGTGTGCTTCTCCCATTGATGGGACTCTAGAAACGGCAATAAATGACAGTAGGGCATATCAAGTGCCCGGTATTCATCGACGGTGAAAGGGCGAGAATGCTGCCATTTAGGTACAGTGACCTCTTGAACCCATCCTACCGTATTGAATCCCCAAGCCTTGAGGTTCGGGGCAACCGATTCTTTGATCCAACTAAGGGTGCTGCCATCATACTTGTCACGCCAGAGATGGATGTTCTCCGGATAACGTAGTGTGGCCGGATCGATGTGGTTCAGACCCAATGTGAAAAACGGTTTCCCATCGGGAGTGATCAACAGCCAGTGGCCATCTACCTGTCCCAAGGTAAAAAAGCCCTTGGCATCCAATTGGGTGGTCTTGGCTGGGGTGGCTCCCATCAACCGGGATCCCAGTGATATTCCCAGCCCAGCGGCAAAGGAACGTTCAATAAAGATTCTTGTCACTCGTTCCTTGCCTCGCAGCAACTCTGCTGAAAACGGATCATCGCTATATTCAAGTTTCAAAACCTGAGCCTTCTACCTTATTCTACGGATACTCAACCGCCGGGCTCTTTTGAAGGAAGGCTCTTCGGTCATTCACCACTTGGCGGTATCGTTGCAGCGTTTCGTGAAACTGCGTGTCCAAGGCTTGGATTGCGGAATCGCTATGCGACACCTTCACATTGTCCAGCATCCGAGCGTTCAGATTCTGCACCGTCCTTATAAGGTGCGACTGGGGCTCGCCATCGATCGAGTAAAAGCCGGGTTGACCCCGATCATAAGCCACTTCCGTAGGGAATTGGTCGAATAGGCAGGCGCAAAAATCAACTCCAATATAATCCGGATCCTGAGATATTCGATCGGATAGGATATCGTAAAGAACGAGCCGGTCTAAGTGGTCAGGAACCGGGCCAGGCGTCCCTCCCTTTCGGATAAGATGCGGCGAGTACACGTTTCCGAACGGCTGGTCGCTGATTAGAGCGGGCTTATCGAGAGCCTCCACCACTTGCCGAATGGGAAACACCTTGCTGACGTGCTGAGGCGCTATAACATCAATGTAGGGATCGACTCGTCGCCACATATCCATGTTCAAAGTGGCCTCTTTGACGTAGGCTCCGAAAATCATATGGTTTTGGTCATACTTCCGAATGGCCTCGTGCCCGAGTCGATAGACTTGCTCGATGATCTCACCCAGCAAGGCTTGAGCATCGTCAAACATTGTTTGCGAACCCGGCTCGTCGGGCATTTGAACAAAATTCATTTTGAGTCTCCTTATCCATTCCGGATAGACGAGAGAACCGGACTGCTTTAGCTGTCCGAAGGATCGAAACTGCGTGCTGTAAACTTTGTTAAAGGACTCGATATCACCCTGATAGCGGTCTTCCAACACGCCCAGGAGGCGGGATCGTCCGGGACTGCCGATTCGCTCTATCGTAGCATTTATCCAACCGATCTCCCGATCCCAGGATCCGAACCCGTAATAGTAGCCCATTATCCACGGATTGTCCTTCAGCTTGGGCACATATCTAGCGACAAGGTCATTGACGTATTGAATGTATTCATCACTGAATACGTCAGGCTGCTTTTCTCCGGGCTTCAATTCGACATTGTGCTTGATCAGCGGGATCGGAAAACCGTATGGGATTTCGCTCTCCTCGAAAATGCGTTCCGCCAATTCCTTATCCACAAATCCTTTTCTCATGCGTTCAGGGCAATACGGGCCGCTCCACACGCAATTGTAGCCCAAGTCTCGCATACGCTGAATGGTTCCCCGCAACCAAGCTTCCTGGTCGCCACCATAAGTGAAGGTAATGGCGCCCTGCATATAGTCCGTAACCGGATGGGCTATCCCAATCCCCCAGAAGGCATTGCCCTCGGGTGTCACCAACCACCACCGACCATCGATCTTTTCAGTGTGAAAGAACCCGGTTTGCTCGCCTTTGATATCGGTAAAGCCGCCATAGGTATCGAGCTCCTGTCCACCCGATGCTGAGCTCAAAATGCTTCCTAGTAAGATGGCAATGCTGACGACCCGTTCCCGAACATCTAGGGAAATTAAATGGGGGAAACGATTATTGAACTTCATCATATGAAGCTAGGAAAAGCGATAATAGTAGTCGAATCTTAGGGTATAAAACATGTTTCATTAGCACGTTTCAAAATTACAAAAGGAGGGTTTTGATTTTAAGGGTTCTTAACTCCCGTGGCCGGCTTTGCATTTAGATCCAACAACGGCATTGAGCCCACGTGGTTTCGTAAAAAGTGATCCTGATCGTGCAAACGCTACCGAGCCGCGGCTAATCCCACCAGG
>JAABVD010000281.1 GCA_014529615.1 Opitutia bacterium
CCGAATTTGTGGCCAAAAAGACGATTTATCTTCCCCAGAGGGAGTTGGATCATTCCATGGCCCTGTCCGAGTATCACCAGATGAGCAGCAAACCTGTGCTGATGGAGCGGCTCACTACCGAGTCCATGCTGAGCAGCGATCTGCCCCGGCTACCCGAGCTTCCCGCCACTGCTTTCGATCCTTTCCAATCCCCCTTTAATCCTTTGAATGACGCGGCTGCTTTGTTGCGGGAGGCCGGCCTGATGGGATCCCTGCAGGGATTGGTCTCGGAATCTTCCGCCTTCAGTTTTTTTGGCATCGAGGACCAGGCCCAACGAATCGTCATCGTCTTCGATATTTCCCAAAGTGTGGTGACCAAAGCCAGGAAAAGCGGTATTTCCATGGGGCGTTTGCAGAGTGAAACCCTGAAATTGATCGAGAGCCTCAATGCCAATACCCTGTTTGGGTTGATCCAGTTCAGCCGCAATTATGACCTTTTCGAAAATTACCTGGTTTCGGGAACCCAGGCCAACAAAGCGGCGGCGGGAGAATGGTTGGAGAGGGAGTTCCGCACCGATGGAAAGTCGGGGCGCAATTGGGTGAGAGATCCCGTCAATGGCATTCAATCGGTTATCAAAGCCGCCTTTCATATGCAACCCGATGTGCTCTTTATCCTTTCAGACGGCGATTTTCAGCGCACCACGCCGGAGGGGGGAAGCCAGAATGTGCCCTTTGAGACGTTGGCCGGGGACATACGGAGCCATCAACAACAGTCCGAGAAAAACGCCCGCATCCATTTTATCGGCTTTCAGGTAAAACCGCAGCACACCAAGCCGCTTCAATCGATTATCAGGAGAAACGACGGTAAATTTCGCGAGCTTTAGCCCGGCCTCTGTCCGCCTCCACTTGTGGGGCCACGGATCGGCGTATAAATCTGTAACCTGGCGGATTCCCAAAGCGTTATCCAAACAGAACTAACATTTGGTCATGAAATTTTAAATGGTTAATTATCAATAATATAAGAAAATGAAATCCATTAAGTTGACACTGTGTATTGCCGCTTTCGCGGTTGTCACCTCTTTTGCCGTGAGGAGCTCGGCCCAGGAAGAACCCATACCCGATTTCGGTCCGTCCGGGCCGGAAGGAATTGAAAACCGCGGTTTGAGGGGCGGGGGGCTTCCCCCGGCAAACCTCGATCGGCGGGACCGGTCCATGGCCCAACGCAGAATAATTGAGATCCAAAGCTTGCGACGAGCCTTGCAGCGCATGGACCTGACCGATGAACAACACGGAGAAATAAGGTCGATATTCGCCCGATACGCCGAGGAAGGAAAGGTCGTCCGGGAAAACCTGTCAGTTGCCCGCGAATCGTTGAAAGCGACCCAGGAAGCGGATCCAAGAGACCCAACCGCGGTTAAAGCGGCCAAAGATGCGGTCGATTCGCAAATGAAAAAAATGGGCGCCCTTCAGGCCGAAGTCAGATCCTCCCTTCTCAACGTGCTCACTCTCGAGCAGGAGGAAAATCTTTATAAGCAGTTGGAAATCATGCGAAAGCGGGAGGAAGGCCGAACTTCCGACAAAGCGGACCCCTAACCCTTTGTTCCATAAAATTTAACCCAAAAAGCCCCGGAATCGTGTGGAGCCCGGGGGTAAAGCTGAAAAAATCAAAGTGTTGAATTGTTATTCCAGTCCGATTGCCCTAGCAGTTTTTGACCGGAAGATGGAGACGGAAACCGACACGGATCAAAAACTGGTCGATCGAGCGCGAGAGGGAGACCTCCGGGCCTTTGATCAGATCGTGATCCGTCATCAAGGTATGATTTCCCGGTGTCTCTTCCGTTTTTGCCCCCATCAGTCCGATTTGGAAGACTTGGTGCAGGACACCTTTATCAAGGCCTACCGTAAGCTGCACCTGTGGAAGCCGACCGCACCCTTTGAAAACTGGCTGCGCCGCATCGCCTACAATACGGGGCACGATTACTTCAGGCGTTGTAAACGCACTCCCGTGGCCTTGGCCTCTCGCGCTGGGAAGGCCAACGCATACGAGCAAGAACTGCCGGAGGACAAACAAGACTTCCGTTCCCAATTCCAGATTACAGAGCAGGTCCAGTTTCTCCTGTCCCATTTGCCGGCAGACGACAGGCATTTATTGACCCTCCAATATTTGGAAGACAGGTCTCTGGCCGAAGTGGCCGCGATAACTGGATGGAGCCTCTCCAAATCCAAGGTAAAAAGCTTTCGAGCAAAGAGAAAACTACGTAAATACTTAACCCGATATGAAATCTCCGGATAATAATCCCGGTCCATCCTGGTCCCGATTGGTTTCGGCCAGCAGGAAGGAATCGCCTGCCCCGGTCGACGTTCGTTACAGAGTTCGAGTGGAATTGGAGAAAATATTGCGCCTTCCGCGGAAGGATGAAGTGGACTGGGTGGAGGCGCTGATCAACCTGTTCAGCCCCAATCTGGTCAAGGTCGGGGTGGCTGCGGCATTGGTTTCCCTGCTGTTGGTTACGGCCGTCGTTCCGGTGGAGAATGAAGGTGTTCTGGAGTCTGAAGACCCATTGATCACTCTTCTTTCCGGTGAGGGAGAATGGTCCGACTGGTTATGAATTCGAAATTAAAGGCAGGCTTGATCCTCTCCGTGGTATTTGCCCTCGGAATGCTCGTCGGTTACTCGGCTGATCGGTTGCTTTTGAATCAGTCCCCCCTTCGCTTTCAACGGGCGGGACTCGATCCATTCCGCATGGAGAAGGGTGTGGTGGAACACATCGAACAACGTGTATCCAAACGCTACGGCCTGACAGAAGAACAGGCCGTCCGGTTACGGGAAATCCTGGAGGACTCACAGCTCAAGTACAATGCGTTTTTCCAGGAGACGCGTCCCACCTTTGACCGGATTCGCAGAGGACAACGGGAAGCAATCAGAATGATCATGACTCCCGAACAAATCCAAGCCTTCGACGAATGGCTGGGAGAAAGGCGGGGCCGCCATGGAGGTAAGAATGGGGAGCGCCGGGGCTCCAACAGGCACGATGGAGCGGGGCCGGACGGGCTTCCGCCTCCGGATGAGGTCAGCCCGGCAGAGAATTGATTTGAGGTCAGCTAAAGAGGATGGAAAATTCCCCGGATCCGAATAGGGTCTGAAGGGCATGAGCTATACCATACGAACTCATCCTGCTACGAGTCGGCTTTTCCACATCACCATCGAGGGAGAGGCAGTGAGCCGCTTTCTCCAGGAAACCAAAGATCTATCGGAACAGCGGCTGACTTATGTGCCGTATTTGCGCTCCATTGCGGCCGATGCATTGCAGCAGGCCGTTGGAAAAGATTTTGCCGAACGAATCAATACAATCCT
>JAABVD010000282.1 GCA_014529615.1 Opitutia bacterium
GGTAGCGATTAAAGGTCTGCTCATTTGCTTCGTCATAAATGGCTCGCAAAGCGTCCTCCTGCACTTGAATGGATTTGTCCTGCAAAAACGCTAGCAATTCCCGGAGCCGGCCTGTTCGGCGCAGGGCAACTACCGCCGCAATGCGAACAGCTTCCGATTCATGCCTGGCGAGGGCGGTCAAATCCTGGGGGCTCCCGGCACCGACCAAACCGATCACACCTGCCTCGCGCAAAACGGGAGACTTATTTTTAGCTTGGGCGATCATTCGTTCAAGACCGGCAAGCGCGCCCCTTGCTTTAAGTCGACCGCAAGCGATCGCTGCCAGAAGCTTTACTCGCGGGGACGAGTGGTTCAATAAACTCACTGCCGCGCCTTGACGAGACTGGATTGATTCACTCGCATCGCCAATGGCTCCCGTCCAACGAGCCAACTGGGCCACAAGTTCATGATCCGGTTCGGAAGCCAAAGTACGGAAGAGCTGCTCATCCCAATGTTTTAACTGAATCAGTCCCCAGACACCGTGAATGCGAGCCAACTGAGGTAGACTTCGGTTTACCGCGGCACCTTTCAGCGCTTTTGTCTCTTTCCTGTCGGCGAGCTCAAATTGGGCCTCCAGACGCACCCGCCGATCGGCAAACCCCAGGAGTTCGACCAATTCATCAATTGAACGGGCTGTCATCCCCTGTTTTAATAAGGCTTCAACTTTTGCGCCTTCAGGATCATTGCGACTTTCCAACTGTAGCGCCCACAATGGACTATGGCCCGCCCAAGGATTCCATAGGGTGAAAAATAGGCGACCATCCGGAGCAAAAACAGAAGAAAGCACTTGGGCGCGCATTTGGCCTTCAACTATATCTTCTCCTTCACGGCGAAATGATGCCCCATCAGGGACCATTTTTAAAGCCCGGATTTGTCCCATCCCGCCTATTAGAAAATGTCCCCTATATTTTCCTTCCAGCGCAGCGCCAGGCTGATAGGAAAAGGCTGCCGGGGCGTTCCAACTGTTCTCAATGGGTGGTAGAAAATGCGATGGTTGCCCCTCGTGCAGCGGTTGCCACATTTTCTCAGCGAGCCATGGGCTGTAAAGATCTTTAGCTGCGTCTCTCAATACCCTGTTCGAAGTCCGATATTGGTAGAAATTACGCCAGCCCGAGTCGGATCCCTCGGGCAAAAAGACCAGACGTTCCATTTCCCCCTGGAAATCTGCATCGTGATCCACAGAAAACAGATTACCATAATCATCGAAATCGAAGGCTTGGCAGTTGCGCAATCCAGTTGCGACTACCTCAAATTCACTCCCGTCGAGATTGCAACGCATGACTGCGCCAGTGTGAGGGTAAGCCCAGCGAATACCTTCCGTGGAAACCACGTTGAGACCTCGATCCCCCATGCTCCAATAGATCTTCCCGTCGTAACCGCGCACCACACAGTGCAGGTCGTGGTTGCCATAGCCTAAATGGTTTGCAAATCCGTGCACCAGACGCTCGTGTATATCCGCTCGACCATCCCCATCCGTGTCCGTCAGTTTCCAGAGACTTGGAATGATGGTCGCATACACTGATTCACCGATGGGAGTAACGCTGTGCGCCACTCCAGTTGTGATTTCCTTAAAGTCATCGGCATATAATCGGGCATCCTCAAACACCCCGTTTTGGTCCTCGTCTCTTAAGGTAAAAAGCTTCTCGCTACGGATTTCCAAGTCTGCCAGATCCACAACACCATCGTTGTTTTGATCCATGAAACCTTGAGATGCCGCAATTTGCGGTGAGTAGTTTTCCCGCAGCCACGCTTCTTTAGCTTCCACCGTTGTTAAGGCCATATCTTCCTCATGCAAGTAGGGCGATTGCAACAAACTCACTTCTTCGGCCATCTGACGGTTTGTCTGCGTAACAATGACCCTACCTTGGCTGTCGACGCCCACGCCCATAATCCGTTCAAGCGCCAATAAATTCCCTTCCATCAAGGGAGTAGCCTCCAATCCATCGAGCCCTTTGATTACTGGAGAGGCTGAATCCTCAGACTTTGTATTCTGCTCTGCAGCAACGACTCCCGTACAGAGGAATACGATATTAGTCAAAAGTGGAAATATAAGGGAAAATGATTGTTTTAGCAGCATAACACCTTCCTCAACTCTGACCCAAGCCCCTTCCATAGGCTAATCCAACATATTCTGACTGTCAGAGTTCTTGTGGGGTTACAGGACGGAGCCATCGAATCACAGTACTCGGAAACAACAATGAGAAGCTGTATTCTGCTGCCGATCCACCTATCAGATAATCTCGGGATGGTGAAAGGTCTATTGACAAAAGAACACAGCCGCATTTCATGTACGGGTGCTTAGCCCGGCCGTGCAGATTTTTTAAGATCCATGAAAACTCTGTCCTATTTTACGATCATCATTCTGGCTTGTTTTACCATGCTTTCGAGCCTGTCGGGATCCGACCTATTGTCGCTAATCGAAGACCGGAAAGAGAAAGAAGCGTCCATCTGGCGACAGGAAACCCTGGCCCAGGAACACGACGAGGCCTTCATTCGACTTTGGGATGAACTTCGAAGTTCCGATGAGCCCATCTCCGTGCTGCAGGCGTTTTCCTTTGAGGTTATCAAGTTGGGCGACCTGTCCGATTCGACCACCATGGATCATGGGATCCAGTCCCAAACCATGGGTCCCGCCAACCGGACTATCCCCTGGCTACAATGGAGCAGGTGGCTTGGGCAAATGAAAGAGTATGGATTCTCCCTCCACCAGAGCGAATGGCACCACAAAGAATTTGTCGAGAATCCCGCCGGACAAAATCATTCGATTTTTTCATTTTCCCTGCACGTTGAACACCTGGTCTCTCAGCGAAGGATAATTGCCGATGGACGCATAAAGGTCCTATGGAAGAAGGAAAAAAATGAAGAGGGAATCTCGGTTCCGGATACGATTGAAGTGACGGAACTGGAAATTCTTCAACGGCTGGGCCGGCCTTTCTTTAAACGACTGGGGGTTTTTGATATCGCGCCGGAGAAACGCGGGCCGGTTTTGGCCTATGATTTGGATAGAGATGGGTATTCCGAAATTCTCATCCCTGCGGCCAACCAGATCGCCTGGAACAACCGAGGCAACGGATACCGTTTGGAGAGTCTTAACCCTGTTCTGCTCACAAACTGTCGTGCCGCAGTTCTTGGGGATTTTGATCGGAATGGAACCACAGACCTGGTATTCGACGGATCTATCTCCGAGAAGAAATTTGCTCCCCCCTCGATAGGCCTGTTTATCTATAGGGGCAGCGACACAGGCAGATTTGAAGCTGCGCCTCAGC
>JAABVD010000283.1 GCA_014529615.1 Opitutia bacterium
AAATGCGGGTTAACCCTTGATTCAAGGCGCTTTCAGCCCGTCTTCGCGTTCTCTGATCAGATGCTAGAAATCGAAGGTCGAACTAAGGATCAAGCGGCGTCCCTCAGTGAAGCGAACGATATTGGCCAAGCCGGCAAAATTCAGGTTCACGTCGACGAGATCGTCCTCATCCAAAAGGTTACGAATATTTAATTGGAGGGTCCAATTCACCTTGTCATCAAAGATAACGCGGCGATAACGAACCCAGGTATCGACTTTGGTATCTGCGGCCCCATACACGGGACTGTCGATATTGCGGATGGGCCCGAGTTCCGGATGATCGATAATGGGATAACCGATGGTCGGCTTATCTTGCCAGCGCATGGCGCCGCCTATGCCCCAACCCTTCAAGGCCGTGTCATTATCAAAAGAATAATTGCCCCCGAGGTTGGCGCGCCAATCTCGAAGCGCGGGCGACTTTCTTCCATTCTCCGTTATCTGGCTTCGAATTTCCGCAATCTGTTGCAGGACGCGAAATTCGATATAATTACTGATATCCTGAGTGGAGCTACTTGGCGGTTGCCTCCTGAGTCGGAGAATTTCAGGTTTGTTCCAAAGCGCGAACAACCGCTCCATCTCGGCGCCGCCCGTTTGAGCAATTCCAGTCCTGATTGCCTTCTGTTTTGCCAGATTTAAAAATAAACGCAAATTGCGATTGGGGTTGTATATCAGTTCCAATTCAAATCCTTTCGAAATCGTATGGGTAACGTCTCCTATCGGAGAAGCCGACTCCCCGCCTGTCTCCAAGGTCAAATATCCGGGATCTTCGGGATCAGACACAAACTGGTAATTATAGGCAATTTGAACACCTTCGGAGGGGAGCGCGGCATCAAAACCGGCCGCTTGTATTTCTGCGAGCGAGTTATTTGCATATACGTTTCTTGGCAGGGTAGAAAAGTACCAGCCATACGGGCCTGAAGGCCCCCTATCGACCGCCGATTTCTCGCTGGTCTCGAACCAGCCGGCTTTCACGATAAACTTGCCATCATATAACCCAATCGTCGCCCCATAATCGAGGCTTTCCCCAAAGGGCGCAGGAAATTCCTCCCCAAACCTTTCGGCAATCGGTTTGCGAATTTTCAGGTTGGGATTAAAGTTTTCCGACGCGTTATAGTATAGGCTCAGATCCAGGCCGGAGTTTTCCCCCAATAGGGCATCCGGGATGTGATAAACGGCGCCCCAGCTAAAGGTTTCGTCCCCTTCACCCGGAAACAAATCGTCCTCATCCAAGACCAGGCCACTGAGATCATGAGTGCCCAAACTATTGCGGAATTCGGTCCCGTTCAACGAATCCGCCACCCATCTGTTATCCTCATCTTTTCTCCAACCCATGGTGGTTATGAGATGGTCCGAAAGAAATTTGCTTTGAAGGGCAACGACCAGTGACTCGACTTCCAGCGCGTTCAAGCTGGAACCGATAGTGAAGGCCTCCTTGTTGTCCCGCCAATTGAGAACGGGATATTCCTGGCGCACAAAGGACCGATCGACGGGGCTGATGTTCACCATCGTCAGCGAACTCGGATATTCGAAAGTGTCGCTTGGTTTTCTCAGATTCGCCCCCGCCGGGCTACTCGTACCAATAAAATTATCGACAGACCCAACCAGATATTGACCGAAGCCAAGCTTTAGTTGGCCGCCATACCGGATTTGGGTGGGTACAATGCCCACCGCTTCCCCATAGGAGGGGTCCAAGGAAAAACCTGGTCCGCCGTAGCCAAGCTCACGAGTGGTACTTTTTTCATAGAGACCGGTCAGGATATGCTGACCCAACCACTTTCCGAACCCACCCCAATGCTCCTCGGCATCGAAGTTGAAATAGATGAGCGCGCGCTCGGACTCCCGCGAATTCTCTCTCTCTAAAAAGCTGGGAAAACCTGAGAGAAAGGCCCGTCCGAAGTTGGGATTGGGGGCGCCATCCGGATAACCTTCATTGAGGTCCATACTAATCGTGCTGCGCCAACCTCCAGCGAGAAAATTGAAAGATCCATGACCGAATAGTTGGCTGTCATAGGATAATTCAATCCCGGCATTGCCATCAAAAAAGGTCTGCTGCAAAGAAAGGTTATAAGCTTCAATATCGTTCCACCTTAGATTGTTCCTGCCACCAAGCGTATCCTCCCGGTAATTAAATACGGATACGTCATGAATCTGCGGGCTTTGCACAAAGCCATCCTCAAGCGTAATCCCCTCCACTCCGGTCTGGGTAGGGCGCAGGCGAATCCGTCGCGACTCGGCATTGAGCGTTGTAAACATCGGTTGGAACGCTCTCTGTCGATTAGGTCTCAAAGCATCATAAGGAGCCAAATCGAGGTTTGCTCGGGGAAGAGGGCGATTCCAGATAGGCCGCAATCCGAGGATGGGAACAGAGTTTTCAAATAATCCGATTTGCGCAGTGCCAGATACGATGGGTGTCCCATCGATGTTTAGAAAATCGCGGTCCCGAAAATCCAAACCGAGCGGCAAGGTGGGCTGGCCCACCTCTGGTTTCCACCAATTGGTAAATCGATCGCGGGGTGGCGCATTCATGGGCGGCGCGCTTATCATATCCCCAAATTCAGCATTTACTTTTAAAACGGTAGTCTTAGTCAGGTGAAAATCCACCGCGCCATAAATCCTCTGGGTTTTGGTGTAGGCGGGATCCTGTTGATACCGCTGGTCGCTGTGCAGCCCCATCAGGCGAATATTCACTTTATCCTCTATCAAAACACGATTGACATCGAAGGACCCGCGGATGGAGCCGTATTGATCGGTACGAATCCTCAACCTGTTCTTTTCCGCCGACAAGGGCTGGGCAAGGTTCTGGTTAATGATACCCGCCGGACTGCCTAAGCCAAAAAGAATGTTGTTTGCCCCACGGTTTACAACCACGCGACCCACATTGTAGGAATCGAGCGGGATGATCGACCCGAAGTAATTGCGGGTTCGGTCTGCGTTGGCCAAACCACGGACGCGGGTGCTGGTTTGATGTCCAAGAGAAAGATTATTAAAATCAAAGGTATCGAAGTTGCCAGATGGAGTAGCCCCAGTGAAATTTCCGTTCATGCCGTCTACTTCCACCCCAACCGCATAGACGAGCAAGTCCGTGATGTCCGTAGACGCGGTGTCTTCAATAAATTCTTGAGTATAAACCGATATGGCGGCGGCGAGATCCTTCAAATTGGACTTGATTCGGGTTCCTGCCAGCGTGGTAGTCGCGAGATACCCCACCGTTTCATCGTCTTGTATCGTAAAAGGATTCAGTTCGTAAATGTCCTC
>JAABVD010000284.1 GCA_014529615.1 Opitutia bacterium
TCTCCCCAGAAAAAGGATTCCCTTATGTTTTGGTTGTCCACCTTGGACAATAATGCCTTTTTCAGGGTCGACTAATTAACCGTGCTAATCCGTGTAATCCGTGGTCAATTTCCCCACCACTCCCTTTCTCCCTCCCCATTCCTAATTCCTAATTCCTAATTCCTAATTGGCGCGCCCCAGCGCGGCCTCCGCCTTATTCGGCAATCAGGGTCACTTTCGCATCTGAATATAAAATCCTGAAGCGGGTTCCGTCTCCGGCTACGATCCTGTTACCGGCATGGTGGAAAGCGCCTGTAACGGCGTGAGCCGTGACGATGGTAAACCGGCTTCCAGGGGTCGGCCGAAAATGGTCACCCACGTCGACTTCCAGAGCGCCGGCCAAGGTGGCTTCGCCCTCGACCACGAGTCGGCCATTTCCATTTTCGTTCAATACCACCCGCAAGGTAGAATGATCCACCTGGACATAATCCGCTTGCACTTGGAGTTTTCCCGGTCCGGTCTTCCCGGAGGCCGCAACCACTCCGGCATTGTAAACCTTGGCCTGGACGATCCCGCTACCGATAAGGGCGCCCCCGGGGGCAATATCGACCCAGCGCTGGGAAGAAACCTTTCCACCGTCGAGGACGAGGACGGATTTCTCGGAGAGACGCATTTCGTTGCGCCCGGTCAGGTTTATCCCCCGGCCAAGACGCAGGGACTGGGTATGGGTATTGCCTCGGATCTCCAAACCGAGGAATTCCAGATCGGAGTTGGCCCTGGCTTGCACTGGGGAAGAACCGGTGTTCTCCATCAGGGCCGTCCAGGAAATTTGGGGGGCGCCGTCGTCTTTCAGGTAAGTGATGCCCTCATTGGCGTATATGTAATCGGACCAGTTCGACGCATCGGAAGCCATGGCTCCGTCCCGGCCCACCCAATGGTGGTAGGTATTGGCAAATCCCTTCGGTTCGGCCACGCGCTCCCCCAGCAAGAGTAATTCGAGTTCCTCAACCAGGCCGGGCCTGGCCGACGCCAAGTCATTTGTTTCGCCGGGGTCCTTTCCCAGATGGTACAATTCGAGCCCGGATTTTGCACGAATCAGCTTCCATTCCCCGCGGATGATGGACTGTCCGTTTCCGGCCTCGTGAATGAGAAACTGGCGCAGCCGCTGATGGCCCGAGCCGAACAATGCGGGGGCTAGGGAAACACCGTCGATTCCCAAAGGAGCCGGAACACCGGCAAGTTCGGCGAAGGTCGGAAGCAGATCGGTGACATCAATCACCTGATCGGTGCTGGTCCCGGGTTTCAAATCGCTGTCGGCAGCGAAATTCGCCGGCAGGCGCATGAGGGTGGGAACGCGGATGCCTCCCTCTTGAATCTTTCCCTTTTCACCCTTCAGTCCCCCGTTGGCGGCGAATGCTTCGCGGGCGGGGTGTTGAGGACCGCCATTGTCGGATTGAAAGATGACGAGGGTATCGTCGGCCACCGAATCGGCCGGGTCGCCATCGCCATTGGGATCCTCCAGAGCGGCGAGAATATTGCCCAAATGACCGTCGATGCGCGTGATCATTGCGGCCCAATGCCTGGCTTGGACGGAAAGAGAATCCCAAAAGGGCAAGGCGCGGTAGTCCCGGTCCCATCCGGGCAGTTGGGCAATTTCGGCAAAGGGGGCGTGAGGAACCTGGACGGCAAGCAATCCGAAAAACGGTTGGGCCGTGGCCAGGTAATCGAGGGCTTGCCGGCGCACGAATTCCAGGGCGGAGAAAGCATAAACGTCATCGCAGTAAGCCGTGTCGGGGTAACGGGAATGGTTTTGCCAGGCAGGTTCTTCCGGATAAGCGCTTTGCCCCCTCCACCGGGCCATGGAATTGGGAACGAGTTCCATCCCTCCTTTGACGCCGGGAGGCGCCGGGGCACGCCAGAGAGTGGGCTGGAAAAAGGTATGAGCACGGACATGGTGCAACTCCGCCACTACGTGCTGGTATCCGTGCGATGTGGGCAGGGTTTGAACGTTTACGATTTCGGGATCGGTTTGACTCCTGGAGCCACCGAAGCCCCACTTGCCCCAGTAGCCCGTAACGTAACCGGCCGATGAGAGAACGTCACCCATGAGAAGATCGTCCGAACGCATGGCCTTTTTGGCATTATCGGGATCGTTTCGATCGGCAAAAGTATGGCCTTGATGAAATCCGGATTGTTGGGAGGAGCGAGCAGGCGAACAAACCGTGCAGCCGTAGGAACGCCTGAAATTCACACCCTCCGCAGCCAATCGATCGAGATGGGGAGTGATGAGGTGAGGCATCCCCGCGGCTTTGCGCTCGGCCTGGCCGTTCGGCCCTATGGCCCCCCAACCCATGTCGTCAACGTAAACGTAGAGAATGTTGGGCCTGGCTTCCCCGGGGGCGTTGGAGGCCAAGGCCAGGAATAGAAAAAGAAGTGCGATGCGGAGCATGGGGGAAATAACCGGGTAGTGGGAAAATGTAAGAAGGCATTACCCCATTTTTCAACCCGCAAAACAGGTTTGTCGGGTCCTCGCGGCAAGAGAGTATTTTTTCCCTTTGAAAAAGTGTGAACTCCAGCCTTTTATCTCCCCATGAAAATAGCATTCCCGTTACTTTCCATGCTTCTGCTTCCCGCTATCCAGGCCGTTGGCCAACCGGCAGGGGATACGACCGAAATTCCCGACCAGATGTCCTTGCAGCCCGTTCAGGTGGAATCTGGGGACGGTTTCGAACGGGCCTATTTCGCCAGCGGATGCTTCTGGTGCGTGGAGGCCATTTTCGAGAGTGTGCGCGGGGTCGAGGAAGCCATTTCAGGATACAGTGGCGGCCATACCAAAAATCCCACCTACGAATCGAGCAACACTGGCAAAACGGGTCACGCCGAGGCGGTCGAGGTCATTTACGACTCTGAAGTTGTCAGTTTCAGCCAACTGGTGGATGTGTATTTTGGTTCGCAAAACGTCACCCAGGTCAACGGTCAGGGTTCGGACCGGGGATCGCAATACCGCTCCATCGTTTTTTATCAAAACGAAGAGGAGAAGAAGATCATCCAGGAAAAGATAGCCGCCCTGAACGAGAAACTGTGGTTGAGAAAGGTAGCGGCTGAGGTATACCCCTTCCGCAAATTCTGGGTGGCCGAGGACTATCACCAGGATTTCGAAAGGAAAAATCCCAACCATCCCTACGTCCGAGCCGTTTCCATCCCGCGCCTGAAAAAGTTCCAAGCAAAATTTCCCGAACTGTTGAAAGGAGCAGGGGGAAGGGAGTGATGGAATGGTGGAGTATTGGAGTGATGG
>JAABVD010000285.1 GCA_014529615.1 Opitutia bacterium
CAATTGGCGTGCTCGGCCACCATGGGATCGGTTCCCCGGGCCAAACTTTCCAGGGCCGGGAGATCGGCCTCGACCCCGATATTCCCCAAAACCACGCAAACATTGCGCTTCCAACGCGGTAGCTTCAACCGGGCCAGCGGGGTTCCCTGGAAATGCCGGTTGAAGTCTGCTTCCTTCCAACTCAAGGTTTCCCGCAAATCCGGCAGTCCGGGGAAGAGGAATTTGGTCTCCCGGGTGGTTTGGGCCCATCGGTTCCAGGGACAAACGTCCAGACAATCATCGCAACCAAACACCCGGTCTCCGATGGCTTCCCTAAAGGCAATGGGTATGGATCCATGGTGCTCGATGGTGAGGTAGGAAATGCAGCGGGAAGCATCCAATTGGTAGGGAGCGGGGAAGGCATCCGTGGGACAAACGTCCAAACAGCGCCGACAACTGCCGCAATGGTCTGAATCGACCGGATCGGGCTCGAATTCGAGGGTGGTCACCACGGCGCCCAGAAACAACCAGGTCCCGAACCTCGGGTGCAGCAGCAGGGTGCTTTTGCTCAACCACCCCAGGCCGGCCTCGACCGCGATAGGCTTCTCCAGGACGGGCCCGGTATCGACGTATGGTTTTTGCACCCCACCCCTCTCTCGCATCCAGGCACACAGTTTTTTCAGCCGCTTGTAGATCAAGGGGTGGTAATCCCGGCCCAGGGCATATTTGGCGATGCGACCCCGCATTTCCGGCTCGGGCTGGAAATAATTCAAACCGACCATGACGATAGACCGAGCTTGAGGGATTATTTTGGCGGGGTTGAGACGACGATCGTTATTTCGCTCCATCCAGGTCATGGTGCCGTGTCGACCTTCCTCAATCCACCGCCGGTAATAATCCTTGCGCAACTTCACTTCAATGGGGGCGAAACCGCAGAGGTCAAAACCGAGACGGAGGGCTTCCTCCCGGCATTGTTGGGTGAGTGATGGCGGGGCGGCGGGCACGGGGAATCAACCTATGCGGGCCTCCGGCCGGCTCAAATCAAATTTACAGTTGCCACCGTTCCCGGCATTATCCAGGTTTCCTCTGCCTGCTAAAAATTCCCAGGCCGTGCCCCTGTCCTTAGATTTCCTGATGGGTCGAAGGATCGGGCCTGAAATCACTGAATTTAATGAAAACCGTACTGGCCTATTCAGGGGGATTGGATTCGACCGTCCTCCTATACCATCTCGTCGCAGAAGGCGGCGTTGTTTCGGCCCTGTCGGTCAATTACGGTCAACGTCACCAAAGGGAACTCGACTCGGCCCGGGCCATTGCAACACGTCTCGGCCTGCCCCACAAAACCATCGATCTCTCCTCCCTGGGAAAATTGCTGGAGGGTTGCAGCCTGACCAACCCGGACCTTCCCATGCCCCAAGGCCACTATGCGGAGCCCTCCATGAAGGCCACGGTGGTCCCCAACCGCAATATGCTATTTCTGGCCCTGGCCGCCTCCTGGGCCATTTCATTGGGGGCTGATACCGTTTCCTATGCGGCCCATTCCGGTGATCACGCCATTTACCCCGATTGCCGGGAGACCTTCGCCCAAGCTCTGGATAATGCCATTCGATTGGCGGACTGGAGAGAAATCAGGCTCAACCGGCCCTTCGTCCATCTGGATAAAGGGGCCATCGTTGAGCGCGGCGCTACGTTGGGTGTCCCCTTTGCCCGGACCTGGTCCTGTTACGAAGGCGGCCAATTCCACTGTGGCCGTTGCGGCACATGCATTGAACGCCGGGAGGCCTTTCACCGTGCCGGGGTGGAGGATCCAACCCTTTACGCTTCGGATTCCCCCTCCATTGATGCCATGATCGCAAAGAACTGGAGGCTATGAACATGTTTACCTGTTCAAAGTCCTATAGCGACATCCCCTTTGCCCATCGCCAGCCCCACCACAGCGGCCAATGCTCGTTTATCCACGGGCACAACTGGTCCTTCAGATTTACCTTTGGCTGCCAAGAGCTGGATGAATCGGGGTTCGTGGTAGACTTTTCGAACCTGAGATTTATCAGGGATTGGCTGATGGAAAACCTCGACCACGCCTTTCTCCATAACCTCGACGACGCGGTATCCCAAAAAATGGTGGATCAATTTCGCGAGGCCTTCAGACCCTATCCATTGGAAAGTTGCTCGGCCGAAGGAATTGCCCAACACGTCTTCCACTCCATAGAGCCTCTCCTGAAAGAGCATCATGGGGAGCGCGTATTCCTGGTCGCCCTGGAAGTATGCGAGGACGACAAAAACGCAGCCAAATACAGAAAGGTTCCCTCTTCCTCCGGAGGACCGTCGGGATGAGGGCTGCGCAAACTTATTCCTTCTCCCTCTGGGGGAAGGCCAGGATGGGGGTGGCGTAGCCATAAAAAAACTACCCGTTTACGAGACATTTTTCAGTTGGCAGGGAGAAGGTTGCCAAATGGGGAAGTCAGCCTTTTTTATTCGCCTCTACGGCTGTCCCGTCCACTGCCCCTGGTGCGATTCCGCAGGCACCTGGCATCCCGATCACATCCCGGACAAAGTGGAAAAGATTTCCCCCCGGAAACTGGCTGAAATGGCGGCTGAACGCCGTCCCCGGATCGTCGTCATTACAGGGGGCGAACCGGCCATTCACGATCTCGGTGAGCTCACCAATTGCCTCCGGGAACGCAAGCTCAAGGTCCATTTGGAAACAGCCGGAGCCTTTCCTCTTCTCGGGACCTTTGACTGGGTCACGGTAAGCCCAAAGGAATGGAAAAAACCGATTCTCGACTGTATCGTCCGCGCCAATGAATTAAAAATCGTGGTCGATTCGTTGCACGCCATCGACTACTGGGAAAAGGAAATGGGCCATGTTTGGTGCTCCGACTCGATTTGGCTCCACCCCGAATGGTCCAAACGGAAGGACCAAGCCATTCTTCAATTGATCAATCGAAAGGTCAAAGAGGGAAAACACCCCTACCGGGCCGGATACCAGATGCACAAGATCTATGGCGTGGATGAAGAGGATGCAGGAGGGGAGAGATGGAGTAATGGGAGTGGTGGAGTGATGGAGTGCGATCTTGGCGAGAGTTAACCCGCATTTCTCACAAAATTCGTAACGAGCGAACGAAGATCGAGTGCTGATGTGGGCTTCGCGCTGATGAGCGGGTGAAGCTGGGTCGACACCCTGCAAGGTTGCGAATCCAACGAAGTCCGCACCAGTGCCGGCCTTGTCACGCCGTAATACATGAAGGCGGAGATTCCGGAGCGCAGTAGCTTGATCTCTCTCCTTTCCCCTCCTCCATCACTCCACCATTCCCTCATTCCAACATTCCCTTCCCCCCACGCCCTCGGGCGCCGCCCCCCATTCCTAATTCACGCCCTTGGCGCGCTTTGTGCCGATCAGTGGTTTCTTGTATTCTGCCGTTATGTGGGAATGAATCCCCCCTCTACCCTTCCAGATGGTCTCGACTTTCATCCGGCGGGGAGCGCAGCATTCGACCAGGTCGTCCAGAATTTTGTTGGTGAGGGATTCGTAGAAAATGCCTCGGTTGCGAAACCCCTGCAAATACTCCTTGTAGGATTTCAGCTCGATACACTGGGCATCGGCCACGTAGGTGAGCACGATTCTTCCAAAATCCGGATGTCCCGTGACGGGACAGACCGAGGTAAAATCCTCGGCCACGTGGCGAATTTCATAATCTCTCTCCGGGTTGGGATTTTCAAACAGGTCGATTGCCATAACCTTACTTGTTATAGCTTGGGCAGGTTCATTCAATCCCGAAAATGCTTCCCCATAGGCAGAAACCGAAGGCGGGTTGCCAGTCTGAGTGAGATGCACCGGGCAGGTGAAATGCCCCCCACCGGCGCGACTGCGGGCTGACGCCCTCAATCACCACCTTCCCAAGACATCACTCCTCAACCCGCCAACCAGGAATTGAACATGGATATACAGGATAAGCAGGATTTTTGAAATAGACTCTCGCAAAGATCGCCAAGTTCGTTAAGATTTCGTGTGCCTTTGTGCCTTTCAATCTTTCAATAAATCAGCATGGGATCTCCGAAGCTGAAAAAGCGGTATTGCCGGCGCACGGCTTCCCCATAGGCCCGAAAGACGGGACCCCTGCCGGCAAAACTACAGACCAACATGAGCAAGGTACTCTTGGGCAAATGGAAATTGGTGATCATGGCATCGACAAATTTCCACTCGTATCCGGGGTAAATAAACAGTTCCGTCTGCGACACTTGAGGTATCAACCGGCCCCGATGACCGGTGGCGGTTTCCAGGACCCGGATTGAGGTGCTCCCGACCGCCACTATTCGGCAGCCCCGTTCCTTGGCCCGGTTCAAGCGGTCCGCCACACGCTTTGGAAGTTCGAAATGCTCCGCATGTATGATGTGATCCTGCAAACGGTCGGTCTTCACATCCTGAAAAGTTCCTCGACCCACGTGAAGCGTCACCTTTTCCACCTGCACCCCAACGGATTCCAATCTGGAAAACAGCTCCTCGGTAAAATGGAGTCCCGCCGTGGGAGCTGCGCTGCTCCCCGGGTCCCGGGCGTATATGGTCTGATACTGGTCCCCGGAAGCGCGGGATCCCCTGATATAGGGTGGGAGCGGGGCATGTCCAATGCGATCCATATGCCGGGGCAATTCTGATGGATGACAATCGAACCTGAGCAGCCTCGTTCCATCACCTTCTACCGCCATAACCTCGGCCCTCAACCGGTCGTCGAATACCACCTCGCACCCCACTCGTAATTTCTTGGCCGGTTTGGCCAGGACGCGTTGGAACGCGCCCACTGCCTCGTTCAGGAGGAGCACCTCAACCTTCCTCCCCCCGACCTCCGGAAGGGTCCCAAACAACCGTGCCGGCAGCACTTTGGTATCGTTCAAGACCAGCACATCCCCCTTCCTCAGAAGTTCCGGTAAATCGTAAAAATGCTTGTGCGCAAGAGGCGCGCCCTCTCGGCTCAATACCATCAATCGGGAACGGTCGCGCGGCACGACGGGATTTTGTGCGATCAAGTCCCGGGGCAAATCATAATCGAAATCCGAGGTCCGCATTTCCTTACTGTCCCACCGCGTACTTCATCTCGAAATCCGCTTTAAAGGCGGCGAAGGTCCCCTCCTCGATGCTCCGCCGCATGCCTTTCATGAGATTCCCATAAAACGACAGGTTGTGCAGGGTGGCCAACCGGCCGCCCAAGGACTCCCCAATGCCGAACAGGTGGCGCATGTATCCGCGAGAGTAACTCCGGCTGACGGCAGATTCATTGTCGGCATCGATGGGGTCATCGGAATTCTTCCATCGGGCCGCGGTGAGGTTGACTTCGCCAAAGGTGGTAAAAACTCTGCCGTGGCGACCATTCCGGGTGGGCAGAACGCAGTCAAACATGTCGATACCCATCCGGACCGCGTTCAACAAGTCCGGCGGCGTCCCGACACCCATGAGGTAGCGCGGTCGATCGACCGGCAAATGGGGAATAGAGGGTAACACGGCCTCTGCCGTGCGGGAAAAATCGACCACTACTCCACCGATGGCGTACCCGGGGAAGTCGAGGTCCACCAGGATGCGGGCCGACTCCCGGCGCAGGTCCCCGAAATAGGATCCCTGACCAATGCCGAAAAGGAGCATGGATTCGTTCGCCCCGGTCTCCTTCCAGCGGGTCCGGCAACGGTTGGCCCAACGCATGCTGCGCCGCATGGACAACTTGGCCTGTTCATGCGAACAAGGATAGTCGCTACATTCATCCAGAACCATGGCCACATCGATTCCCAAGGCGGATTGAATATCCACCACCTTTTCAGGGGTCAGGTTGACCGGACTGCCGTCCACATGGGATTGGAAGGTTATTCCCTCCTCCGTGATGTGATTGGTTTTGGCCATGGACCATGCCTGGTACCCGCCTGAGTCGGTCAGGATGGGGCCATCCCAACCCATGAATTGAGCCAGTCCTCCGAATTTTTTTATGCGTTCCTCCCCCGGACGAACGTGCAAGTGGTAGGCATTGGCCAAAATCAGTTCAAATCCCAGATTTCCCACTTCCATTGCGGCCACACCCCCCTTGATGGCTCCTCCCGTGGCAACCGGCATGAAAAGAGGAGTCTGCACATCTCCGCGCAGGGTATGGAGCACCCCGCGCCGGGCCTCGCCATCCTGGTGGAGTAATGTGTAACTTTTTTGCGGCATGGGGAAGGCGCGCTGGAGCGCGCCAATTAGGAATTAGGAATGGGGAGGGATTAACCACAAAAAGCGCAAAAGGCGCAAAAATAATTTATAGTTTAACAACGTTTCGCTTGATGCCTTTGCCAA
>JAABVD010000023.1 GCA_014529615.1 Opitutia bacterium
CAATCTGCTTCATAAAAAAGAAAGAGTTGCTGATTAATCTTTCTATGCGGTCAATTCCCAAATCACTTCATCCAGCCCCACCGGCGGTTTTTCGAATTGGGTAATGAACCAGTTGTTTTCGGGAAATGTCTTGAGGTTAAGGGCTTCGATAGCCTGCTTGTTTTTTGGAAAAATCTCCAATCGATTATCGTTCAGGATAACCGCGGCAACTTCGGGCAGGTCCCTCAGGGCGCTGCGTACCGCTTCGATTTCCACCCCGTCCACTTGAATGCGTAGCGCGTTGAATTTTCGGTTTCTTTCCAGGAGGGACTCCGGGGATTCGTCGGCAATCAGCGCCCCTTTGGAGATAATGATGACGCGGCTGCACAGGGCGCCGACTTCTTCCAATATATGGGTGGAAAGGATAATGGCTTTGTCCTGGGCCATGGCCTTGATAATTTTGCGCACTTCTTTCTTTTGGTTCGGGTCCAGGCCGTCGGTCGGTTCATCCATGATGAGCACGGGGGGGTCATGCAATACGGCTTGGGCGAATCCGACCCGTTGTTTGAAGCCCTTGCTCAGCGTTTCGATGGATTGATGGCGCACACTGTTCAAGCGGCAGAGGTCGCAAACCCGGTCAATTTTTTCCACTTTCTCCATGGGGTCGCGGAAACCGCGGATTTCGGCGATAAAGTTCAGAAACTCCTGCACGGTCATTTCACCGTAAACAGGACCATTCTCCGGAAGGTAGCCTATTTTCTCCTTGATGGTGACCGGATGCTCCTGGACGTTGTGCCCATCCACCAGGATGGTCCCGGAAGAAGGGCGAACAAAGCCGGTTATCATTTTCATGGTGGTAGATTTTCCAGCCCCGTTTGGGCCCAGAAAACCCAGGATTTCGCCACGGTTCACCTGGAAACTGATTCCGTTGACCGCATCGATTGAACCGTATCTTTTGTGGAGCGACTTAACTTCAATCATGGGTGGTTACAGGGTTTTTTAGCCAAGACGGCAAATCTAAAAATTTGTTCCCGTTTGAAAAGTATTTTTTTGGAGGAACTGCATACGGGTTGCCTTGGAAAATCCCATCCCTTTAATGGGGGATTTGAATTCTCCGGGGGGATCCTGGTCAACCGACACCTTTTTATGGAAGGCATACCCGACATTGAGCCCTACCAGACCCGCTATCGGGATTTGGGACAGGAGATGGCCAAACCTGAATTTTTCCGCGATCAGAACCAAATGGCCCGGGTATCGCGCGAGCACCGGAAACTACAGCAGATAATCGACGGTTATGCTGAGATGCAAAGACTGGATCGTGAAATTTCGGACCTGAAGGAAATGATCATCGACCCTGATGCGGAGGAAGAGCTCAAGGAAATTGCCAAGGCCGAGCTGCCGGAAGTGGAAACACGCTTTGCTGAATCGAAGGAGAAGATCCTTTTCGCCATGATACCTCCCGATGCGACGGACTCCCGCAATACCATTGTGGAAATCCGCGCCGGAGCGGGAGGGGATGAAGCCAGCCTTTTTGCGGGAGATTTGTACCGGATGTATCAACGTTTCGCCGAATTCAATTCCTGGAAGGTGGAACCGATGAGCAGCAACCCATCCGAATTGGGGGGGTTCAAAGAGGTTTGTTTTCTGGTAAAGGGGGAGGAGGTTTACAGGAAATTGCGCTACGAATCGGGTGTGCACCGGGTGCAGCGGGTTCCGGTTACCGAATCGTCCGGCCGCATCCACACTTCCACCGTGACCGTCGCAATGATGCCGGAGGCGGAGGAGGTGGACATCGATATTGATCCCAACGACCTGAAAATCACCACTATGCGGGCCTCCGGAGCTGGTGGCCAGCACGTCAATAAAACCGATTCCGCCGTGCGTATCGTACACCAGCAAAGCGGGGAGACGGTGTATTGCGCGGACGATCGCTCCCAGTTCAAAAACAGGGAAAAGGCCCTCAAAGTGCTCTATTCACGCCTCCTGGAAAAGAAGCGACGGGAAGAACAGGAAAAATATGCGGCCAAGCGCAAGAGCCAGATTGGCACCGGGGATCGCAGCGAACGCATTCGCACCTACAATTTTCCCCAGGGCAGGGTGACGGACCATCGCATTGGGTTGACCCTGCTCACCCTGCCGCAGGTGATGGAAGGCCACCTCCAACCGGTGGTGGATTCCTTGCAAAAGGCGGAGTACGAGGGGAAACTCGAGGAGTTGATGCAGGGAAAATTGGTCTGATTTGCCTATTCCCTCCCTCCGTTTTGTGGGACAACACCTATTCTTATGCCCATGCTGACCATCCTGAAAGTATTGCAGAAAAGCACTGCGTATCTGCAGAAATATGGTGTGCCCGACGCGCGTTTGAGTGCGGAATGGATTTTGGCGCACAATTTGGGGCTGAAGCGGCTCGATTTATTTCTGCAGTTTGAACGCCCCCTGCCCGAGAAGGAGCTGGCCGGCATCCGCGCCGACATAATCCGGCGAGCCAACCGGGAACCCCTTCAGCACGTGCTGGGTTGGGTCGACTTCTTCGGATTAAAATTATGCTCGGACAAACGCGCCTTCATTCCCCGTCCGGAAACGGAATACCTGATCGAGCTTTTGCAGACCGAGTTTTCGGAAGGGGAGCCGGCTCGGATTCTGGATTTGGGCACTGGTAGCGGCGCAATGTTATTGGCCTTGCTCAACACCTTTGGGGAATCTTCCGGGTTGGGGATCGATCTTTCCCCGGAGGCTCTCGACCTCGCTCGGGAAAACGGGAAAAATACAGGATTGTCCAATCGGGCGAATTTTTTTCAAAGCGATTGGTTCGAGGCGGTGGAGGGGACCTTCCAGCTCATCGTGGCCAATCCACCGTATCTGACGGAGCAGGAACTGGAGTCGGCTGAGCCGGAGGTATTGCGCTACGAGCCGGAACTGGCCTTGTTTGGAGGGAACAGGGGCCTGGATGGGCTATCGGCAATCCTGCGGGAAGGCCCCGGTTACCTGGAGGACGGAGGGTTGCTCGCCCTTGAAACCGGGGTTGGGCAACACGACAGGTTGAAGGAAAAAGCTCATGGGGCCGGGTTCAGCAGGGTGGAGTCCGTCCTGGATCTGTCTCACCGCGAACGCTACCTGATGCTCAGGAAGTAAGGGCAAACTGCTACCCTCGGCTGTTATTCGGGAGAGGTCTTTTTGCGGCGGTATCGACGCTTTTGAGATGGGAGGCGTCGATCCAGTCGGAAAGAATTCTGAGAGATTCCCGCAAGTGGATATCGAGAACCGGGCCTTCATCCTCCTCGGGGGGCGTTCCCTCTGCCGGATCGACATTGACCTGATCCGCCGATAGCGGATCTTCCCCCACAAACGTGGTGGCGGGGGCAGCCTGAGGGTCGCTGAGCACAATCTTTTCGCTGGGAAAAAAGGTTTTTTCCAACTCATCCTCCCGTGCTTCGAGTTCTTCCCGGATCAGCTTGTCGCTTTGCTTGAGCTCCAATCGTTTTTCCAAGTTCAGGGAGAAAGCCTTGGTTTCCTGCCTCTCTTTAAAGACGGAAATGCTTTTCTGGAGAAAGGAAAATTCTTCCAGTTCAATTTGGCGGGCCTCGCTGAGAGTCCTCAATTGGGATTTGAAGTTTTCATCGATCGGTCGAAAATCCTCGGACCATTCCGCCTCCGGGTAGGCCCAGTTGACCGGATTGATTTTATCCCACCCCATGGCCTTGTCCAGGTCGGCTTCGCCGATGGGTAGAAACTCCCGGTGCGAAGGCAAGGGCACGTCGGATATCACACCCTTGTTTTGGGTGGAGATGCCGTTGGGGAGGTAAAATTTCTGGATGGTCAATTTGGCCGCTCCGGTGGGTTGGTCTTTGAAAAAAGAGGGCGAGGCGAGGCGATCGATTTCAAAAACGGCTTGGACGGTGCCCTTGCCATGGGTGGAATTGTCCCCTACGATCAAAGCGCGGTCGTAGTATTGAAGCGCTCCGGCCACGATCTCGGAGGCCGAGGCGCTGTAACGGGATATCAGGACGACCAAGGGGCCCTGATAGGAGATCTTCGCATTTCTATCCCAATCCCGGCGAATGAACCCCCGGTTATTGCGGACCTGGACTACGGGCCCGGTTTTGATAAATAATCCCGTCAAATCGATAGCCTCGGTGAGGAGACCGCCGCCATTATCCCGCAGGTCGAGGACCAGCCCACTGATGCCCTCCTCCTGCAAAATGCCGATCAGTTCCTCCACATCCTGAGTAGTGCTGGTGGCTGATCCACCCTCCTCCAGGCTGATATCGCCGTAAAAGGATGGAAGGTTTATGACACCTACCGATAGGGGATCTCCGTTCATTACCGGCAACTGATAAAGACTCGCGGTGGCCCTTTGCGCTGCAATTTTCACTTCATCCCTCACCAGGTCGATGGTCTCCCGGATGGAAGGATCCACCGCGTCCGCCGGAATGACGGTCAGGTAGACGGTGGTATTTTTTTCTCCGCGGATCATTTTCACAATCTTGCGAAGTTTCATGTCGATGACATCCACCGGCTCTTCTCCGGTCTGGGCCACTTCGACGATGCGGTCATTGGGTCGCAGTCGCCCGTCCAGGTCGGCTGGCCCTCCGGGAATGAGTTCGCGGATAGTGCAAAATCCGTCTTCCTGAGTCAGAATAGCTCCTATTCCCACCAGGGAAAGGCTCATGGAAATGGAAAAGTCCTCCAGGGTATCCGAGGAGAGAAAGGTTGAGTGAGGATCAAACATCTGAGTCAGGGTAGTCAGAAAGATTTCCTGCACGTCAACGGTTTCCAGGTCCTCCAGGTTTTTGGCCAGACGCTTGTAACGTCGGCGCACCGTGTTCACCGCCTCCTCCTCATCTTCTTCGTTGAGGAGGTCGAACAGCAACTCGTATTTCAGGCGACTTTCCCACAGCTCATCGGCTTCCTCCTGGCTGCCGAGCCAGGGATACTCCCCTCGATCGACCACGTATTCCGCCTCGGTGTCGAAATCGAATGCCCCCTCCAGCCGGTTTCCGACCCATTCGATGCGATCCATGACGCGTTGTTCATACCGATTGAAAATGGAAAAGGCGGCCTGCAGGTCCCCCCGCCTCAGATTGCGTTCCAGCCGGCCGGCATGCTTCGCCACCAATTCGTCCTGGTCTTCTTGCAGGAAAAATACGTGGTTGTAATCCAGATCCTCCATAAAGTTATGGAGCAATTCGGAGGGGTGCGAGTTGTGGATGAATTTTTGCGAGTAATGGTAATTTTCCAAAAGAAAGACCACCGTTTGGGTCTCCTTCTTCATGGCCTCGGTATAATCGAACTCACGCCCATGGCCGAGGGAGCACATCCCCAGCAAGAGGAGCGCCGCGACGGGGAGACGAATGGAGGAAAATTTACGCATCAAGGCCATTTTCGTCGGGGAGGGGGAGTCGTTTTCTCTGCTGCTGAACAAAAAATATGAAGGACCGCCGGGACATAAGTCGAGCCTTTATGCCGGGGTCTTTGACAGGTGGATTTTCAATCTTTGGGTGTTCTCATCGAATATTTTCCTGACTTCAGCGCGGACCTCGGCCAGGTTTGCAAAAAATGCGTCCCGGTCGGTCAAGCCCAGCCAGAAGGCCAATTGATCCTGTTCCCGGGGATGTTCGCTCAACAGGGACACGCCCAGGTTCGTATCCCGGCGCAGTATCCGTTCCAGTCTTCGCAGGAATTCGTAGTGGACCATAAGTCGCTCGACATCTTCGGCGGGCAAGAGTTTCCGGTTTTTCAGGAACCTCAGGGTTTGGAGGGTATTGGCCGGGGGTTCGCCCCGGTCGAAGGGGCCGCCCGCCAGGCAGGCCATCTGGGCCAGGAATTCGATATCCAGGATTCCCCCCGCTCCCGATTTGAATTTCAGTTTTTCATCCGCCTTCGGGTCTCTTTCGTTTTCGATGCGCCTGCGCAGGTGCAGAATTATCTTCAGATCCTCAATGGTGATGGGATGCCCGAAGAGTATGCGGGACCGCAAATCGGCAAAGTCGCGAGCCATTTCCTCCGATCCGGCTACCATTCGTGAACGCAGCATCAGTTGCCGCTCCCAAATTTTCGCTTCCGACTGGTGATAGCGTTCCAAAGAGGAAAGTTTTACCCCCAGGGGACCGGCATTGCCATGGGGGCGCAGCCGGAAATCGATTTCATACAGACGACCCAGGGGCTTGGCATGGGCCAGGACTTTTTGAAGCCGCATGATTTTGCGGTTGACCACATGTGTCTCCTCCGATTCGTCGCATAGGATCATGAAATCCAGGTCGGAGCCCAAAGTCATTTCAGCCCCGCCGAACTTGCCCAGGGCGATTACCCCCAGTTTTCCCTCGGGGTCCACTCGACGGAGCGCGGCGAGGACGGTGGCGTCGGCCAACCGGGTCAAGGCCTGCTCGGAATCTTGGAAATTGTAGGCATCCACCACCTCGGCCACAATAATCCGGACGTGTTCGGCTTTTACGTAGAGCCAGAGCCAGTCCACAAAATCCTCTCCCGCGGGCAACAACTCCATCTCGTGCAGGATTGCGTCTCTCGTCTTTTTGCGCCGAAGGATGTCCGGCTCCGTAATTTCCGCGAAAATTTCCGGATGTTGGCAGAGGAGTTGGAAGACAAACCGGCTGCGGTCGAATAATCGGCAGAGTCCTTTAAAGAAAACGGGATTTTCAGCACAGGCTTTAAAAAACCCCAATCGGCTCCCGTACTTGGTGGCAAATTCACCGATGCGATAGAGGGTTTGCAAGGGATCGAATACGCTGTCCAAGGCGGCGTCGAGGCTGCGGGTCAGATCGACGATCAGGTAAACCAACTCCCGTGTAACCTGTTGGTGGAATTGGGGGCCCAAAGCGAATTTCCGCAGTTCTGCCGGCATGCCCGGATCCGTGCCGAACCAATGTTCCAATTTGGGTTTCAGGCTTTCATCCAATTTATTTTTAACCAGGAAATTCCACCACAAATCGAAATCTTCCAGGCTATTTTTGGGTGGGTAGAACTGGAGGTAAAAAGCATGCGCCTCATTCCGGAATCCATTCAGCTCCCGGGAAAAGGATTCCCAGTTCCAGTAGCCCATGGAAAGGGCGATAGCCCGTTGGTCTTCCTTGGCTTCCGGGAGTAGGTGGGTTTGCCGTTCTTCCCGCATTTGCAGGCGGTTTTCCACCGCGCGCAGGAAAAGGTAGGCTTTGCGCAGAAAGTGAACCTGGGAACTGTCCAGTAGGCCGTAGAGTTCCAGTTTTTCCAGGGTCTCCAGGGTGTTATGCGATTGCAAAAATGGATTTTTCCCGGCGGAAAGGAATTGGTGCCCCTGCAGAAAAAACGCGATTTCGCGGATGCCTCCCCGTCCGTTTTTTACATGCAGATCCATGTGGTCGGATCCCACAATTTCCTTTTCGGTGCGGGCCTTCAGCAAGGAGATCTCCTGTAGGATCAGTGGGGAGGGGGACCGGGGGTAACGAAAGGGGTTCAAGGCCTCCAGGAGTTCCTGGCCCAGTCCCTTGTCTCCGGCTACGGGTCTTGCCCGCATCCAGGCCAAGCGTTCCCAGGTTTGTCCGGCCTGGTAATAGTAGTTTTCAATAGCTTGAAAGGAAGGCGCTATGGAACTTTTTTCTCCATGGGGCCGCAGGCGAAGATCCACGTTGAACAAAAACCCTTCCCTGGTCCTCTTGGTGAGGAAAGAGGTGGCCGTTTGCGCCACCTTGCCGTAAAATTCCCCGATGCTTCTGGCGGTGGTCCGGTTCCCTTTTCGGCAATAGCCATTGCCTTCGTAGAAATATATGAGGTCGATATCGGAGCAGAAATTGAGTTCATCCGCCCCCAGCTTGCCCATGGCCAGGACGCAACCCGTCGCCTCGCGGTCGGTTTCCTCGTTCCAGGGGATACCCCAACGGTCTCGCCAGCGAGAAAGGGCCAGGTTATAGCAAATCTCGGTGCACATTTCGGCCAGAAGGGTCATTTCCTTGAAGGAATTTTCGGTTTTGGAGAAGCCGTGGATCTCCCTGTAGGCCACGCGCAAGCTGATTTTGCGGCGAAATTTTCGCAAGGCTTCGAGGTAGGAGTTGGGTTCCTTTTCCCCGGCCGGGAGTTTAAAGGAGGCCCATTCGGTTTTGAGGGCATGGCCCCCAAAGTTCTCAAAAAGGTTTTCTTCCTTTTCCAGCCAGGGAATGTAGTCGGGATAAACCAGCAGAGTTTGCTTATAAATCGGGCAAAAGGCGGTGAAAATCTCCAAACGTTTCCAGGTCTCCCAGGACCAGGAATCCGGATCGCCACCTTCGAGCTTCTGGGCCCGGTCCCATTGGTGCAAAAGACTATCTCTGAAACTGGGCAACGGGAAACAGGGTTACCGGTTAAGGAGTTCTTTAGCCTTGTCCAAAGTTTTTTTCTCCTCCTCCGAAAGGGATGCAAATCCCTTGGCGTTTATTTTGTCGAGGATGCGGTCCACTTCATTTTGCAACTCCTTGCGGTCGGAAAATCTGATGCGAAAACGGCCGCTGCCGGCCCGCTTGGTCTTTTTATTGGTGATCCATTTGGGAGGAGATACCTCTACGGACGGTAACCTGATGTTGAGGTTTCGGGGCAAGACAAATTTGAAAAATAACCAACCTCCCAACATTCCGCCCAGGTGCGCTGAATGAGCTATGGGACTGGTGGTTTGTCGCAGGAGAGGGAGTTCGCCAAAGAGGAGGCCGACAGCATCGATGGCCATCACGATCAGAACCAGATTTCTGGGGGTGATCCTGACGGGCAGGAAAAAATACAACAGAAACTGCAAGGGCCGATTGGGGAAGAGCAGGGCAAAGGTGACTAAAAGACCGGAAACCCCTGCGGAAGCCCCCATGAGCACTGCGGCGTCCCCCCGCCAACTCTTGACCAATAACCAGGCTACCCCCCCCAGCAGAACCGAAATCCCGTAAAGGGTGAAAAATCGCCTGGCCCCGAGTAGTTGATGCAAGGCCTTCCCCAGCCAGTAAAGCATCAGGCAATTGAAGAGAATGTGAAAAAAGTTGGCGTGGAGAAAGCCGTATGTCAGCAAGGGCCAAACATGGCCATTGGAAAGGGCGGAGGAAGACAGGCCGAAGAAAAGATCAAAATTGGGTTTGGCCCAAGGTTGTCGGAAAAAAATCTGCAGAAGGTAGACCCCGACGATACTTCCCAGCAGGAAGTAGAGGGGTTTGTAGAGATTGGGGCGGGAGACGGGCTCTCGCATGTATGGCCGGTCGTATAACATGATTTTTCAGCGGATGCACCTCCCCTTCAGCAAGGGGGATGCCAGCCTGATTCAGGCAAGGCTACCGTTGCGTTTTGTGAAGCAAAGCGCAATCTTTTCGGCAGCTCAATTTTGAAATTGGCCCAACCCCGGTCCGGATTGGGATCCACAACACTCTTGACAGTAATTTGTAATTGGCAAGGGTGGCTTTGACTATGCCTGATCCAGACGCCAAGTGGCCGGAAAATGTCGGGGGCAAATTCTACGTGGATGACCAGTGCATCGACTGTGATTTATGTCGAGAAATCGCGCCCGACTTTTTCATGCGCAACGAAGACGGCGGCTATTCCTACGTTTACAAGCAGCCCGGAGATCAGGATGGAAGGGATGAATGTCTGGAGGCCCTGGAAGGATGCCCGGTTGAAGCCATAGGGGACGACGGTTAGTATTCAGTATGGTAAAGCGGAGAAAAAGGCCCCAGCCGGAAGAGGCATTTCAAATGGCGCCGATGATCGACATGGTCTTTTTGCTATTGGTTTTTTTCATGTGCGTGAGCTCTCTGGCCCGTTTGGAAAAGGGCGTTGAGGTCGAACTTCCCCAGTCTCACGAAAGTGAAGTGCCCTCCGAGGTATCGGATCGGGGCATCGTTTCGGTTGAGGGAGACGGATCGGTCTACCTCGGCGGGAAGAGGGTGGGGTTGGAAGTGTTGAAAACCCGTTTAGGAGGGGCCATTGAGACCAACCCCCGTTTGCAAATAGTGGTGCGGGCGGATGGGACCACTCCCTTCCTCGAAATCAGGAAAGTGCTGAAGGCCTGTGCCGAAGTCGGCGCCTATGAGGTCATTTACGCAACCTATGAGGCCAGTGGTTGATTTATGATCCGGCGAAGAAAGAAACCGGAGCCTAGCCCATCGATCCCCATCGCACCGATGATAGACGTGGTCTTTCTTTTGCTCCTCTATTACCTTGTGACCTCCACCTTGGAAAAACAGGAGGCGGACATATCCTTTCAATTGCCCGGTGTGGTGGAACAATCCGATCCATTGGAGATGCCGGATGAGCAGATTGTGGAGATTGACAACGAGGGTCAGGTGGTGGTCAATGAATACGCCTACGATTCGCCGGATGCCTCCCGGTTTCTCGAGCTGACGGCTATGCTCACCCGGTTCAAGCAGGCTAGCGATGCCAACAAGGTCGAAGCTCTAGTGACCCTGGCGCCCAGTGACGGAACGTCGCACCAGATTATCGTGCGGGTAATGGACGCTTGTTCGAAAGCGGGTATCAAGGGCATAAATTTCTCCGTAACCGATGAGTGAAACTTCCAGACAACCCACTTGGGGAGGCCGGTTTTCCGAGGATCAGGCCGAGGTGATGTTGCGTTTCAGCGAATCGGTTTCCTTCGACAAGCGGCTCGCCCCCTTTGACCTGGAATGCAGCCGGGCCCATGCCGCCATGCTTTGCCATGTCGGGTTGATTTCCCAGGATGAAAAATCGGCCATCCACGGCGGGCTCGACACCCTGGCCGAAGAGATGCAAAAGGGTCGATTTGCCTGGTCCGAATCCTTGGAGGACGTCCACATGAATATCGAACAGGCCCTCATCGAACGGGTTCCTGAAGCGGCGAAACTGCACGCAGGAAGGTCGCGGAACGATCAGGTGGCCACCGATGTCCGATTGTTTGTCAAAGCTCAGTCTTGTGAGATAACCGGAGCCCTCCGGGCCGTCATGAAGGTCCTTTTGGATCGAGCGGAGAGGGATGGGAAGATATTCCTTCCCGGTTACACTCATTTGCAGCGGGCCCAACCCGTGAGTCTGGGACATCACTTGTTGGCATACGTCGAGATGCTGGGGCGGGACCTGAGTCGAATGGGTCACGTGGCCGACCAAGCCAATTGGTGCCCGTTGGGATCGGGAGCGTTGGCCGGAACCACCTTGCCCATTGACCGGGAATTTACGGCGAGAATGCTGGGCTTCGTCGATGCCGGGGGCGAACCGAGGTTGACACGGAACAGTATGGATGCGGTAAGCGATCGGGATTGGATACTGGATACGGTTTACGCCTGCGCCATGATTGGTCTTCATTTGTCGCGTTTGGCGGAAGATTTGATTTTGTGGTGCAGCAGTGAATTTGGATTCGTCAAACTTCCCCAAACCTTTTCTACGGGGTCTTCTTTGATGCCGCAGAAAATGAACCCGGATGCCATGGAACTGGTGCGGGGCAAGTCCGGGCGGATGGTGGGAGATTTGCAAACCCTGTTGACCCTGGTAAAGGGCTTGCCCCTCACCTATAATCGTGATCTTCAGGAAGATAAGCTCCCTCTGTTTGACGCCTGCGACCAGGTGGTTCTTTCCCTGCAGGTGGTGGAAGGGGTGTTGCAGGGAATGGAGGTAAACGCGGTCAGGTGCGCTTCAGCCGTGGCCGACCCCGTCCTGCTCGCCACGGATGTGGTCGATTACCTGGTGGGCAAGGGAGTCCCTTTCCGCAAGGCCCACCACGCAGTCGGAGCCTTGGTGGCCCGGTCCGAGGAATTGGGAGTAGGGCTGAATGAAGTTCCCTTGGGGGAGGCAAAGAAGATAGAGGCGCATTTCGGGGAAGACTGGGTCGAGGTTTTGGATATCGGAAAGGCCATGGCAGCCCGGGAAAGGCCGGGGATGCCGGGACCGAAACAGGTGGGGAAGCAAATCCGGTTCTGGCGAGCTATCCTGGGCGGGGAATGACCCAGGGGGACCACCCTATTGAAACATGACTTCCGGTTTGTCCACGGGGAGGAGGCACACCGTGCCGATGCAACGCTGGTAACCGGGTGGTTGCTCGGACTCATTTGAAAGCAGGCAAAATCGTTTTACCCAGGGTTGTTGGCGGAGAACGGCGGCCAGGTCGTCCAGGTTGGCCACGTCTTTGGCCTTGATGACCTCGATACCGTTACTGTCTGCCACGAGAGCTCCCAAGGCATGGGGAATCCCGTTCGGGTTTCTTGCTATCGAACCCGAGTAAGCTTGGCGGAGTTCCAGAAAGGCCTCCTGGTAAGCGGGTTCGAGGGTCAAATAATAGAGGCTGCTGAGCACGTGAAGCATGGATGCGTTCCCCGAGGGAATGGCTCCATCCCACCACTCCTTTTTGCGGGTGATCAGGCTTTCGTGATCGTGGGAGGTAAAATAGAAGCCCGCTGCCTCGGGATCCTTGAAATGGGTCAGGGTCGACTGGGTTATGGCCTCGCAACGCTTCAGGTAGCGTTTGGACCGGCCCGGTTGGAAGATATCGGCGTAGGCCACGATGGCGAGCAAGGCCTCGGCCAAAAAGGCGTAATCGTCGAGATAGGCATTGACCGACCCCTCATTGTAATAGACCGAGTAGAGCCGGTTGTCGGGGGTGCGGGCGTTGTCCCAAATGAAATCTGCCGCTGTGCAGGCGGCAGCGAACAGATCGGGCCGATCCAGGGCAAATCCCGCTTCCGCCAAGCTGCGAATCATCAGGCTGTTCCAGGAGGTAAGTTGTTTTTTGTCCAATCCGGGGGGGACGCGGCCCTTTCGATGCCGGAACAGTTTGGCCCGGGCCAGACCCAAGGACTGGCGGATGCCAATATCGCTTTCGGTCAGGGCGGGGTTGGAAAACCCGTGCTCAAAATTGCCGGCAGGGGTGATGTTGTAGGCTTGGCAAAAACGCTTTCCTTCCTCCTCGCCCAGGACTTCCACTATTTCTTCCGGCTTCCAGACGTAAAATTTGCCTTCCTCCCCTTCGCTGTCCGCGTCGAACGCGGAGTAGAAGCCCCCGTTTTCGGAACGCATTTCGCGCAAGGCCCACCTCGCCGTTTCCTCTGCTACGGCCTTGTAAAGGGGTTTTCCATAGGTCAGCCAGGCCCGGCTGTAGATATCCAGGAGGAGTCCGTTGTCGTAGAGCATTTTTTCGAAGTGTGGAATGATCCAATAGCGATCCACACTATAGCGGGCAAAACCGCCCCCGATCTGATCGAATAAACCGCCCTGCGCCATTCCCGTGAGGGTGGTTTCCATAACGGCGTCGATGCGGTCAATGGCGGGATAGACGGAGGTGTCCTTTTTGGAAATTTCCCGCCAACCCTGACGCACTTGAATGAGGTAGTTGAGGGCCATGGAGGGCGGGAATTTAGGCGCCGCACCGAAGCCGCCGTAGTCGTCGTCGTGACGCCGTGTAAATTCCCGGCTGGTATTGAGCAGCACATTCCGGTCGATGGGGCCGTCGGCGGAGGCAAGGGGTGTGCTGGATGCATCCAGGTTCTTGACGATATTTTCGGCATTTTCTTCCAGTTGGTCGCGGTTGCGTTTAAAAAATTCGGATACCCGTATGAGAACCTGAGGCCAGGGAACCATTCCATTCCCCCGATCTTCCGGCGGGAAGTAGGTTCCGCCGAAAAAGGGGCGTCCATCAGGCAGGCAAAATACGTTGAGGGGCCACCCGCCCCGCTGGGTAATCATCTGGACGGCTTCCATGTAGATCTGGTCCACGTCGGGTCGTTCCTCGCGGTCTACTTTGATGCAGATGAAATGTTCGTTCATGAGTTGGGCGATGTACTGGTTTTCAAAGGATTCGTGCTCCATGACGTGGCACCAGTGACAGGAGGAGTATCCAATGCTCACCAGTAGGGGTTTATCTTCCGCTTTGGCCTTGGCCAAGGCCTCCTCGCCCCAAGGGTGCCAATTCACCGGGTTGTCGGCGTGTTGCCGCAGGTATAAGCTCTTTTCGTTTACGAGTTGATTGGGCATGACGAAATGGGTTCACCCGTGCTGTCCCAGGGGGAGGGATCGAACGGGCCGGTGCGCATGGGTTCGGATTGGGTGGTAGACAGTCAAATGAATAAGGGTAGTGTTATGGCTATTCGCTTCGACCTCAACCCGTTCTTGCCGTTTTGCAGGGGTATTTTTTGCTGGAACAGGAGGCTGGCGGAAAAAATGCTTTAGATCGAGAAGCAGATAACACACCTTTACCTTTATAGTCTCCTTATGGCGCAGATCCGAGTTCTTCCCGACCGCGTAGCCAATCAAATCGCCGCTGGCGAAGTGATTGAAAGGCCGGTTGCGGTCGTCAAGGAGTTGCTGGAAAACAGCCTTGATGCCGCCGCCACCCGGGTGGAAATTGAATTTTCCAACGGGGGTCGTTCCCTTGTTCGGATCGAGGACAATGGTTCCGGAATGCGGCCGGACGAAGCCCTGCTGGCTATTGAACGGCATGCCACCAGTAAGGTGAGGGAGGCGGAGGACCTCCTCAACATAACCACCTTCGGGTTCCGCGGAGAGGCGCTCCCTTCCATTGCCAGTGTTTCCAGGTTCCAGTTGAAAACCCGGACGCCGCTGTCCCAAAGCGGAACCGAGTTGTTGATAAACGGCGGTAAACTGATTCACGTGCGCGATTGTGGAATGCCCCATGGCACGCGAGTGGAAGTTGCCCATTTATTCAACGCGGTTCCGGCCCGCCGAAAATTTCTCAAGGCGGATAACACGGAAGCGGCCCACATTATCCACTTGGCCAAAGTTTACGCCATCGCCCACCCCCAAACCGGGTTCAGCCTCATTGAAAATGGGCGGATGGTTTTTGATTCCCCGGCCTGCCCATCCCTGGAGGAACGGGTCAGGGAAATTTTCGGCCCCGTGGTCGTGGACGGTTTGATGGCGGTGGACGAGAAGGACGGGGATTACAGGCTGCGAGGGTTGATCAGTCGGCCGGGGAAGGGCCGGTCCTCCCGGCATGACATGATAACCATCGTAAATAAGCGGCCCGTGACCAGCTCCACCCTCAATCAGGCTTTGATAGAATCCTATCACAGCTTCCTTCCGCGCGGGAGGTATCCGCAAGCTTTCCTCTTTCTCGAACTCGACCCCAAAGCGGTGGACGTGAACGTGCATCCATCCAAGCGGGAGGTTCGTTTCCGGGAAGCCGCCCGTTTGCGCGGTTTTGTCATCCGGAGTCTTTTGCAAGGCATCCGGTCAGCCGCGGTCCCCGAGGTAGCCGGGGCCGGGGCCGGAGCCGGAGCGGTGCTGCCGGTGGCTGGGGAGGCGGGGAATGCCGCCCCGCAACCCCCCTTTTCGGCGCCGAAAGAAGGGGGAAGAGGACGGGTAGAACCCGATTCGCCCGGCTACCGGAGGGAAGCCCGGTCTCCCACCAAGGCAGGAGCGACGCCCGATCCGGATTGGAACGTGAAATGGCGATTTTTAGGGCACGCTCAGAAGGGGTTGGCCATTTTTGACGCCGCCAGCGGCATCATACTGTTCGACCGCCGCGCCGCCCATCAAAGGATCCTGTTCGAGCAATTGGAAAAGCAGTACCGGGAAAGCAATGTGCCGGCCCAGCAATTGTTGATACCGGTCCCCTTCGAATTGGATGCTCTCGGATCCGCCGCCTTGCTCGATCATTTGGATTTCCTGAACGCGAACGGCTTCACAATCGCGGAGTTCGGGCGCAATTTCTTCCGGCTCGAAGCCACTCCGGTCTGGACCTCCCCCGAGGAGGGGGAAGCGCTGATTAATGACCTTGTCGGGTTGATGAAGGCGGGGACCATTAGTAAAAACAAGCCGTTGGAAGCATTCAATCAACTGGCCCGCCTGGCCTGCCAGCGTTCCGTACGGTTGGACGATTCCGTCTCGGAAAAGGAGGTGATCGAACTGGCTAACCGGTTATTACGTTGTAAAAACCCGCTTTTGAGCCCTCTGGGCAAGCCCACCTACATCGAATTGGGCCGCAATGAACTGGATCGCAGGTTTTTTCGCAATTCGGCCCCGTCCGGCAACCTCTGGTGAGATATGCTGGCTGAAAGGAAGAGAGGGATAAGTGGATTCCATTTTAATACCGAGGACACGGTGGAGGGAATGAAAGCCTCCATTTTGAATCATTTGAAGTTCACTCTGGCACGGGATATTGCGACTGCCGGGAAGCGGGATTTGTGGCTGTCGACCTGCATGGCGGTTCGAGATCGCATTCTCGAGCGCATGATCGCCACCAAGGAAGCGCACCGCCAAAACGACGTCCGCCGGGTCTACTACCTTTCTCTGGAATACCTCATGGGCCGGCTCCTCATCAACAACCTGTTCAATGTCGGACTGGAGGAGAAAGCGAGGCGGGCCCTGGAAGAATAGGGGATCAGTCTGGATGAAATCCGGGAGGAGGAACCGGACATGGGGTTGGGGAACGGAGGCCTGGGCCGCTTGGCCGCTTGTTACCTGGATTCATTGGCTACCCTGGATTACCCGGCCATCGGATACGGCATCCACTATGAATACGGCCTGTTTCGCCAGGAATTTGTCAATGGGCATCAGGTCGAACACCCTGACAACTGGCTGCAGTTCGCCAATCCCTGGGAGGTGGTGCGCCCCGAATATTCCATGGAGGTTCACCTTTACGGGCGGGTGGAAAGGCACTTTGATTCATTCGGAAACCCCAGCCCGGCCTGGGTGAAGACGCAGACCCTGGTCGGCGTTCCCTTCGACATTCCCATTTGTGGATTTGGAGCGGGAACGGTAAATTTTCTTCGTTTGTGGGCCTCCAAGTGCTCGGAGGAGTTCGACTTCGACACCTTTAATCGGGGGGGTTATGTGGAGGCGGTGCAGGA
>JAABVD010000286.1 GCA_014529615.1 Opitutia bacterium
CTTCCCCTCTCTGTGGTTAATCTTCCCCCTCTCAGTATCTCGGCAACTCAGAATCTCAGTAACTCTATTCAATTCCTAATTCCTAATCCGTGCTAATCCGTGCTAATCCGTGGTTTATTCTCCCTGCCTTCCCATTCCGGCACCTCCAAATAGGCCAGCGCGATACCCTGTTCCTTGGCCACGCTGTAAAAGAGGTAATGCCGCCCGCCTTCCCCATAGACATATGGATCGAGCAATACCGGTTGGGGATTTCTTTCGTAATCCCGTTCAGGTTTCAATACCGGCGTCGGATTAGGCTTCAGGCGCCAGTTCATCCAGTCCGGATCGCCAATGTCCATTTCGACGACCTTGATATACTCCGGTCGGTCGAGCTCATGGCTGTAGAATACGAATAATCGGTTGTTGTGAAGTTTCAGGGCGAAGTGCCGGTCTTCGTAATGGAACAGATCCGGGCCTGGCTCGAAGTTGGTCATGCCATCCCGGGAACGCACCATCGGCCCGCGCCGGGGAACCCCGTAATAATATCCCCGATAGCGAAATACGCGCATGTACATATGACCCAGCGCCTCGTCGGAGTAAGGTTGGAAATCCAGACTGTCCGCGGAGACCGCGACAAAGGTTCTCTGACCGAGCGACGTGTCAAGAGAAGGAGCGTGGTAATACATCGCGAACCTCCGATTTCGATGATCCACGTGCACATCCGGTGAAGCCACGTGATCGAAGGCGAATCCCTTCACCGCATCCAGGCCGAACACTCCTTTGCCGGGATTGAAGACCTTCCAGGGTCCCTCCAATTCATCCGCGTAGGCCATGCGGATATGAGCCCCTTTATGGTGGGAAAAATAGAGGTAGTATTGGCCGAGGGGGTTTTCCACCCATTCCGGTACCCGGATCAAGGAAGGTCCCGCAATACTGAGATATCTGCCGGAATCCACCTCCCGGCCCATCTCGTAGGCTTCATCGCCAATCACATCCACCGACAGGATGGGATTTCCTTCAAAGCGCGTAGCCCTGATCTCCAGACCTTCGACCGGCAGACCAACAGAAAAAACCAAAAACAAACCTGAGACCAGACTTCGCATGTATCCTCGCCCGATTACAATTCCTACACAGGATGGGAAAATTAACTAAGGATTACCAGAATGGACACGGATAAGGAATGAGGAATTGACTCTCGCAAAGAGCGCGGAGAGACGGAAAGAAGGAAGCGCGCCGACGGCGCGAATTAGGAGAGAGATCAAGATCAGGATCACGATCAAGATCAAGATTATGGGGATGGAGAAAGGGTTCTGGAGAAGGCACTGAATTATTGGTTTAAAGCTGTAGGAGGGGGTTTATCCCCCGATTGCGCTGGGGCCATTTGAAGATCGGGGGATAACCCCCCTCCTACAGCTTTAAATCATCACTCTAGCCCAGAATCCTTTCTCCATCTCTGCCTCTTTCCATTTCTCCATTACTCCACCACTCCCAATTCGCGCCCTTGGGCGCATGCCCATCCTTGGTAAAGAATCATTCTGGATTAGCTCTCGCAAACAGCGCCAAGTTCGCTAAGATTTTGTGTGCCTTTGTGCCTTTGTGCCTTTGTGCCTTTGTGCCTTTGTGTTTTTGTGTTTTTGTGTTTTTTGTGGTTAATCCCGCTCTCCCAGCCATTCGATCAGGATCAAGATCACGATCAGGATCAAGATTGAGGGCCATCCGTGCCCATTCCCCATTCCTAATTCCAAATTCCAAATTCCAAATTGGCGCCTCCCGGCGCATCCCCTCATCCATGTCCATCCTGTTTATCCATGTTCAATTCCCTTCTCCAAGTCGTTGACTTTTCGATCAGGATCAAGATCACGATCAGGATCATGATGATTTACTTCGTGCCCCTTCGTGTCCTTCGTGGATCCAATTCCCATTCATGCCTTCAGTCGACCGGCCAATGGGGGGATGGCACATGCTCGGATCTCAGACGCTTGTCAAAGTCATCCACAATCTCCGGATATAGCCCGGAAACATCGGCCCTTTCCTGGGGATCCGCCTCCAGGTCATACAACGCCAATGGACCATCCAGACCATAGCGAACGGCCTTCCACCTGCCCAATCGCCCCGCTTGCCAGAGCCGTTTCCGGGGATATTCCCAGTAGAGGAACCGTTTTGAGAGATCCTGGGGTTCCCCCCGAAGGGTCGGCGCCAGGCTGACTCCGTCCAGGTTCATGGGCAGCCGGGATTCCGCCAACTCCGCTAAAGTAGGCAAAATGTCCACGAACATCCAGACCGTATCATCGGTTGCCCCCGCCTCCACCATCCCCGGCCAACTCACGATGAGCGGAACGTTGAGGCCGCCCTCGTAAACCATTCTTTTCCTTCCCCTTTTGCCCGCCGCCGAGTCGAGAAACACGGTCCGGTCATTATCAACCGCTCCGTTGTCCGAGGTAAACATGACCAGCGTATCTTCGGTAATTCCAAGTCGCTCCAGTTCTTCCATTATCTCCCCCACGTATCCATCCAGACGCGACACCATGGCGGCATAGATCTTGACCGATTCCGACCAATCCTTCTCCCCGTAGGGGCCCAAGGAGGGCACTTCCATAAGGGCGTGGGGAATGGTGAAGGGCAGGTAGAGAAAGAAAAGTCCTTCGCTGTTCTTTTGGATGAACTCGAGGGCAAAATCGCGCATCAGGTCGTTGGAATACACCTGCCGTTTACCATTCCGATTCTCCGGGATGGCCATCCTTTCGCGATTCCTCCAAAGAAAGTCCGTATAGTAATATGAGGCGTGATTCTGATTGAGGTACCCGAGCCACTCATCGAAACCCATGTGTGTCGGTGTCCCCTCCGAGGTCGGTTCCCCGATTCCCCATTTCCCGGCCGCGCCCGTGGCATAGCCCGCATCTTTCAGAACCGAGGCGACAGTCGGTTCATCTCCGATCAGAGACAGACGCATGCTTCCTTCCCCGAATTGCTCCAATTCACCTCCCACTTGCGGTCCATTTCCCCGAATACGGGCATGCCCCGTATGCAAGCCGGTCATCAACACGCAGCGGGAAGGAGCGCACACCGGTGAACCGGCATAGAATTGGGTAAACCGGGTCCCCTGCTCCGCCAGTCGATCGATATTGGGAGTAAGGATCATGTCCCCTCCAAAACAACCGAGGTCCCCATAACCCAAGTCATCGGCTACAATAAGGATGATATTGGGCTTGGTCGGGTCGAAGTCGGCCCAGGCCACCGAATGACCACCCGCTACGGCCAAGG
>JAABVD010000287.1 GCA_014529615.1 Opitutia bacterium
CAGTAAACCAACAGGTCATCGAAGTCGGCCACCTGTTGTTGTTTTTTCCTTACGGTGTAGGTCTTGGAAAACTGGGCAAATTCGGTTATGTGTTCCCGGAAGTAGGGGTAAAAATCCATCACCACGTCGTCCAGGGATTGGCAAGTGTTGCGGGCCAGGCTGATGAGGTTGGAAATCACCTTTGCCTTGGGGTTGTTTTTGTCTTTCAGGAATTGTGGGTCCAACTCCTTAATCACATCGGTCAAAAGCGACTCCGCATCCGATCGGTCCATAATGGTGTAATTGGGATCAAACCCCAGTGGTTCTCCATGCATGCGCAACATGCGCTGACCAATGGAATGAAACGTGCCTCCCCAGAAAGCCCGGCGCGGGACCCCGGTCAGGTCCTCTACGCGGGAGAGCATCTCTCGGGCCGCCTTGTTGGTGAAAGTGAGCAGGAGGATATTTCCCGGGTGCACTCCCCGCTCCAGCAGGTAGGCCACCCGGTAGGTCAGTGTCCGGGTTTTGCCCGTACCGGCCCCGGCCAGCACTAGAGCGGGCTGATCACCGGCCGTGACAGCGGCAAACTGCTCGTCATTGAGGTTGGATCGAAAGTCTATCGGAGGGTATCCCGGGTCTTGCGAAAAGTCGGACCGGCGCTCAAATTCCATCATGGGGGACCTTAAGGATCGTCCATCCAGTGGAAAGCAAAATGTGCGGGATGGCTGAAAGCCTTCAGCGAATTGGGGGGGGAGAATTAACCACAGAGGCCACAGAGAGCACAGAGGGAGGAAGCGCCCGAGGGCGCGAATTAGGGGAAAGGGAGAGAGGAAGGGATTAACCACAAAAAGCACATCCGCCTTCGCCGCGTGGCGGGCTACGGCGTGAGAGGGAAGGCTCAAAAGGATAGGGGAGAGAAATTGACCACGGATGGGCACGGTTGGCCCTCAATCTTGATCACAATCAGGATTAAAGTTTATTGGCGGACAGGGATTCTGCCCTCCGTTATCTCTCGCCACTAATCACTAGTCACTAGCCACTTATTCCTGACCTCGGATGGGGATAAAGGCTGAAAATATGCGGGCTAGTCGCGCAGGAGGACGAGAGAGTCGCGGTGGATGACTTCCATGCGTTTACGGGCCGGGTAGAGGTTGGCAATTTCCCGGGAGGATTTTCCCAAAACCGGCCGGAGGTCCGCACTGCTGAACTGGGTCAACCCCCGGGCAAAGACGTTGCCTTTTTCGTCTACCACGTCGATCAGGGTTTGGGTGGGAAAGTCGGCATGACAAGCGGTGATTCCTTTGGCCAGGAGACTGCTTCCCTTGTTCTTCAGGGCCATTACCGCGCCCGCATCGACCTGGATGCTTCCGTGGGAATGCCCGAAGAAGGCCAACCAGCGTTTTTTGCTCTCCAGGGGGATACCGGATGGAATAAAAAACGTCCCTTCCGGTTTGCCGGTCACCAAATCGACCAGGATACCGGGTTGCCGCCCCGAACCGATAAAAACGCAGCATCCCGAGCGCGTGGCCACCTTGGCAGCTTCAATCTTCGCCGCCATTCCCCCAACCGAAGTCTGGCTTTGGGTTCCGCGGGCCAGAGCCTCGATTTTCGGGCTGATGGTTTCGACGATTTCGATGAGCTTCCGATCATCTTCGAGGTCGAGCAAACCCCTTACCGTGGTCAGGATGGCCAGAATATCCGCTTTGGCCAGACTGGCCACCAGAGCGGAAAGAATGTCGTTGTCGCCAAACTGGATTTCGAGTTCTTCCGCACTGACCGAATCGTTTTCGTTGAGAATGGGAACCACGCCCTCGTTCAGGAGGGTTTCAATGGTGTTCTTTATGGCCACGTGCCTCTTTCTTTCCGCCACGTCATCCCGGGTAAGCAGAATTTGCCCCACCACAATGCCGTAGGGTTGGAAATGTTCCTGCCAAGTCTGGGTCAGGGCGCTTTGCCCGATGGCGGCGCAGGCTTGTAGTTTTTCAAGGTGCCGGGCCGTTTGCGCCATCCCATTTTCCCCATGCCCAGGCCAACGGCGCCCGAACTGACGATAATGACCTTCAGGCCCGTATCGAGCAATTGGGCCGTCTGCCGGCAAATCGATTGGATGTGAGCGGTATCCACCATGCCGTCACCCCTGGTGACCAGGCTGGTGCCCACTTTGATCACGATTCGGTCGGCTTTTTTGATATTTGCCAGCATCAGTCGAGGCCCCGTCATGGGAGAACCCGTCTCCCATCCGGGAATTTAATCCCTGCCGGATCAGATTTCGGTGAGGTCTTTTTCCTTGAGTTTAAGGCGCTGATCGATCTGCCCGATAAATTTGTCGGTGCCTTTCTGGACCTCCTTCTCCCAGCGCGTCAGGTCGTCCTCGGAAATCTCGCCATCCTTTTTGGCTTCCTTGAGGAGTTGCAGGGCATCGCGGCGGGCATGCCGCACACTGATTTTACCACTCTCCGCCATGCGGTGGGCCACCTTGACCAGGTCCTTCCGCCTTTCCCCGCTCAACTCCGGGATAGGCACCCAGATCAAAACTCCATCCACAGAGGGGTTGAGGCCGATATTGGCCGTTTGAATCCCTTTCTCGATGGGTTTGATAAGGGACTTGTCCCAGGGTTGGATTTTCAGGGTGCGCGGATCGGGGGTGGTGATGGCGGCCATTTCTTTCAGGCGCATGGCGCTTCCATAAGCTTGCACCATAACATCTTCAACCATACTGGGGGAGGCTTTGCCCGTATGCAGGGTGGAGAATTCATGCAGGGTGTAGTCCACCGCTTTCCGCATGCTTTCCTCCATATCGGCCATTATTTCCTTATACATGACAAACGGAGTGGTAATTTATTCGTGGACGAGGGTGCCTATCTTTTCGCCGGTAACCGCTTTCTTGATCGCTTCCGGGTCATTCAGTTCGATGACCATGATGGGCACTTTATTATCCATGCAAAGAGAAAATGCGGTAGAGTCCATGACATTCAGGCGTTGGGCCAGGCACTGCATATAAGTGAGTTCATCGAATTTCCTGGCATCGGGGAACTTTGCCGGATCCTTGTCGTAGATGCCGTCCACTTTGGTGGCTTTCAATATGATTTCAGCCTGGATTTCGTTGGCCCGCAAGGCGGCGGTCGTGTCAGTGGAGAAGTAAGGGTTGCCCGTGCCGGCGCCAAAAATGACGAGGCGGCCGCGTTCCAGGTGGCGCACGGCCCGGCGCAGGATAAAGGGCTCGGCCACCTCGGGCATGCGGATTGCCGAAAGCACCCCATGGAATTTATCACGGTGGCCAGCATACCCATGTAGTCGCCCGTGGTGCGGGCCACCCCCTGTTCCTCCCCGGTGAGACCCCGGAAGATATTTCCACCGCCCACCACTACTCCGACCTCCATTCCAAAACTCCAGATTTCCTTGAGTTGGGAACAGATGCGTTTGAGAACGACGGGATCGATGGGATCTCCCGTAAGGGGATTTTTGAGGACTTCACCACTCAGTTTCAGAATGATGCGCTTGTATTTCAGCCCGCGTCCGGAAGATGTTTCAGCCTGCATTAACTCTTTCTTGTAGTTTAATGGGGAGCGGTGCGTCAATGGTCTAAACAAGGCGCCTGTTTCAGGTCTTGACGGAACCCCGAAATATTAGGACGTTACGCCATTCCTCGAATTAGCCCGATGGTGTAATTGGCAACACAGATGGTTTTGGTCCATCCATTCTAGGTTCGAGTCCTAGTCGGGCTGCCATAAG
>JAABVD010000288.1 GCA_014529615.1 Opitutia bacterium
GCTTTGGAGTGGAACTGCGTTGCAGTTCATTCTAGTGTGGCCTCCTTTAATCCAAGCTATGTGGATCTGAGTAGTTACAAAAATCGGGCCAGGCCCGATTTTCCAGTAAAAGCAAATCTGAGGAATCTCCATTGCGGGCACTTACTACTTGAGAATTTTTCTCAAAGGCTGATCGACCACCATGGCCTCGGGAAAGTCGGCCGCTTGCTCGCCTCCCCGACCATGAACCCCGTTACTGCGAAGCCGTTTGTTTTGTTGATTACCCCGCGGCGGGTTCATGGGTATATCCATTCCTCCAAGTTCTTCCATCATCTCATACAATCGGTCCTGCATTCGCTTTTTCACATGTGCGAATTGCGGGTCGTGAAACAGGTTGTTCTGTTCTTCGGGGTCAGCCTGAATGTCGAACAATTCGTCCGTATCCCAAAGACCGTAGTAGGTGGTGAATTTGTATCGGTCCCCTCGAAGCGAAAAATGGGTGGGGGTTTGGGGGTAGTTTTGTTCCCAGTAGTAGACGTAGAGAAAATAGTCCCGCCAGGGAATGTCCTTTCCTTGGGCCAGGGGTATGAAGCTCTCCCCGTCCATGTGGGGCGGTTTTCTCAAGCCCATCCCTTCCATGATGGTGGGAGCGATATCGATATTGGCTACGACCTCGTCGACAACGGTTCCACCTTGGAAGAGTTCGGGACATTGCATGAGCAGGGGCACGCGTATGGAGGTTTCGTAGGCGACCCGCTTATCAAACAAACCGTGCTCGCCAAAAAGGAAACCGTTGTCGCCCATGTAAATGACGAGTGTCTCCTGGTAAATTTCCATGCGTTTCAACTGTTCCATTACCGCGCCGATGCTATCGTCGACAGAGCACAGGGCTTCGCAGTAGTTCTTGTAGAACGGAACCACCCCTTCGGTGGAGTGTAGGGCAAAGTCCATTCCATGCCAACTGTTGCGTTGGTCGAGCAACCAGCGGGGGCGGTTAAGGGAGTTTCCATCGACCGGTTGAGCGCTATTCGGCGGATGGAACATTTTGCCGGCAAGTTTGCCACGGTGCCTGTCTTCCGGGGTAAAGGGATCGTGAACCGCTTTGTGGGAAAGGAAGAGCAGGAAGGGTTTATCCGCTCCTTTCTGTTGCTCCAGGAACTCTATGGCGTAGCGGGTCAGCAGAGTGGTTATGTATCCCTCCTGCTTTACCCGTCGACCATTGACGTTGATGGTGTAGTCGGGACTTGGAGGAAAATACCGTCCCTGCCCTTTGAAGCTGACCCAATAATCGAACCCCGGCCGGGGTTCATCGCTGGCTCGGCCCATATGCCACTTTCCAACAAATCCCGTGTGGTAACCGGCCTTTTGCAGATACTGGGAAAAAAACTGGGTTCCCTCCGGAACCGCACGTTGATTGTCAATCACCCGGTGGCGGAAAGTATAGAGTCCGGTAAGAATGGAAGCCCGGCTTGGGGAGCACAGTGAAGTGGTGACAAAGGCATTTTTAAGGTGCACGCCATTGGCCGCCATCGCATCCATATGAGGAGTCATGGCAAATGGGTGCCCCATGAAACTCATAGCGTCATAGCGATGGTCGTCCGAGAGTATGAATACCACGTTGCGGGGTTTTACCCGGTCGATTTTCTGCGGTTCAATGGAATGGGGGACGGGAATGACGGCGGCCAGTCCCCTATCACTCAATGGGCAGAGAAATGCAAATGCTCCCAAGAGGATCGATAAAGGGTATTTCATGGGTGTTGTTTCAGGAGGTAGGCCAGCAAGTCGCGAATTTCACTCGCGGTCATGGTATGGAGCAATCCGGGTGGCATGAGGGAGATGGGCAATTCTTCCCGCTTTCGGATATCCAACTTGGGGACCGAGATTTTTTTTCCATCAGGACCAACGTAGGTTTGCCTCTCTCCTTCGATCCCAAGGACCAAGCCCATGTAGGATTTGCCATCGCGCATCGTGATGGTCTGAGGCCGAAAGTAAGGAGCGACCTCGGCATTGGGATCAATGATGTGCTCAAGCAACCAGGACCGGTCTATGCCGTCCTGATCGCGAATCGTCGACAAATCCGGCCCTACATCCGTGCCGCGACCGTTCATGGAATGGCAATTGGAACAGATACCCATTCGAGGATGAAAGAACAGTCGTCGGCCAATGGAGGAATTCGCCTTGCCGGGCGCATTTTCAACCAGTTCTTCCCATGCGGCAATATCGTCCTGGGCAGGCCTCGGTCTCAATGCGCGTGTTGTCAAACCCGCCGAGACTAGAGCACGTATTGCTTCTGCCGATACGGATTCGTTTTTATCGCGGCTCAGTTTTTTCAGGAGAGTGGAATTTTCCGCGGCAAATGCGGCCAATCCGGCAATGGCATCCGCTCTGAGACTCGATTCGATGGATAAATCTGCAGCCACCTTCGCGAGAGCAGACTCACGGTTAGCATCCGGATGAAGGGCCAGGGCACGAATCGCCTCCCGTTGAATTTCAGGATCATCTGCTTGGGAAAGAGCGGCCAGTTTTCGAACGGACAGCCCCGGATGATCCACTTTCACATTTTGAAGGGCAAGCGCGCGAATGGCTGGAGGCCTACCTGTATCTTCCGCCAGTTTAAGGAGCGTGCCATCGGGAGAAAACTCCTTACCGGACCCATCGATGAGACAGGCAAGGGCTGCGACGACGGATTGCAACCCACGACCGGTCAAATCACCGCCATCAAACTGCTCTTCCAATTGAGAACGAAACTGCGAAAGATCTTCGACTGCAATCCACTTGATTCCAACAAAGCGGACGTCCTCATCGGCATCATCGAGCAGTTCCGGAATTATTCCCGATTCCCCGACGGGATCAACCCGCTTGAGAGCTACTGCGTAATGAGCCCGAGCCACGGGATGGGTGAACGACTTCAGGTTCAAGGATTTCAATGCATCGGGATTTTCGATGAGAACCCGGATAGCCTGAGTTCTCAGATAAGGATCCGGGCTGCCAAGATGTCGCGAGGCTTCCGGCGGGGACATCGGGGTTTTGGGTTTGCGGGGAAGCGGGCTCAAATCCACGGGATCCTTGAATGCGATGCGCCAGATACGACCCAGACCGTGAACCGGGTAAGAAAGGCTCACCCAATCGGTAAAATAAAGATACTTGCCATCGGCAGAATAGGAAAAATCCAGCGGACGAAAATTGTCGGGACCGCTGATAAATGGTTCGCGACCGGGAATGATAGA
>JAABVD010000024.1:0-2686 GCA_014529615.1 Opitutia bacterium
GTCTCGGCTTTGGCCTGCAAAAGGTCATCTCAATTTTGATCAGTGGCGTCATACTTCTTTTGGTTAAATCCATCAAACCTGGGGACGTCATCTCCCTAAACCAAACCTACGGTTGGATCAACAAATTGAGCGCTCGATATGTATCGGTCATTACCAGGGATGGTCTCGAGCACCTTATCCCGAACGAGGACCTCATCACCAACCGCGTGGAAAACTGGTCGTTTTCGGACCCAAAAATAAGGTTGCGCGCTCCCATCGGGGTATCCTACGACTGCGACCTTCGAAAAGCGCAGGAACTTTGTCTCGAAGCCGCAATGGCTTGCCCGCGCGTATTAAATGACCCAGCTCCAAGATGTCACGTAAGGGGGTTTGGAGACAACTGGGTCGATTTGGAACTGAGGTTTTGGATTCCCGATCCGTCCAAAGGGGTGACCAACATCAAGAGCATGGTATACTTGGAAATCTGGGATCGTTTTCTCCAACACGGCATTGAAATTCCCTTTCCCCAACGCGACCTGCATTTGCGGTCCGGCCGGTCCATCGAGGTGGGTCCGGAGAGGAATGGGGGATTGGAAACAGCCCAGGAGGAATAAGCCCTCCCCTCCAAGGTGGTGCGCCCGAACCAACCAGGGCAAACCCCGTGGGACCTGCCAAAATGTTGGCTTGACTCGACGGCCCATTTGCGGAAAAAAGCGGGCCATAGCTTCGATTATGAAGACAACTTGCCCATCACACCGTCTCTTTTTGCACGGCCTATGGCTGCTCCTCCCCTGAGGGGAGTGCACTGATTTATTCCTCCGGGTTCCCGGATCACCGGCAAGTAGCAAAAAATGAATTCGGGAACGTTCCACCCATAAGCCGACAACCACCTATTTTTCAGGTCCATGCAAAAAGAACCCATAACCAAGTATAAACCTTACCAACCGGTCGATTTACCGGACCGGGAATGGCCCGGCCGAACCATCGCCAAGGCGCCAATCTGGTGCAGCGTCGATTTGCGCGACGGCAATCAGGCGCTGGCCATTCCCATGAATATCGAGGAGAAACTGGAAATTTTTCAATTGTTGGTTTCCATCGGTTTCAAACAGATTGAAATCGGATTTCCCTCGGCCAGTAAAACGGAGTTTGCATTTTTCCGGCGCCTCATCGACAACGACTTGATTCCGGAAGACGTCACCGTGCAAGTGCTCGTTCAGGCGCGGGAGCATCTCATTACCAGAACATTCCAGTCCCTTGTAGGGGCCAGACGGGTCATCGTTCACCTCTACAACTCCACCAATCCGCTCCAGCGCCGCGTCACCTTCGGCATGTCCAGGGAGGAGATAAAAAACATGGCGGTGGAAGGGACAAAGAGGGTCAGGGAATTGGTCCCAACCGTTCCGGATACACAGATCGATTTCCAATATTCTCCCGAAAGTTTCTCCGATACGGAATTGGATTTCTCCCTGGAAGTGTGTGAAGCGGTAATGGACGCCTGGTCCCCTGCCCACGGGGAGAAGGTGATACTGAACCTTCCCGCCACGGTGGAATTGTTCACCCCCAACGTTCACGCCGATCAAATCGAATGGTTCTGCCGGAATATTTCACGGAGGGACCGGATTCTCATAAGTTTGCATACCCACAACGACCGGGGCACGGGAACGGCGGCCACCGAGTTGGCCTTGATGGCCGGTGCCGATCGGGTGGAGGGAACCTTGTTCGGCAACGGGGAACGCACCGGGAACCTGGATATCGTCACGGTTGCATTGAACATGTATTCGCAAGGCCTGGACCCACGGTTGGATTTCGCCAACCTGAACCAAATTCGATCGGTTTACGAGCGATGTACGCGCATGATGGTGCACGACCGCCACCCCTATGGCGGGGACCTCGTTTTCACGGCATTTTCCGGTTCCCATCAGGATGCTATCCGCAAGGGAATGGATCAGATGGATGCATCCGAGGGAGCCTCATGGCAGGTGCCTTACCTGATAATCGATCCCAAGGATGTCGGGCGCAACTATCACGCCATTATCAGAATCAACAGCCAGTCCGGAAAAGGAGGAGTGGCCTTTGTCTTGGAAAAGGAGTTCGGATACGTCATACCGAAAGGATTGGTGCCGGAGTTGGGCAAAATGGTCTACGAACTGGCCGACAGGTTGTCCCGGGAACTTACCCCCCGCGAAATCCACCAAGCCTTTCTCAAGGAATACGGCCAAGTTTCCTTCCCCATGAAGTTGCACGGCATCAAGACCGTTCAACGCTATGAGGAAACACGTGAAATAGGGTTGGAGATTTCACTCAGTTGGAAGGATGAACCCAAAACGATTCAAGGCAGGGGGAACGGTCCCATCAACGCATTTTGCAACGCCTTGGACCAAATCGGTTTGAAACAATTCCGCTTGTTGAATTTTTCCGAACATTCCATTGGCCGGGGATCGGCCACCAAAGCTGCGGCCTACGTCCGGATTCAAGGATATGACGACGGCGCCTACTGGGGCGTCGGGGTGGATACCAATATCGAACTCGCTTCCCTCAAAGCCCTGGTGGCGGCCATAAACCGTTTCGCGCAATGAACGGCCCGCTCCCTCCGGCCCGATGGAATCACACCCCTGCGGCTAGCCCGCATTTCTCACAAAATTCGTAGCGAGCGAATGGAAACCGAGTGCTGGAGCGGGTTTTGTGCAGATTTGCGGGTGATGCTGGG
>JAABVD010000024.1:2785-19399 GCA_014529615.1 Opitutia bacterium
CATGCGGGCCAGAAGGATGGACGGGCCTTTTTCCCGGTTGATCCCGCCCCACTCAACCCCCTTAGTAACCGTGCATGGCGAATGATTTCTATAGTGATTTCGACTGGGAGCGCCTGCCCGCGCGGGATCCGGTTCTCTACCGGACCCATTTTGAAATCGACCGCGACCGCGTCATCCACACATCCGCCTTTCGCAGACTGCAAGCCAAAACCCAGGTCTTCTTATCCGGCCAATACGATATTTACCGCACCCGGCTCACCCACTCCATCGAGGTGGCCCAAATCGGGCGATCCATTTGCGGTTACCTGAAAAAGACCAGTCCATGGTTCGACCACGGCTTCTACGTGGATCCCGTTCTGGTTGAGGCAGTCTGCCTGTCGCACGATCTCGGTCATCCCCCTTTCGGACACAAGGGGGAAAGAACGCTCAATAGCCTGATGAAGCCGTTTGGTGGATTTGAAGGGAACGCCCAGACCCTTCGCCTGCTCACCGAAACCATTTACTCGCACAACTCCAGGCGTAGCGGAATGGGTCCCACCCGTGCCCTTCTCGATGGCATCCTCAAATACAAGTCCCTCTATTCCGAACGCCTCAATCCCTACAATCATTTTCTCTACGATGACCAGAAACCCTACCTGGACTTCGTCCTGGAAGGTGGCAACCTGTCGGGAGCCTGCCGAACCCCGCAGGAAAAGAACGCTTTTCGAAGCCTGGAGTGTCAAATCATGGATTGGGCCGATGAAACCGCCTATTGCTTTCACGATCTGGCTGATGGAATCCGCATGGGGTTCGTCACCATGGACAAGTTGGAAAGATGGGCCGAGGCCAATGATCTGGATTCGGAGGACGCCCCGCGCATGGAAAATCTCATCCGGACCATACGACAGGGAGATATTGAACCCATGCTGGAGAGGAAAATCGGGGAGTTTATCCGCGCGGGCAGCCTGGTGGAGCGCAGTAATTTCATGGCCGAAAATACCCATCGTTATCGATTCGGGCTGACCATTGACCCGTCCATGCAGAAGGAATGCCATCTCTATAAGGCCATTTCCATGGACATCGTCTTCCGAAGCGAACGCGTTGGTCAGTTGCAATACAAGATCAACCGCATGCTGGGAGGTCTTTTTGAGACCCTCCTGGAAAGTTGTGAGGCCGGGGCTCAACCTTCCCTTCGCTTTTTATCGACCCAATTGGAAAAGCAGTTACGGGGAGTATCCGAACGCCCCCGGATGGCACGGTTGATCTGCGATTATCTGGCTGGAATGACCGACCACTTTGCCATCAGGACCTTTCGTCGGCTCTTCGATCCCGGTTTCACTTCCATCGCGGAATTAGATTGAACCACCGGGGTTCGGGTTTTTCCAAGGACCCGTTGACTTTGGCCCAATAAACCAATGTCATTTTTTTCTTCTTTTCCCTGGTCTGCATGTCTCACAAATTGCGTAGCAAGAGAACGAAGATTGTGTGCCGGATATTCCGGAACACAGTAGAAGATTTGTGAAACATACGGGCTAACCCCTACGTCCCATTTCCCATGTCCAGTCATAGCCAAACCCCGCTGCAACGTTACCTGGCAGAGGCAGGTCTATCAGCAGACCCGGCCCTTGTCGGTTACTTGGCCAATCTTCAGCAGGTAGCCTCGGTCAACCGAACCATCGCCCGATCCATCGTAAGCGAACTGGAAGACCAGCGCAACCACCTGAAACTCATCGCCAGTGAAAATTTTACCCGGCTGCCCGTGCAGGCTGCCATGGGTAATCTGCTTACCGATAAATACGCGGAAGGCTTTCCCGGCTCGCGGTTTTATGCCGGGTGCGAAAACGTCGACGACTTGGAGAGGGAGGCCTGTCGCCAAGCTTGCCAACTCTTCGAGGCCGAGCACGCCTACGTGCAACCCCATTCCGGAGCCGACGCCAATCTCATAGCATTCTGGGCCATCCTTCAGGCCAGGGTGGGAATTCCGGCGCTGGAATCCCTGGGGGAAACCAATCCGGCCAAGCTCTCCCGGAAAGACTGGAACAGCATTCGCCACGCCATGGGCAACCAGAAAATGATGGGCCTGGACTATTATTCGGGCGGCCACCTCACCCATGGTTATCGGCTAAATGTTTCGGCCCAGATTTTCGACAGTTATTCCTATTCGGTAGATCGCCAAACCGGGCTTCTCGATTACCGGAAGCTGGAAAAACAGGTCAGAGAGATCAAACCCCTCATTCTCCTGGCCGGATATAGCGCCTACCCGCGCAAAATAAATTTCCGCCGCATGCGTGAAATCGCCGATCAGGTCGGCGCCGTTCTAATGGTGGATATGGCCCATTTCGCCGGGTTGGTCGCGGGCGGGGTTTTTGCGGGGGATTACAATCCCATGCCGTTTTCCGATGTGGTCACCACCACCACCCACAAAACCCTGCGCGGCCCGCGCGGGGGGGTAGTACTGTGCAAGTCGGAATTTGCCGAGTTTGTCGACAAGGGTTGTCCCCTGGTTATCGGCGGGCCGCTTCCCCACATCATGGCGGCCAAGGCGGTTGCCTTTACCGAGGCCAATAAACCCGAATTCAAGGCTTACGCCACTAAAATTGTGGAAAACTCCCGCGCCATGGCCCAAGCCATGATCGATCGGGGCCTTAGCATTGCCACCGGGGGCACCGACAACCACCTTCTCCTGATCGACGTCACTACCTTCGGGCTGAATGGTCGACAGGCTGAAAAGGTGGTGCGGGAATGCGGCATCACCCTGAACCGCAACGCCTTGCCCTTCGATCCGAATGGCCCTTGGTACACTTCCGGACTGCGAGTGGGCACCCCCGCCGTAACCAGCCTGGGGATGGGGGTCGAGGAAATGAAAGAAATCGCCGCCATCTTTGAGCTGATCTTCTCCAATACCAGGCCCAGGTTGCTGACCAAGGGCCCAAAGGCCGGAAAACCCAGCAAGGTCAAATACGAGATTTCCAGCGGCATAGCCAAAGAGGCGCGCCGCCGTATATCAGAGCTTCTGGGCCGTTTTCCTCTCTATCCCCAACTCGACCTCGAATTCCTCAAGCGCTTTTCCTGAAAAGGAGTCAAACGTAGAAATGGAATTATCCCCCATCGCGATTCGTTTTGGATAGCAGTAAGGAAAGGATAATTCCATTTTCTACGTTTGACCACTTTCCACCACCTGCCCGAGGGAAGCAAACCGATCCTTGAGGGCGGGATAGAGGGCGCGGTATTCGGGATAATAGTCCGCATATACGGATTGGTGAGGACCGGGATTGGTTTCTCCGGTTTTCTTAACAACCTTGGCCACGGCTGAATCGAGGTCGCCATAAAGGCCCGAGGCAACTCCGGCCAACACCGCCGCCCCAAAGGCCGCCCCCTCTGTCACGTTGGTAGTGACGACCCGGGATCGGTAAATATCCGCCTGCATCTGCAACCAGAACGGACTCTTGGCTCCACCGCCGGAAGCCCTCACTTCGGAAATTTCCAATCCCAGATTTCGCATCAGTTGCAGGGAATCGTTCATGCCATAGGTGATTCCCTCCAGCACGGCGCGGGTCAGGTGAGGCTTCCGGTGACGCAGGGTCATCCCAAAGAAAACGCCCCGCGCCTGGGGATCCGGATGGGGAGTCCGCTCGCCGGACAAATAGGGCAGGAACAAGAGCCCTTCACTCCCGGCCGGAGCCTTCTCCGCCTGTTGGTCGAGGTATTCGAAAACGTTCGATCCGGCGGATTTCGCCTTCATTTCCTCCCAGGCGCCGAGAGTATTCCTATACCATTCGAAACTGCCCGCGGCCGACAACATGACCCCCATCAGGTGCCATTTATGGGGAACGGCGTGGCAGAATGCATGCAGGCGTCCATTCGGCTCCACCCGGAATGCGTCGGAATGGGCAAAGACAACCCCCGAGGTTCCCAAAGTGGCCGAAACGATACCTTCACCAATGATCCCGCAGCCCACGGCCTGAGCGGCCTGGTCCCCCCCGCCTGCGGCGATGGGTGTTCCCTCCAATAATCCCGTGGCTCTGGCCGCTTCAGCCGACACCGTGGCGCTGGCTACGGGAGACTCCGTCAATTCCGGCAGAAAACTCCCCTTCAACCCGATGGCTTGGCACATCTCTTCCGACCAGGACCGTTTACCGACGTTGAGGAGGGAAGTGCCCGAGGCGTCGGAAACATCTGAAAAATGCTCCCCGCTCAAGAGGAACCTCACGTAATCCTTGGGCAGGAGGAAGCGCGCGGCCCGGGCAAAAATCTCGGGTTCATTCTCCTGCACCCAGGCAATCTTGGGCGCGGTAAATCCAGGCAAGACCGGATTACCGGTCAATTGGAGAACCCGGTCTTCCCCCACTTTACGGGTGATCTCGGCACATTGTTTGGCTGTGCGTTGATCGTTCCAAAGAATACAGGGGCGCAGCACCCGATCCTCCCGGTCCAGCAAAACGAGGCCATGCATCTGGCCGGTCAGGCCTACCCCGGCAATGGTTTCGGGGGAAACGTCGCCCACTTCCAATAACCGCTTTATGGAGAGGCAGGTCGCCTTCCACCAATGGGCGGGGTCCTGCTCCGACCAAAGCGGTTTCGGGTTTTGAAAGGGATAGGACTCGCTGATGCTTGCCACCACAGAGCCGGCCTCATCCAGGAGAAGCGCTTTCAGGCTTGAGGTGCCGACATCGATTCCTATCAGATAATTCATTTTCAAACAGGGTTGCCGCAGGGGAAAGAGGTCAGGTCTTCCTTGGGATTAGATGAATTCGTTAATCAGGTTTTCCAGCATCTCCTGCCGGCCGCTCTCTACGGTGGGCTCCGCATGGGACAGACTGTAGGCTTCCAATTGGGCAAATCCCACCTCCCCGTTTTCGATTTCGGCGCCTATCCCGGAATCCCAACTCGAATAACGATTTTTAACAAAATCATCCAAGCGCCCGTCTTCGATAATGGCATGGGCTGTTTTCAGGCCGCGGGCAAAGGCATCCATCCCCCCGATGTGGGCGTGGAAAAGGTCCACTGGCTCGAAACTTTCCCGGCGCACTTTGGCATCGAAGTTCAAACCGCCCTTGGTAAACCCTCCCATACGGAGGATCTCCAACATGATCTGTGTGGTCAGATAAATGTCGGTGGGGAATTGGTCCGTATCCCATCCCAGATGGGGGTGTCCGGTGTTGGCATCGACCGACCCAAGGGCGCTGGCGCCGGCCGCAACAGTCATCTCGTGCCACATGGAGTGTTGGGCCAGGGTGGCATGATTGGTCTCGAGGTTGAGCTGAAAATGATCCAGCAGGTCGTATTGGCGCAGGAAATTCAAACAGGCCGCCGCGTCCGAATCGTATTGATGCGCAGTCGGTTCTTTCGGTTTGGGCTCTATGAAGAACTGCCCTTTGAAGCCAATTTCCCTGGCGTAATCGACGGCCATGTGCAACAGGGCGGCCAGGTGATCGAGTTCGCGCTTCACGTCCGTGTTCAGGAGCGTGGTGTAACCCTCTCGGCCACCCCAAAATACGTATCCTTCCCCGTTCAGAGCCCGGGTCGCATCCATGGCGGATTTCACTTGGGAGGCAGCGTAAGCAAACACATCGGCGTCACAGGATGTCGCGGCTCCATGCATATAGCGGGGATGGGCAAAGAGGCAGGCCGTTCCCCAAAGCAATTGCTTGCCCAACTGGTCCTGCAAGGTCTGCAAGGTCTCCACCAGGGCTTCCAGATTCCGATTGGATTCCGCCAATGTGGCGCCTTCCGGAGCCACGTCCCGATCGTGGAAACAGTAAAAATCCAAGCCGAGCTTATCGAGAAACTCAAAAAAGACCTCGGCCCGGCGCCGTGCGTTATCCAGGGAATTGCTGCGATCATCCCAGGGTTTAAGGGAGGTGCCCACCCCGAAAGGATCGGTCAACTCATTGCGCATGGTGTGCCAGTAAGCGGCGGCGAACCGAAGGTGGTCCTTCATGGGTTTGCCTCCTACAACCTCATCGGGACGGTAATGTTTGAAGGCCAGCGGATTCCGGGAATCCACTCCTTCATAGGAGATCCTGGGTATATTGGGGAAAGCTTCTGACATGGAAATACTTAGGGGTCGTCGATGAATGGGGAACGAGGGACAGGCCTGGAATGGCCCATGCCAAACTATGCAAAGTGACGCTTTGCCGGGTCAAGGGCAATGGGCCCGGACCTCCTCCCACGAACTGACTCAAACTCAAAGGAGTTTATTGACAGGCAGAATCCCCTATTGTCCACTTTGCCCCGATGTCTCACCCAGCCGGTAGACATCGGGCCGGACTCCGGCCATCCCATCCTTTAATCAGCCAATTGCATACCCTTCCAAAATGAATTCATTGATCTTCTGGCCCATCCCTATCGCTTCCATCATCGCCCTCGTATTTGCCTGGATTTTTTTCAAGTCCATGATGAAAGGTGAAGAGGGAACCGACCTCATGATAAAAATCGCCTCCCACGTGCGCAAGGGAGCCATGGCCTATCTGAAGCAACAATACAAGGTGGTGGGGATTGTGTTCCTCATCATCACCCTGGTTTTTGCCTTCCTTTCCTACGGACTGGGCGTGCAGAACGGCTGGTTGCCGGCCGCATTTCTCATGGGGGGATTTTTCTCAGGGCTGGCCGGTTATTTCGGTATGAAGACCGCCACCTGGGCGTCCGGACGCACGGCGCATGCCGCTACCGTTTCGCTCAACAGGGGATTGAGAATATCCTTTCGCAGCGGAGCGGTCATGGGGTTTTCGGTAGTAGGACTGGCTCTTCTCTACATCAGCATTTGGTGGGTGGTTCTCGACACCTTCATCCAGGCTCCCGATCCTCGCTACAAAACCATGATCATGGCTACGACCATGCTGACCTTCGGTATGGGAGCATCCCTGCAGGCCTTGTTTGCCCGGGTCGGAGGAGGCATATTCACCAAGGCCGCAGACGTCGGAGCGGACCTGGTCGGCAAGGTGGAAGCGGGCATCCCCGAGGACGATCCCCGCAACCCCGCCACCATTGCTGACAATGTTGGCGACAATGTGGGTGATGTGGCCGGGATGGGGGCCGACCTCTACGAATCCTACAGCGGTTCGATTCTGGCGGCCGGGGCTTTGGGAGCCGCCGCCTACATCAATGCGGATCCGGGTCATCAATATGGCGCCGCCCTGGCCCCAATGCTGATTGCGGCCATCGGGATTATCCTGTCGATTGCGGGAACTTTTTTTGTTCGCACCAAGGATGGCGCCACCCAGAAAGAGCTTCTGGCCTCCCTGGAAAAGGGCATAAACATTTCCGCGGTTTTGATCATTGTGGCTTCTTTCCTGGCCCTGCGCTGGCTGAACTTTCCCAACTACCTGGGAGTATGGGGGGCCATAGTGGTCGGGCTCGTAACCGGTATGATCATCGGGAAGACGACGGCCTATTATACCTCCTCCGAATACAAGCCCACCCAGGAGATTTCACGGAATGCCCGAACCGGTCCCGCCACGGTGATCATCGCGGGCCTTGGCGCGGGCTTTATTTCCACCGCCATACCCGTGCTCGCCATCGGGGTGGGAACCGCCCTGGCCTTCTTTTTCGCCTCGGGCGGCCTGGATTTGTCCAACATCAACGCCGGACTCTACGGCATCGGTATTGCCGCGGTGGGAATGTTATCCACCTTGGGGATCACCCTGGCTACCGACGCCTATGGACCAATTGTGGACAACGCCGGGGGAAACGCCGAGATGGCCGGCCTCGACCCGGAGGTGCGAAAACGCACCGATGCCCTCGACTCCTTGGGCAATACCACCGCCGCAACTGGCAAAGGATTTGCCATCGGTTCGGCCGCGCTGACGGCGCTGGCCCTACTGGCTTCCTACTTCGAGTCTGTCCGCCTCGGCATCGTGAACGCCATCCGGAAGTCCGGCAGCTACCTGTTCCCGGACGGGACCGAAGTCAGCTCCTTGGAAGGGATAAGCGGCCTTTCCCTGATTGATATGGTGCAGAGTTTCGAGGTGCACCTGCTCAACCCCAAAGTGATCATCGGGTTACTGCTCGGGGCCATGATGGCTTTCCTCTTCTGTGGCCTCACCATGAACGCGGTCGGCCGCGCCGCAGCCCAAATGGTGAACGAAGTGCGCCGCCAATTCCGCGAAATCGCCGGTATCCTGGAAGGGAAAAGCGAACCGGACTACGCCCGCTGTGTGGAGATCTCCACCATCGGCGCTCAAAAGGAGATGCTATTTCCATCCCTCCTTGTGATCTTCGTTCCGGTCCTGATCGGGATCCTCTTTGGGGTTCCCGCGGTGATCGGACTATTGGCCGGCGGCCTATCCTCCGGGTTTTCTCTCGCTATCTTCATGGCCAACTCGGGCGGAGCCTGGGACAACGCCAAGAAATATATCGAAGAGGGAAATTTCGGCGGTAAAGGTTCCGAGGCTCACAAGGCCGCCGTCATTGGAGACACAGTGGGGGATCCCTTCAAGGACACCTCGGGCCCCAGTTTGAACATTCTGATCAAACTCATGTCCATGGTGGCCATCGTCATGGCAGGGGTCACGGTGGGCTACAGCCTTTCCTGATCCGGCCGCTTTTTCAAACCGACCCGAGGCGGGAGCCCATCGACATGGCGCCCGCAGCCCCGCCGGAGCCCGGGGAAAGTAAAATTGCATTCCTTTGAAAAGAGGCTGGAAAAATGGCATCGAATAAAATAGAAATTTTCCGGAATTCTTATGTGGTTTCGGCGCTATATTCTTACAATTCTCATTGTCTGCTTCGCTCTTGGGGGAGTGGGAACCATCTTCTTTTACCATTACTTCCTGTCTGGGCTGAAAGAGAGGTTGCGCCATCTTCAGAATGATATCCTGCCCTGGGAGGGGGATTTAAAGATCCTGGGGTTTCGATTGGAAGAACTCGACCTCCATCGGACTTTCGGTTTCGGCCTGGTAGGTTTGCAATGCGATGTCGGCATGAACGAGACCGATCCGCCCGTGCGCATCACCGCGCAATACCTGGGATGGCGGTGGCTGGGCCTGCCCAACGGAAGGCTTAAAACAATGGCCTGCAATCTCCGGTTGGTTTCAGGTAGTCCGGCCAAGCCTCTGTTGAACGACCGCTACAGGATGCGCCGCATCGAGGTGCATTCCATGGAATACGAAACGCAAGTCTCCATGTTCGATTTGAAGGATTCCCTGGGTCGGGTCTACCATGACTTCAAGAAGATTATCCAACGGGGAGAAAGCACGGCGCCCATGCATCTCCAGGGAACGATGTATTTTGAATTCAAGATCGGGGAAAGAGCCTTTCAACTGCAGCAGCGATTTCGGACCCTGACTTCCGACGGCATTTCGCGCATCGTGCTGAACCGGGAAGATTTGGAGCATGTGGGGCCGAAGTTTGCCGACCGTCTCTCCAGGGGCGATCTCGATCTGGTGGCCAATCATCCGTTAAAGGCTCCCAGACTTTTTGATATCCAGCGCCAGGCCGAGGAAAAGGCCAAGGCCATACGCTGGTCCGAAATCGACTTTCCCGAGGACGCCTACCGCCATGTATTATGGAGCTACCTGCTGACCCAGGAATACGGCGCCGAATTTGCCCATGTGGTAACCAATGCCCATGAAATCGGATCCTACAATACAGACGAAGAGAAGGCCAAAGACCAGCAGAATAACCGTGTCGGCATCCATTATGCCCAGGAAGGTGTTCGGGAGGAGAACCTACTCGCCAGAGTGCTGTCCGACCCGCAGGTCCGCCGTTAGACACTCCGTTGGTGCCTTCAAAGCTTGAACTCCTCCAATAGGATCCTCTATTTTTCAGACTTGCCCGCAACTGCTTAGGAAACGCAGCCCGAGGCCACTATATACCATGCAAGTTACTAAAACACGACAACCCAAACGGAAAAGAGGCCCCTTGGCGGGCCACCCGTTTGCCAAACTGGGCCTGAATTACCGCGTCATCCGCGCTGTGATCAAGTCCGGCTATACCGAGCCGACCTCCATTCAAAGTCAGGCCATTCCTAGGATTTTGCGAGGGAAGGATGTTATCGGATCTTCCCAGACCGGCACGGGCAAAACTGCCGCTTTCGCTTTGCCCATCATCTCCAAATTGGGCAAACACGGCAAATTTCGCTGTCTCGTCCTGGAACCCACGCGGGAGTTGGCCGACCAGGTCAACAAGTCATTTCAAAGATACGGAAGGTTCACCAACCTTCGCAGCGCCCTTATTCAGGGAGGAGTGGGATATGGCAAACAGTGCCAGACCCTGGCCAAGGGGTGCGACGTCATCGTGGCTACCCCAGGTCGTCTTCTCGATCACTTTCAACAAAAGAACCTCCATTTCCGGGATATCCAAATCGTCGTTCTCGACGAAGTGGACCGAATGCTGGACATGGGATTTCTGCCCGATGTCAGAAGGATCGTAAAATTGACTCCCCGCAAACGGCAGACCCTTTTCTTTTCCGCCACCATTCCCTCGGCCATCGAGGGCTTGGCCCGGTGGACTCTGAAAAACCCCTACACCGTGAATGTCGGACGACGCCGCAGCGCCGCCGAAACCGTGACCCATCAACTCTATCCGGTGGCGCGCAGCCAGAAAATCGACATGCTCATCCGATTGCTGGAAGATGCCGACTACGAAAGTGTCCTGATTTTCACCGAAACCAAATTGGACGCGGAAGTTTTGGCCCGGAAAATGGAAACACGGAACTACGCCGTTCATACCCTCCATTCCGATCGATCCCAACGCGAACGGAAGATTGCCCTGGATGGCTTCCAGAATAGGAAATTCGAGATTCTCGTTGCCACCGACGTAGCCGGTCGCGGACTGGATATTTCCGGAATCTCGCATGTGGTCAACTTCGATGTGCCCAGAAACCCCGAGAACTATGTCCACAGAATAGGTCGAACCGGACGAGCCAATGCGGAGGGAGATGCCTTGACCCTGTTCAGTTCGGATGAAATCGCCGAAGTCAAGGCCATCGAAGCCTTTATCGACCAGGAGATCAAGCGCGTCAAGCTGGACAATTTCGACTATGCCTTTACCACCCTCTTTCGAGAAAAGCCCCAGTCCAGACCGGTTCGAAGGGGCAGAAACCGGGGATACGTGCCGGCCGACACCCTGCCCATCGACATCAATAAACGACGACGCTAGTCCCGCCTCGCTGCCAGAACCGCATGTCCGGAGAGGATGGCCCGACAAAATTTCACATGGAGGAAGCGATGAACCCCGAAGACAAAACCCGATTTTCGCAACCCAAGCCAAAAAATTCCGGACCCGTCATCATGAAGGTAACCCTCTATACCATCCTTATCGTAGCCCTCCTTTGGATAGGAATCAGGGTGTATCTTGCCACCATGGGTGATGGTTGAGAGCGAGAGGTTGATTCCTTTGACAAATCTGTTACCCGAGCGCCATCCAATTTTTACAGAAAATCATTTGAGCCCGCAGGAGGAAAGGACAAGGGTGAACCACCGTCTATGCGTGTCCTCCTTACTTCCCACGGGTCGACCGGTGACCTCTATCCGGTCATCGCCTATGGAAGGGCTCTCGCACAAGCCGGGCATTCCGTAACCTTTGCTTCCGCCCCGCTTTTCCAAAGGGAAATAAAGCGGGCCAATCTGGACTATTATTACCTGCCTCCGGATTGGGAACAGGAAATCTTCACGGAATTCATGAGAAGATTGCACCGGGCACGCTACCCCATCAAACAGTTGAGAGAAATTTACCGGGGAGCCCTCCCTTTTTTGGGCGAGTTGATCGACCGCCTCGAGGAAGCGTTGGAAACCCACGACGTCTTATGCGGTTTGTATTTGTTTCCCCATTTTCGGGCCCTGGCCGAGCGCAAGGGCAAACCGTTTGCCTCCATTGCGCTCTGCCACAACACCATACCATCGCGAGATTATCCGCCGGAGCCGGCCCTTACCCTGCGGGGTTTTCCCAAAACCCTCCAGGCCCATTGGAACATGGGCCTGTGGCGGCTGGTGAATTGCGTGGTGGATAAAGCGATCAATCGGACCATCGGAGACATCCTCGAGGAAAAGGGCCTCCCGGACGCTCGCAATTTTATCATGAAACCCGCCGACCTGGTCCTGGTAGCGGTCTCTCCATCCCTCATGGCAGGCCGAGGCTCCGTGCCCCGCCGGTTTCAATTTACAGGCTTTCTGCGGTGGCAGGCCGAAGCCTGTCCGGCCGAGGAAAACCGCATAGTAAATTTTTGCGGCGGGGAGCCCGTCCCGGTCCTCACCTTTGGGAGCGTGGCCTTTGATGACACGACCTCGATCATGAGAAGATTTGAGCGAAATTGGCCGGTTGGAAAAAAGATAATCATCCAAACCGGTTGGTCCGGCCTATCGGTGGAGATGGAAAGACACGACATCCTTGTGGTGGGGAAAATGTCTCACGACCAGCTATTCGGCCACGCCTCCTGCGTCGTCCACCACGGCGGCGCCGGCACCACGGCTTCGGCCTTGTCGGCGGGAAAACCGCACATCATCGTTCCGCACATTGCCGACCAGGATTTCTGGGGTTCCGAAATTGAGCGGCTCGGCACGGGAGTCGTCCTGCCGCGGAACCGTTGGCCGGAAAAGCTGCCCGGCGCCATTCGGTTGCTGGAAACCCGAGGCAAATTTCGGGAAAAGGCATGGGAGGTCCGGGACACCATGGCTCGGGAAGATGGCGCCAAACGCGCCATCGAACTGCTGCAAGCCCACGTAGAAGCCCACAATTTGAATCGCCGGATTTGACAAGGGGGAATTACAGGGGATAACCTGCCCTCTTATCCAGCATGAAAACTTTCCTTCTCATAGCAGTCCTGGCGCTTGTTTCGGCATTGTATTTTTCCGGTTGCGGGGAAACAGTGGAAGCGATCGTGGAGCCGGTTCCGGAGGTATCCGCATCCCAGGTCGGAAAATACAAATTTGAATATTTCCACAAAGCTCCGGAAGACCGGCCCTATGTCGTTGTAGCGGTCGTAACCGCCAAAACCTCCAATTTGGACAAGGCCAAGGATACCTTTCGCAAACACTCCAAACCGTTCAAGGCCCAAGCCGCGGTCAATTTGCGGGCCGTAAAAGTAGGCAACTACCGCGGATTATCGGTCCATAATTGGCAGGCCGACCTGGTTATCTGGCAATAACGCCAGTATCTCGGAATTGACCCTCCCAAAGAGCGCAAAGCAACGCAAAGAGAGAGTGATGGAATGGTGGAATGATGGAGTGATGGAGAGTTTTCCTTTGTGCCTTTTCATTTCTAATTTCTAATTCCTATTTCGCGCCCTTGGGCGCTTCCCCTCGCCCCTCTGTGGCCTCTGTGGCCTCTGTGGTTAATTCTCTCCAACTCTCCATTTTTTTGGGGCGCCGCTACAGGGGAACCTCGTTCTGAACAATCTGATCGAGGGTTTGCCGTTTTCGTATGAGAGTAATTTCCCCGGATTCCCGCAAAAGGGCCTCGGGAGCCTCGGGGAAGGAATTGTAATTCTTGGCCTGCATGGCGGCACAGTAGGCCCCGGCGCCGTCTATTACCATGAGATCGCCGATTTCGGCCCGGACCAGTGACCGTTCCTTCAAACGAACAGGGTCCGAGGGATCAGGGGTCAGAAGATCTCCCGATTCGCAACAATGGCCCACCACAATGACCGATTCCATTTCCTGGCCCGATTTCTTGGCGAGGGGTACCACCGTCATGGGCTGTTGGGCCGCATAAAGGGTGGGCCGGAGGATATCGGACATTCCCGCATCCAGTTTCAGGAAGACGTGTCCCTCGTCTCCGGTGGTAGTTTTGTCCTCAACGGAGGCCAACAGACACCCGGCATTTGCCACCAGGAAGGTGCCCGGTTCGATTTCCAGGTGTAGTTTGCGCCCGGTCAGGCGGGCAAAGTCCTCCAGCGCCGCCTTAATGGGGACGCCCACCTCCGAGAGGTCTGTCCCAACCTCTTCCCGCATTCTTCCAACTTTGAACCCGCCTCCCAGGTTCAAGTGAGTCGCGGCGGGAAAACCTTCCACCTGCCCCAAGGTCAATAGAGCGGATTTTTGCCACACGGCGGGATCACTGCCCGAACCGATATGGGTGTGTATACGGAACACTTCCAGGTCGAACCGGCCTATGATCTCCTTGGCCTCGGGCAACCTTTCGTGCCAGATGCCAAAACTGGAGGACGGTCCTCCAACGTTGGTCTTGTGACTGCTGCCGGATCCCAATCCGGGATTGATGCGCAATCCCACCCGGTTTCCGGGCAGAGCCTCCCCCAAAGCCCTCAACTGCTTGAGGGAACAGGCATTTATACTGATTCCTGCGCGAAGGAGGTCGACAAAATCATTCGGAAACTCCTGGGCGCTCAAACTGATGTGTTGTGCCGGAATACCGGCCCGCATGGCCCGCCGCGCCTCAAATCCGCTACTGGCGTCCATTTCCAGCCCCATTTGATGAAAAACCTGCAGTATGGCCGCATTCGAGCACGCTTTCATGGCATAGCGCCCGGTGAAACCAAATGGCCTGGGAAAATCCAGGACCTTCCGGGCGCTACGCTTCAGGCCGGCCTCATCGTAAACATAGACCGGGGTGCCGAAGCGTCCGGCGATGTCCTTACATTGCGATGCGGTTAGAAAGCGCGGTTCAGACATAAGGGGCCCCAGTTTTTCAATTCGCGCCAAGGGGTCGACAAAAAAGTAGCCCGGCGCATGAATGCGCCGGGCCACCGGTATTATGCTGGCGTGAAAAAGTTAACGATAGATAAAAATTTCCCCCAGGCCGACACCTTCGCCGAACAGGAGCATGGTGTAATTGCCGGGAGACAGGGTCAGCACTTCCGCAGCCTCATTATCTTCAGAGGGTGGTATGGTCGATAATTCAATCAAATCCGCATTGGGAGAATCCATCCAATTGTCGTTTTCCGCAATCATGGCTCCTCCACTTCCCACATCGTGAATGGAGATGCGGGGGTCGGCCAGGGGATTGGCAATCCCGTGGGCGCCGAGGCTGGGACCCTTCCCTATGAAAAGAACCGTTTGCGGTTCGTTTCCACGCAAAATGAAACCCACGTTCATTTCTTCGCCGGCGCCGGTTCCAACCAGGCCGCGCGTGGATACATTGATGAATTCTGCGTCGAGCTTGTTATCCTCCGCGGAGGTAGCCATGTAACCCTTCTGGTCCAGGTAGGTCCATCCTCTGGCCCAATTGAAGGTTCCGAAGGCGCCTTTGAAGTCTACCTCTGTAAAGAAGTCTTCGTGGCCTTCCGGGATATCGATCATGGTCGTGGTATCCCAAACCGGGCTCATCACGTCGGTGACGCGTGGATCGACTTGAACGAGGGCGCCTTGGTCCCGATCGACGGCGTCAACGACAAGGGCGTTTCCAATAATGGCATTGCTGTTATTCTCCCCGTTGAGCATTCCCAATTCCTGGGTGGAGCCGTTTCTGGCCAGGGATGCCACCGGTTCATTTTCATTGTAGTCGCCAAACAATCCAAATACGTTCCCGCCGCTGGCAAGGTTTCCGGCATCGTACTGGGCCAGGGTAGCTTCGTCATCGATTCGAATCACGTATTCCTTGAAGTCGTCGAAGACACTATTGTAGTACTTTCCTCCCGTATTGTCCTTCATTCTCCAGGCCGCGTTGCTTTGGGGATTGTTTCCATTCGCGCCGGAGCCGATGTAGGTGGCGTTGAGAATCACCGGAATGGCGTAGGGTTCCAGCGTTTTATCGTCGCCGTCGCCGCCGTCCATTTCAGCGCCGTAATTGGAGCCGGCGCCCACGTCCTTCTGCATGGCGAACCAGAATTGGCCGCGTCCCCGGTAGCCCTGATCCCAGTCGAAGGACTCGTCTTCATTGAAGGCCATGACCATGTATTTCATATCTACGGTTCCACCGAACATTTCCACTCCGTCGTCCTGGTTGTTGAAAACCTCGACGAATTTTATGGTGGTGCCGCTACCCACCGCGCCTAGAGTCAGGCCGTTGATTTCCTCGTCCTGGGCAAACTCGAATCCACCATACCGGATGGAAACAAAGGTCAGAACTCCGGAATCGTCCTCATCATTATTACCTCCGTACTGGATGTTTGCGTTGTCTCCTCCAGCAGGGAAGCCCTCAACTTCGAAGGTGCCAACGGTGGAACCTCCGATGGCCGGATTGTCCGGGGTATTGAGAATGGCATTGCCCAGGATGATCAATCCGCCCCAAAAGCCGCTGTCCTCAAGGGTGATTTCACGCGTTCCGCCTCCTGCCATCGGCACCCCGTCCCGTTCTTCCAATGCGGTGAAGTGAATGGGTGCGGATGAAGTTCCTTGCGCCATGATTTTGCATCCGCGGGTTATGACGAGGGAACCGAAAGTACCTTCGGCGACGTCTTCGGTAGCGTAAACATAGGTTCCCGGCTCAATAGTGAGAACGGCGCCATTCGTCACGAAAATGGGCTTCCTCAATATATAAGCATTGTCGGCTGTCCAGGTGGTGTCTGCGGAAATATTTTCTGTCACCGCGACATCTGCAGCATTGGCCCCGACCAGAGCAAAGGCAAATGCGAGTAGTATAATCAGTTTTTTCATATGAATCGGTTTTAGGTTATTTAATTTTCTACGTTTTGAAGAAATAGGGGTTAGTATTTGTAGGATCCGCTCAAGCTGAACGAGAGCCCGGTCTTGTAGAATTCGTAGTAGGGCCTGACCTCGGTTCCCTTGTAAAACAGTTCGG
>JAABVD010000289.1 GCA_014529615.1 Opitutia bacterium
GGTTCAGATTCATGGAGGAGGGCAGTATGCCGATTACCGTGCCGTGCTCACGAACGGCAAGCGAGGTTATGCAACCCTTTCGATTTCCTGGGCCGGACGAATCAATGCGCCGGATTACCGGGTGGACCCCAAAGTCGTGAAGTTGTTCTTTGGCGAGGCCACGGATGATCCGAACTATAAGCCGACCACCGATTGGGGAGCCCTGGATGGTTACCATGCTCCATCCAGGAACCGGGGAAACCAATTCCCGAGAATTGTTGTTGGATCCTGGACCTTGGACGCAGTGCCATCGCCACGCAACAACAGTTGGTTCCTCTGCGCCTTGGGCGCTCGACGTGCCCTGACCTTTTTAGAACGGCAGCCGGAGGTGGATTCCGAAAAGCTGGGGGTCTATGGTCACTCCATGGGGGGCAAGCTCACCGTATTGACCGTTGGTTCGGACAAACGCGTCAAGGCGGCGGCTCCGTCCTGCGGAGGTATCAGCGATCGTCACAATGAGGACCCGCTGTTCGCCGCCACCCTGGCTGATGATGTCTACCTGAAACGGATTTCTTGCCCCATTATCTTTCTCAGCCCTTCCAATGATTTCCATGGCAGGATCAATGACCTGCAGACGGCCCTGAAAGAAATTCAGAGCGAAGAGTGGCGCCTCACCTGTTCGCCCCATCACAATCATCAGGATCATGGGGATTTCGAAGTGGCGACCCTCCTCTGGTTTGACCAATTCTTGAAAGGGTCCTTTACCTGGCCGGAGACTCCCGAAAGCAGCCTGCAGTTAAAAACCGGAACGGGTGTGCCGACTTTCACCGTCAGGCCCGATTCATCCAAACCGATTTTGTCCGTGGAAGTCTATTATACTCAACAGGGTCCGGAGGCAGGTGAAATTGAAGATCGGGATAATCGAATTAATCGATTCTGGCATTTCGCGCTTTCCAGGGCAGAGGGTGACAAGTGGACCGCGGACCTGCCCCTCGTCAGCACGGACAAGCCATTGTGGGTGTATGCCAATGTCCGCTACCCGCTGAAGGAACCGGTTACCGGGGCCGGTTATTATTACCGGGTCTATACCGCCAATACCTTTACCTTGTCGTCCCGCATGAGCATAGCTTCACCTGACCAACTGAAAGCTGATGGCGTTCAGGCAAGTTTGAAACCATCCCTGACGATAGAAACCTTCCAAGGGGATTGGGAAAAGGAATGGTTCACTTATAAATCGGAAGGTTGGGGGCGGCGGACACACAAGGTTTACAGCGAATTGTGGAAAGCGCCTCCCAAAGCAAAACTAGCCCTGGATGTGCGGTCTGCTGAACCCAACGAGATGATTGTTTCGCTCGATCGTTACATTGCCGAAGTTGCTCTTGCCGGCGGAGACGAATGGCAGAGCCTGGCGCTTTCCCCCGCTGATTTTCGAAATGCCGAGAATGAAGCCCTGACAGATTGGAACAACATCAGGGAGTTGAGTTTCGACGCTGAAGAAATCTTAAAAAAGCGCGTGGATGATGAGGTGATATCCACCGCATTTGGCGGCGAATGGTCGGGAGCGGAACCTGAGTTCCGCAACTTGCGCTGGCTAAAGGAATGACCAGACTGTTTGCAGCCATTTAATTTATCGCCACAGAGACCTACAAGGAGACCTACAAGATTACTGTGATTAAGAATCTAGCCCGCATTTCTCACAAATTTTCTACTGCGCTCCGAAATATCGGCACTGGTGCGGACTTCGCTGGATTCGCGAATTTGCAGGGTGTCGACCCAGCTTCATCCGCGCCTTTTTGGTGAGAAATGCGGGCTAGTGTTCATTGTTATCGATTATCGATTGATGAAGGCTGGCTTACCTTTTAATCAAAGCCAGCTCTCTCATGTATTATTCCTCTACAATTTCTAAAATTCCCCGCATGATCATCCAATGCCCCGGGAAGGTACAGATAAACGGGTATTCTCCCACCTTTTTTGGAGTATTGAAATAAATCGAATACAGTTCCGATGGCTGCACCAGTCTTGACATGGCAAGCACTCCTTCATCTTCAGGAACATAGTGGTTCCCTACCGCGGAGGGATCGGAGGCCAGCATCATGGACGCTTCACCGATCGCCTGAAGACGGTCGGGTTTTACAAGAACCAGATTATGCGGCATCTCAACATCCGCGTTCTCCAACACAATGACCGCCCGGCGTCCGGCGCGCATTTGAATGCGGCGTGGCTCGAACTGAAGACCGGGCACGCATTTGATTACCGCGGTTTCAAAGCCTTGGGTGCTTTTGCCAAGTTGTTCCTGAGCCACGAGACGCTTGTCGCGGGGGTAGTTTTCCGGAGTTGGAAAATCGTTGAAAGGCTCTTTGGTAATGTTCGTGTAGCCGGGAAAGTCGGTAAACGGTTCATCGCCTATCTGAATAATTGAATAGAAAATATCTGGAGTGAACGTGGTTCCACTAGCGGTTTTGAGATCCAAATACAGATGAAGCTGCATCACCGGATGGAGCTGAGGTATCTCGACAAAAAGGGCGCGACCGTCTTCCATTAAATGAAGCGAGCGGATTTCAACGGGGTCATGCCCGGCCATGCCTGGCTGTTTTACCGAGTATTCAGGAGATCCATACCCACTGCTATATAAATAATTCCACTGCGCACAGAAGGCGTTTTTCAATGAGACCGATTCCGGATCGATCGCGGTATTAAAGCGGACGATAAGCCCATTGGAACGTGTTTCTACACTCGCAGGAATATGGAATTCTCCTCCCTGGTAGCGCACACGCTGCAAGGAACCGGGTTCCTGAAAATAACTTCCCCAACCGGCGCTACCGGCAACGTAGAATTGTCCATCATGCGGATTGTAGCGCGAGCGATGCGCCCCCGATAAAAAGTCACCGGGCAAGGGAACAACCCCGCCCTGACTCCGGCCGCCGATTTCTTCGCGTAAAATGAGGTAGTAGCTGCACGCCCCAAGCGAGGTTCCCAAGGTGGTTCCCGCAAGCGGGCCAAAACGATCATCCTGAGGAAAGAAGATGATGTCGCCCGACGAGCTATCGATTCCACGCGGGATGAAGCACAACGGCAGATCATAACCGTATTTCCCATAACCTTCTCTTGGCCCGTCGAAACCATGGTAGCTCCCCTCACTGATTTCAAAGATGGCGGTGGCCGGCGTCCAAGGTCCCTCCTGCGCGGTGGCAAGCAGGAGTTTGCCATCCGCTGAAATGCCGAGACCGTTGCTGTTGCGCACACCGGTGGCGACCGATTCCGGCTTGGCGCCTTCCGAAAACCTGGTGAACTGAAAACCCTCTGCGCGAGTGAACCAATAGAGAGTGCCGTCCTGGTCCTGATGCAGGGTGTCGGCATAGCTGTTTCCGGCAACGGCAGGAAATTCATTGGTTATGCACTCATAGAAATCGGCTTCATCATTCCCGTTGCTGTCGTGCAGCCGGGTAATCTGATCCCGGCCGAGGACGATGATTTGACCGTCTTTGACGACCAGTCCAAGTGGCTGATGCAAACCCGCCGCATAGCGCTTCCATGTCAGCTTATCGAGTTTGGCAGTGATGCCGTCGAGCAACCAGACGTCCCCATTCAAGGTGCATACCGCCGCCCTGCCGTCCGGCAGGAAGTCGAATCCTCCAACGCGGAATGGCGTTCCAAATGGATTCTTGTCGTGATAGGGAATCGTCAGCGTATCGACGACATAGGGACCGGAGCCGGTTCCCAGTTCACCACGTGTAACCACTTCGCCCGACGCCCATTGGGGCTTCCCTTCAAGAGCCAGCCGTTTCGTTTCTCCTCGATCGAATACCGGAGGGAGAGACGAACGCAAAGTGATTCCGGAATCCAGCGTTCCGTCAACCGTCATCGTCCGGGTCAATGTTTCGCCATTAAACCAGACGTAGTCGTAAACCGGGGTACCGGCTACCCGGTAGTGAAAAACGACATGCTTTCCGTTACGATAAAAACCGAGGTATTTGAGTTTTAATACTTTTCCGCCTTCCATCGACCAGACTGAATCACCGAGATCGAGAAGGCGTTCACCCCCCGGCTTCACGCCGCTATTCACACCATAGCGCTGAGTATCCCAGGTCACCGTTCCTCCATGCCAGGAGTCGGTAAAAGTAAATCGCTCGGGATCAAAAAGAGCCGAGGCCTCCTGGTTTCCCCCAACGACCACAACAACCCCCCGTACCGTTGTCTGCCCAAAGTGGTGCACTACTTGCGATACCAATCCACCCAAGTCCATTTCATTGAGTCGTTCGTCGGCATAGGTCGTGTCGTCACCCTGCCCCCAGTGGCCAAACTTGCCACCGTCCAGCCCCGGGAACTCCGGAAGTATTTCGGGCAAAGGCCGGTCGCCACGATTGAGATGACGGCGTGCCTCCGCCGCATAGAAATTACGAATTCGGTTGTGCGGAAAGGGAAGCGGCTCGAAAGCGCTTGCTGCTGCATCTGTAACAACTTTAGGGATACTGTTCTGAAAGGTTTCTTCCTTTTGATGAGCTGCGGAATCATGCGCGTGTTGTGTTTCCCCGCGTATCTCTGCTTCCCGCGTATCCGCGCAGCCGGTGCAAATGAAAGCGACTGCGGCACTGAAGAAAAAATGCTTAACAAATTTTTCTGCTCCAGGATTCATCGTATGCATGTATAAGATGTTTGCTTGGCCGTTTTTTTTGCGATAGAGAGGGAGCAAGGGGTCAAACGCGAATGGTCCTAAGTTAAGCGTTATTAGGACGAATTCGTGCTCCGTTTCCGTTCCAGGGTGTCATCCGCCTTCTTAGAATGCGGCGAGACAAGCAACCAATGCTACATTTAATTTTAGCCCTCCGGAACCAGACCTTCTAAAGACGTAACTACTCAGGTATCTTGAGCAATCGTCCGCATGAATGTTTATATCGTATCACGAAACTGTAGGAGGGGCTTTAC
>JAABVD010000025.1:0-28009 GCA_014529615.1 Opitutia bacterium
TTTCCTCAAGGAAAAAATCTTCGGCGCGAGCAATGGTTTTACCGGCTTCCCTCAAGGCGGCACGAAGGGAAGGTATGAGCTGCATGGTCACCACCCGGTCCTTTTCTCCAAATTGTTGCAAGGTATTGGGTGTCTGGCTGGAATCGATGTTGAACTTTACGCTCACATCCATCTGGGTCTGCAACTGATCCTGGGATGGAACACTGGCCGTCTCGGTAATGGTTTCTTCCCGAATATCATACTCGTACCACTGATAGAGAGGGTTTACCGGGATGTGTAGACCGGATCCATAGGGGCGATCCACCACTTTACCGAAGAGAGTGGCCACGCCGACATGACCGGCCGGAACCGTTTTGAAAAACTGGGATCCGAAGAGGAGGACGACAACTATGATGATGGCGGTCAGAATGATGCAAAATAGTCCTTTGGAATTCATGATAAATTTTGGGTTGGGATTTAGATTTCAAACAAGATATGTGGCCCAATCTTCTTTAGCCAACAATAAAAAATGGGTCTATGCAGGCATATTGGTGGCGGGAAAAAAACGGAATCAAGGAAAGCGCTCTACAAAACCGACCTTTCGGTTCACCTTGTTGAGCATGCGGAAGGCTCTTTTCTGGGCTGCTTCCGCGCCCGCTTTCAGGACGGAATCCAAGTAGGCAGGATCGGAGATGATTTCCTGGTATCGGGTCCGAATGGGGCCCAACCCATCCACAACGACTTCCGCCACGCCTTTTTTAAAGGAACTGTAATTTTCCCCTGCGAACCGGGCCGCACATGCTTCAAGGGATATTTCCAAAAACCCGCTCATGATGGAGAGCAGGTTGGTAATGCCGGGCTTGTCCGGGCCGGGCCGGACTTCCCTGCCCGAATCAGTCACGGCACGAGCGATCTTCTTGCGGATTTGGTCCGGATCATCGGTCAAAAGAATGTAGGAAGCCCGGTTGGGGTCGGATTTGGACATCTTTCGCCCTGGATTTTGCAGGGACATGATGCGGCTGGCGGTGGAGGGGATTTTGGGCTCCGGCACCTTGAACGTTTTCGAATAGGTGTTGTTCAACCGTTCCGCCACATTGCGCACCAACTCCAGGTGTTGCTTCTGGTCTTCCCCGACCGGGACCATATCGGCATTGTACAACAGGATATCCGCCGCCATGAGCACCGGGTAGAACAACAGGCCGGAATTGATGGGCGCCCCCTTTTCGATTTTGTCCTTGAATTGAGTCATGCGCTGGAGATCCCCGACCGGAGTCATGCAACCCAGAATCCAGGCAAGTTCCGCATGGCCCAGAACATGGGATTGAATAAACAAGGTGCACTTTTGCGGATTCAGCCCACAAGCTATGTACTGGGCGGCGAGGGACCGGGTGTTCTTGCGCAATTGGGCGGGGAGGTAGGGGGTTGTGGTAATGGCATGCATGTCCACCAACGGGAAAAAACATTCGTGGTCCTCGATCAACCGGACCCAATGCCTGATGGCCCCCAGATAATTCCCGATCGTCAGAATGCCGGTGGTTTGGGCTGCGGATAGAACGGTTTTGCGTTTCGGTTCGTCCATGAATTTGAATCGTCTGGATAAAGGCGGAATGGTTTGCTGATGTAACCCTTGATTTGGCAAAGGGCCCTGGCGCCGAAAATTCACCACCAGGCCAAGGCGACACCTTCATTTTTCAATCGCGCCCCGGAATGTCGTCCCTGAAACCTCCCTGGTCAAATTAAAACAGGTATTTTGCTATCCTGAAACGGCCCGATATGGTAAACACTATTCCATTACCGGCGGGTCGGGACCTTCCCGAGCGACAGGTAATGCCCAACCCATCGTCCTCTTTTGATTGCAGATTTTATCCATTCGCTCCAGACAGCCGGCCAGAGGCTGGATAGAAGCCCTCACGCAAAGTTGAACCGGGAGGAACACCCGCAATGGGATTGGATCAACCCCGTATGCATGCTGCTTCTCTCCATCAGCGGGCTGTTCTTCATTTACAGCGCTCAGATGAATTCAACGATGTCCCAATGGAAGTTGCAGATCATCTGGATGTTGATCGGAGCGGTGGTTTACCTGGTCGTATCCCTGGTCGACTACGAGGTTTTCATGAAGTCGGGCCACTGGCTCTACCTCATAACTTTGGCTCTGTTGGCCTGGGTCTACTTCTTCGGGGTTGAACGGGAAGGAGCCACCCGCTGGATCAATTTCGGATTCTTCAGTTTTCAACCCTCCGAGGTGGTTAAGATTTCGGTCCTGGTCATCGTGGCCAGCATTCTGGCCCGCTCGGAAATTGGGGAATTAAAGGAATCCTTGACCACCTTGGGGAAAGTTGCCTTGGTTGTCGTCTTCCCCTTGGTGTTGATTCTACTTCAACCCGATTTGGGATCGGCGCTGGTTCTTTTCCCGATGGTACTCGGCCTTTTATACGTTTCCAACCTATCGATGGAGTTTTTTACCACCGTATTGTTGGGGTGCGTATTGATGGTCGGAATCATCCTGTGGGATGTCTCCCGCTACTATTACTTTTTAGAATCCAATAACCATACCACAACCAGCCATCTGGGTGTCTACGAAGAACACTCCTACCTGCCATACATCAAAGATTACCAGCGCAACCGCATTTTGACGTTCCTCATGCCAGACAAGGTGAACCCGAAAGGTAGCGGTTGGAACCTGAACCAATCCCTGATTTCGGTAGGTTCCGGAGGTTTGATGGGCAAAGGTTGGAAAAAGGGCACCCAGGCCAAGTTGGGGTATCTACCGCGCTCCGTAGCGCATAATGACTTTATCTTCTCCGTTTTGGCAGAAGAAAAAGGGTTTGTCGGCAGTATAACTGTCATAGGCCTTTCCGGAATCCTTTTGTTGAATGGCATTCGAATAGCCAGCATGGCACGAGACAGGTTTGGAATGTTCCTGACCGTCGGAGTTACCATAATATTCACCATTCACGGCTTTATAAATATTGGAATGACTATCGGATTGATGCCTATCACAGGGCTGCCCTTGCCCTTTCTAAGTTACGGGGGTTCCTTCCTCCTGAGCTGTTGTATCCTGCAGGGTATCGTCCAGAGCGTTTACCGCCATCGCAAGGCATTTTGAACCAATGAAGGTCATCCAAACACTTTTTGGGATTTTGATTTGCTCGGAACAGTTGGGAACGGAACCACCTCCAACCACACCGCTGTGTTATCACCATGAGCAAAAAACAAATCAAGAAATCGTCCCCAAAACTTTCAGAAAAACAACTGGATGAAGAACTGCGCAAACCGCCAGTGGAAGGGCCTCCCAAGCCCTTGCCGGCGAGGCGCATAAAAAAGCAAGCCAACCGAAGGGCCAAAAGGTCTCGGCCGTTCCTCCAAAAAATCGTCCATGCCGTCAAGCGGGAGTCCCCACCCTTCCGCGAGATCATAATCAATGCGGAACCGCTGGAGACGCGGGTGGCGGTTTTGGAAGACGGGGTCATCGAACGCTTCGAAGTAGAGCGCGCCGGGGAGGAAAGGTTGGTCGGAGCGGTCTTCAAGGGGAGGATCCAGAATCTGGAACCGGGCCTGAAAGCCGCCTTCGTCAATATCGGCCAACCCAAAAACGCATTCCTCCACTATTGGGACATCGTCCCGTCCTACAAGGATTCCAGTATAGAAGTGGTGCGCAGGAACACCAAGGGGCCAGTCAGGAAAAAGAAGAAAATCCCCTTGAAGGATATCCCGAAACATTACCCCGTAGGCACCGAAATTCTGGTGCAAATCACCAAAGGGCAAATTGGGACCAAGGGCCCGCGCACGACAACGAACATATCCCTCCCGGGGCGATTCCTGGTGCTCATGCCCAAAAACGACCAATGCGGAATCTCTCGCAAGATCGAGGATAACGCGGAGCGGGCACGACTGCGCAAAGTCCTGAGAACCATGACCATTCCAGACGGAATGGGGGTTATCATCCGCACGGCGGGCGAGGGTAAAAAAATGCGGTTTTTTATCCGCGATCTCCACCTTCTCCTGAAAACCTGGAAGGATATCGAGAAAAAATTGGATGGTCGAAGAGGCTCATTCTGCCTCTACCGGGAGCCCGCCATTATCGGCCGCACCGTGCGCGATTTTCTGACCGAGGAAGTAGACCGAATCCTCATCGATAATCAAACCGATTGGGCAAAAATGCGCTCCGCCGTGGCCCGTGTATCCAAACGGTCCCTGGGAAAGATCACTCTGTTCAAGGACTCCATACCCATCTTCGAAAGGTTCAACATCGAGCGACAGATCGAACAGACTTTCCAGAGACGCGTGCCCCTGCCCTCCGGTGGAGAGGTGGTGATCGAGGAGACGGAAGCCCTGGTGGCGGTAGATGTAAACACCGGATCGCATCGCAACAAAACGGGTCACGATAAGGATTTCATACTGCAGGTAAACCTGGAAGCGGCTTCGGCCATAGCCCGCCAAATCCGATTGCGCAATATCGGCGGCCTGATCATCATCGATTTTATCGATATGAAAAATCGACGGGCCCGGCAAAAAGTGCTCTATCGCATGCGCAGGGAAATGCAGAAGGATAAGGCAAAGAAGCACATCCTTCCCATCACTCAACTGGGAATCATGCAGATGACCCGTCAACGCCAGGAGGTGAGCATATCCACCGGCGTCTATACCGGTTGCCCCTATTGCCACGGGCGCGGCATCGTCAAAGCGGCCAGGACCATCAGCGTGGAAATCCAACGCCAAATTACTTCCATCCTGCGCCGCCTGAAGCCCAAAGACTCCGATAACGGTCACGATAAGCTGACCATACGGGTAATGCTCAACCCCACCGTGCTGGAACGGCTGCGCAGCGAGGATAAATCCCTCCTGGTGGATATAGAGCGCCTTTACGACGTGAAACTGTCTTTTCGAGCAGACCCATCCTATCACGTAGAGAATTTTCGCATCATAAACGCGGTAACGGGATCCGAGTTGAGGTGAGGTTGACGGGTTACAGGGTGAGCGTCGTATCGAGGCCCTTCTCCGCCTTCCCGGGATAATCCAGGGTGTAATGGAGCCCACGACTCTCCTTGCGCTTCAAGGCACACCGCACGATCAATTCGCCCACCACAATCATATTCCTCAACTCGAGCAAGAGCGGCTCCACCTTGAAATTCCAGTAGTATTCGTTGATTTCCGCCGATAGGTTTTCAATCCGCTTCATGGCCCTCTTCAGTCGCTTGGTGGTCCGGACAATGCCCACGTAATCCCACATGGCCCTTCTCAATTCTTCCCAATTGTGAGTCAACACCACCCGCTCATCCGGATCACTCATTTCCCCATCGATCCAACCCGGCATATTGTCCGGAATCTCCGAGCCCTTCGCCAAATAACCGTGGACGGAATCGGCCCCGTTGTAGGCCATAACCAATGCTTCCAGAAGAGAATTGCTGGCCAGACGATTTGCTCCGTGCAGACCGGTGCAGGCAACTTCACCACAGGCATATAATCCGGCCAGGGATGTTTCCGCCCGAAGGTTGGTAACCACCCCTCCACACAAGTAATGGGCTGCGGGAACTACCGGTATCCAATCCTTGGAGATATCCAGCCCCTCTCCGAGACAAGTTTGAAAGATGGAGGGAAATCGCTCTTTGAGGAACGCTCTGGGCTGGTGGCTGATATCCAACCAGAGATGGGGGGACCCGCTTTTCTTCATTTCCGCATCGATGGCCCGGGCGACCACGTCCCTGGGCGCCAGTTCGGCCCGCGCGTCGCATGCCTCCATAAAACGCTCCCCATCACGATTGCGCAGCATGGCGCCCTCGCCGCGCACCGCCTCACTTATGAGAAAACGTTTTCCCGAAGGGGAATATAGCGTGGTGGGGTGAAATTGGATGAATTCCATGTTTCGGATCGGCACACCCGCTCGGTAAGCCATGGCGATGCCATCACCCGTTGCGATGGGGGGATTGGTGGTGAAGGGATAGACATGTCCGGCGCCGCCAGAGGACAACATGACCGCCTGAGCCGAAAAAGTGGCGACCTTTCCGGAAAATACATCGAGCACATACAGGCCTACTACGCGGTTTCCCTCACCGCTGCGCATGTGCCCCGCTCGCTCGAGTTTCTGCAAAGTTATGAGGTCAATTGCGAAAGAATGCTCATAGGTGGTAATCAGAGGGTGTCGGTTAACCGCGTTGAGGAGGGCCGTTTCAATGGCTTTCCCCGTCATGTCCGCGACGTGCAATATGCGCCGTTTGGAATGTCCTCCCTCCTTTCCCAAAGAGTAGGCGCCTTCATCAATTCGGGTAAATTCCAGGCCCAACTGAATCAACTCCTTCACCCGGGCCGGACCCTCTTCCACAATTTGCTTAACCACCCCTTCATCGCACAATCCATCTCCTGAGATGAGGGTATCCCCCACGTGCAATTCGAAATCGTCGGACTTGGAAGTTACCACCGCTATGCCGCCTTGGGCATAGTTGGTATTCGATTCGGCCTGATGCTTCTTCGTAACGATGGCCACGCGGTGACCGTATCCCGCACTACGCAAGGCGAAACTCAACCCGGCGATGCCGCTTCCTATAACGATAATATCGAATACTCCACCCATGGCGAGGCCCCTTCAACACCCCTGGCGCTTGAGATTTCCACTCATTTGTACTGCGGCTGATCCTATGTTTCGGTGACGGTTGAAATTTTCCTGGAAAAAATCCTTTCCAGGATCGGAGACGCCCTTCTTTGGTATCCCAGATAGGAAAGTTTGGAGAGGGTATGGTAAAATTTCGTCTCCTTCGCAAGTCTCATGATAGCATGCTTCAATTGCAGAATACGGTCATTCTCAACGAGCAACCCAAAGCTGGCTATGGTATCCCTCAGGGCTGTGTCGGGGGTGGAAACCACAGGAATGGAGAAGCTCATTGCCTCCACCACCGGTACGCAATAACCCTCATGCCGCGATACACAGCAAAAGATATCGGCCTCACGGTACTGCTTTTCCAATTCCCTTTCGGAAATTCCATTGGTAAAAAATGTGACGTGTTCCCCAATACCGGAAACTGCGAGGTCCTCCATAATCTCCTCCCAGTACCTGGAAGGTCCTGTTTTCCCCACAAAGGTCAGCTTAAAGTTTTGGTCGGATTCAGCCCGTAATTCCCTGAAGCATTGCAAAAGAAAGCGTTGATTCTTGTGGGGACAAATGCGGCCGACGCTCAACAGTTTAACCTCCCGTTTATCTTCCATGACCCGGGGAACGCGCCTTCCTCCATTTAGCCTCTGTTCAATCCGGTGAAAGGGATAGAGAACATCGGAATCTTCCGGCAACAATCCTCCGGCCTGCACAAGTTGACCAGCGGTAAAATGGGAGTTCGACCAATAACCGTCAAATCCTCCCAGAGAATTCCTGGTTTGTTCCTTTCCCCTGGCACACCAGTCTTCTACAGCCGGGTCGTACCCCTTGAAGAATTTGGGTTCAGTAATATTATGGAACCTGAAAACCTTTTTGCATTTTAGCGAGAGGACCTTTTCGAAGTACGGATCAAAAGAGCCGTAATGGTAGATCATGAGCGAATCGCAGTCGTCCATGGCATCCATTCCTTCGGAGCATTCCAGCCATGGGACCAACTCGCAGTCGTCCATGAAATGCGCAGAAATCAGTCTGGTTTCGTATCCCGATTTCAGAAGAATCTCACACATCGAAACCGCATCGTTGCAGGTCGCGTCGTATTTCGAAAATGTCGATACATACACCCCAATCATCTTGCTTTCCTTCCGATGACCCCGAAGTCGTGGTAATTCGCCTTCCTCTCCGGGCTCCAATGGAAAACGTCAATCAGGTTTGAGTAGAGGATCCTGACATCCTCAAGACCTGCTCTCTGCATTTGAAAAGCAATTCCCTCGGGGGTATGGGGAATTATATGCGTATGATCCATAAAAAAGCTGCCGAATGATTTTGGACAGTGGGGATTGATCGTTTCAACTATCAGAATTCCACCGGGTTCCATCATTTGGAAAAGGTCATCAAATAGACGAGCAGTTTTGTCTTTTTCCAGATGTTCAATTACATGGAGCAGGGAAACTCCGGACCACAAACTTTCATTTTCTGCAATAAACTTGAAAATATCTTCCCGATACACCTTTAGTCCGTCCTGTCTCAGGATCTCGCATTCGATGGGGTTCAGTTCAACCCCCACCCCCTCTATCCCGTATCCCTTTAACAGTTTGAGGAATTCACCCCGGCCGCATCCGAGATCCAGGAATCTCCTCTTACTCTCCCGAGCATGGGCCAGTAACGGTAAATAATGGGTTTGTTTCCGTTTGACCACCTCCGGGTCGTAAAAGACGTTTTCAAATATATAATAATCATAATCCCCGCGATATTTCTCCCTGGCCTCCGCGTTTACCTTCTCTCCATTATCCTTTCCGATTTCGTAATAATTGGGAGCGTCCACCAAATACACTTCCTCCATCTCACTTTCATCGTATTCCAGCCGCTTTCCATAAGATCTCTCCAGGGTCTCGAGTACGGTTTTCACCCTTTCCTCCAAACCGGAAGTTTCCTTTACCCCGGCCCTCTCCTGCGCATTCCCCATTTCCACCTCAAAAGCTTCCGCGACCACATTCCAATAGGAAGCCATATTGCGATAATGGTCCCGGAGATCCTCCAACCGACGCTCCAGATCTTCCGTATCGTCAAAGATGGACTCCGAGCCCCTCAAATATATCTCGATATCCCGAATTGAACCCAGGTTCCCAACTTTGAAAAATCGACCGAACAGTTTAATCCCTCGATCCGCATCGCAGAAGGATGAATTGTGAACCTTACTCTCTTCCACCCCTCTCAAATTCATGAAATAAGTGAGTTTGCTCAGTTTATCTTTTCTTATGACCTCAACCTGGGTCCACATTTCCTCCGGGTTGGGGTTTCGCCCGAGCAAGGCTCTGAAAACGTTGAAGATGAAGTCAAATTGGTTCAATTGCAACAGGGCTTTCAACCGATAGGTTTTTTTTATGGGGAAAACCCGCCAATCCGGTTGCTCCTTTTCCTCCTCGGGATCTCGGTCGTCTTCAATTAATTGAATATTTTTTGCCAGAAGCCTCTTCTCTTCCTCCGTTCTGGCGCTGACCTTGATGGCAATGGCTTCTTCGGCTATGAATTCGACATCCCGAAATCTCGGTATTTTCCCTCTCCAACTTCTCATATCGTTCTATCGACGGTTACCCGACTGTTCAAGTAGGCTGTTCCAATGGTGAAATGATCGGTTTTGCGTCCATTTATCCTGACCACGCTCATATTCTCGATCCAATCGTAATTCCCTTTCAGATGACTGTCATCCGAGTGAATTGCCGCCGTAATGGAGTACTCTCCGGGAACCAGATTGAGGTCGATGAAAAAGTCGAACTCCAATTGTTCACCCCGTTTTACATTTCTTATATCTTCTTCCAGATGGAACGAATTCACTCCGAAAACGGTTGATCCGATCCGGTCACAGATTTTGATCCCGGCCGTAAGCTGGTCCACTGCCTTCTTGGCGGTGCATTTTATTTTTACGATCAACCGTTCCCCTCTATGAAAGTTAATGGTTTCATTTCTTTCTTCATCCAAAATTCTGAATGCATCGATCACAACCTCTCCGCTACCCGATCTCGTTACGTACTTCCCCGAAGGGTTTTTATACTGCCGGATTTTAAAATCGTCTTTCCTCTTGCTGATAATTGCGTTGAAATAATCCACCACCCTTTCGCAGTCCCCTTCTTCCACAATCCTCCCCGATTCCAGAAGAATGGCCCGATGACAAAGCGTTTTTACGGCGTTCAAGTCGTGACTGCACAATAGCAGTGTACCCCCGTCCCTTACATATTCCCTTATGAAACTGGTAGACTTGTGACTAAAATAGGCATCTCCAACGGACAATGCTTCATCGATAATGAAAATGTCGGGTTTGATTTGGGTAAGGACGGAAAAGGCCAAACGAACTTTCATTCCCGAGGAGTAGGTTTTTACGGGTTGATCAATAAATTCTCCAATTTCGGAAAACTTGATGATTTCCTCCATTTTTTCCTCGATCTGTGGTTTCTCCAGACCCCAAATTGCCGCATTCAGGAAAACATTTTCCCTTCCGGTGAACTCTTCATTGAATCCAGCTCCCAGTTCAAGCAAAGCCGCGACCCTTCCATTTACGCAAATGTCCCCTGCTGAGGGTTGCAGCACCCCGGCGATAATTTGCAATAAGGTCGATTTTCCGGAACCATTCAACCCGATAATTCCGACGGTCTCGCCTCCGGAGAGTTGCAGGGAAACATCCTGAAGGGCAAAAAAATCGCGATGGAGACTTTGGATATGCTTCTCCAATTTATGGTTCAATGCCCGCAACCACGAAATCCTGAGCAGATGGAATCCTCTCAAAACGAGGGATAGCAGAATGGATTTGAATCGGGCCTGGGGATCACGCCAAATCCTGTAGTATTTGAAAACTCTTCTGACATCAATTAACGGCCCTGCCTTGGAAGCATGCATACGAATAACTACATGACGTCGGCAAAGGCGGGTTTCAGCGACCTGAACACCCAAAAGCCGAGGAAGAAAATGATGATGGAGGATGAGTAAGTATAGGTAATCCACCCAAAATCGGGTTGCAGATTCCAAAGAACGACATCCCTGCATAGATCAATATTCAACAATATCGGGTTGAATCTCAAAAAAATCCAGGCAGCCTCCGGAATATCCCTGGCCGAAAAAAACACTCCGCTCATCCATAACATGCAAATGCTGAAGATTTGCACCACTGGGCCTATGTCCCTGTAAAACACCCCGAATGCGGAAACGCTCCAAGCTACCCCCATGGTAAATAGAAGGCAGGGTAAGATCAGGACCGGCAACCAAAGAATGGAGATGCTTACCTTCCCCACGAAGAGTATAACCCCCATCAGGGCCAAAAGCATTGAAATGCAAAAGGAGTATAAATTTTCCAAGGTCAGGGAAACGGGCAGTATTTCCAGGGGGAATACAACCCTTTTCACGTAATTCTGGTTTCCGACAATGCAGTTGACCGAGCCGGACAAGGAGTCGTTGAAAAAATGGAGAATGATGAGGCCAAAAAAAATGCCCAAGGCATACTGGGCTCCCGTCTCAGATTCAATTACTCCAAATCGGCCATGGTAAATTTGACTGAAAACAAAGGTGTAGACGGTCAGGAGCAACAAGGGTTGGAAAATCAACCAGGCTCTACCGAGCCAGCTCCCCTTGTGTCGAGCGGCCAAATTCCGTCGGGAAAGCATCAAGAGGAGCGTTTTATTGCCGTGAATAGTGAGAAAAGGGGTGGTCAGAAGGCGCATTTTTCGGAAAAACTATCGATAACAAACCCATCCGGATTCGAGGTTTCCAATAGGGTCAAACTGCTAATCTGAAGAGAGAGGAATCCTTCATCGCAATCGAAAAAGGTGGTTTCAGCCAAAATGTGCTTGAAGAAAAAAACTGAAAAAGAAAGAAAAGGCCATTAATTCCATCCCATCACACAAAACCAATTAAAAAACCGGTAATCCTGGTCGATCTTACTCTATTCCAGGCCGGGGGAATTCACGGCGGTATTAAGCCGGCCCTCTACAATCTTCTGGAAGAGATTCAAAAGAACAGGCGATTACTTCTTGTCGTTTTGGTGCAAAAGCAATTGGTGGAGGAAACCACCTCGGAGCTGGGGCCATCCGTGAAAATCCAGGTCTGTGATGAAAGAATCACGGCGCAATACCTGGTGGAAAAGCATGATCCGGATCTCCTGTTCTGCCCCTTGCCTTCCCTGCGCTTTCACAATTCGGGTCTGCCCCTCATTTTCCTCAGTCCCGATTTACTACACATCGATTACCCTGAATCCTTGTCTTCGGCCGATAGGGAGTATCGGCATAACCTCCTCCTGAAGGCAGTCCGAAGAGCCGACCAAATACTTACCGTTTCCCATTATTCCCGGGAACGGCTCATGGAGCATTATGGAGTGCCTCGTCATGCTGTAAGCGTCATTCCGCACGCCTTGCCCAAATGGGTAAACCGGCAAAATAAATCTGGAAGCCGATCCAAACCTCACTTTTTGTATCCGGCAAATTTCTGGAAACATAAAAACCACAAAACTTTGCTGGTCGGGTACAAAATCTACACGCAACGGGTCTCACGACCCTGGCCCCTGGTTTTGACCGGACATCCGGAGTCGGGAGACGGTGCGGGAGTCGAAAAATCGATTGAGGTGTTGCGCCTGCAGGATCTGGTGGAATATCGCGGTTACCTCACGGGCAGCGCCTACCGATCGACTTGGGCCGATGCCGGGGCATTGGTATTCCCATCGAACTACGAAGGATTCGGCCTTCCATTATTGGAAGCGATGGAATTGGAAGTTCCCATTCTCGCGGCGGATTTGCCCAGCTTGAGGGAAGTAGCGGAATCGGCCGCATTGTTTGTGGATCAAAAATCTCCCTGGAAAATTGGGGAGGGCCTCTGCCAGATCAGCCGGAATACAGCCTTGCGAAACCGTTTGACGAGGGAAGGGCGAGAGCGAAAAAAAGCATTTTCCTGGAAGCGTTCAGCCGAAGCCTTCTCCCAACTGGCGACAGGTCTCCGTCCAGGCAGGTTCGGGAGGCGGAGGAAAGAATGAAGGTGGCATTGGATGTTTCCCAGACCTGTGTTGAAGTCGCGGGATGCGGTTGGGCAGCCCACCAGATCGCCCAGGCGCTTTCGGCCAAAGCCAACCCCGGCCTCCGAATCATTCTCTATCATCACTTCGGGACCTGGGCAAACAGCGCTACCGACAAGGGATTTTTCCCGGACAACCCATCTGTGCAAAGTCCACTGGCGGACATGACCGGCCACGAGGCAAAAATCCTATGGCAGAAAATTGGTAATGGATCGATGGCGCCCCCGGGAAATCCGGACCTCATTCACAGTCATAATTTTTCCGCTCCCAACACGGGAAAAATACCACTGGTGTATACCGTGCACGACTTGGCCTTCTGGGACCTTCCGCATACCTCTACCGAAACGAATCGCCTGTTGTGCCAGGATGGGATCCTCCAAGCTCTGGAGAATGCCGCCGCCTTTATTTTTCCGTCGCAATTCACCCAATCCAGATTTTTGAACTTCTTCGGCGACGTTTTATCGCAAAACAGGCAAAGTCACCAAGTGGTTTATTGGGGGGGGAGGTTTCCAACAATTTCCCAACCAAAAAGTTTCTCCAAAGACGCTCCCTGGCTCTTCGTCGGTTCACTCGATCCGAGAAAAAATATTCACAAACTCCTGCAAGCGTTTGACCTGTACTGGGAAAAAAGCAGGCAAAAGCGAACATTGCTGCTGGCCGGACCCCGGGGATGGACGACTGGCAACGAATGGAACCATATCGAAGCGTTATCCAAACGGGGGCGAGCCAGGCATCTGGGCTACTTGTCCGACCCGGAACTACTGAAACGCTACGGTAATGCTTTCGCCCTGGTTTGGCCCAGTCTCTATGAAGGTTTCGGCCTGCCGGTTTTGGAAGCCATGTCCCAAGGTACTCCGGTGATTACCTCAAACCGGACCTGTCTGCCCGAAGTGGGCGGGGAGGCCGCCATTTATTGTAACCCCGACTCAATCGAATCCATAGCCGCGGCAATGATCGAGCTCGAAACGGAAGAGGAGCCTTATCGGGATCATTCGAGGAAGTCCCTCCATCAGTCGACCAGGTTTTCCTGGGAGGAGACTGCTTCGGAACTTTTAAAAATTTACCGTGACGTCATCACTTCTTCAACCTGCCCATCCGTGTAAATGCCGACCAAGGTCCAGCTTTTGTCCGTTATAATACCCGTCAGGAATGAGGAAAGCTGTGTTACGAAAACAGTGGAAGCGCTTCTCCTGACGCTGAGAAAAGCTGAGGCGCCGTTTGAGATTATAACCGTTGATGACCAGAGCACCGATGGAACGCGAGCGCTTCTAATGGAATTGATGAGAAAAAACCATGAGGTCCGTTACTTGGAAAACACGATGGAACCCGGGTTTGGCAACGCAGTTCAAAGCGGACTTTCCAAAATGAAAGGAGACGCGGCAGTGATCTTCATGGCCGATCAATCCGACAACCCGGACGACGTGGTCACCTACCGGGAGAAGTTGAATGAAGGTTACGACTGCGTATTTGGAAGTCGCTTTGTCAAGGGTGGCAGGGTGATAGGGTATCCATTTCCAAAACTCATCCTGAATCGACTGGCCAACAAATTGATACAGTTCATTTTTGGCATTCGCTTGAACGATACGACCAATGCCTTCAAGGCCTATCGGAGGAAGGTTGTCCGGGGATGCCAACCCCTGCTTTCACCCCACTTCAACCTGACGGTGGAACTGCCCCTGAAAGCCATTATCAGAGGCTACACCTGGACGGTTGTTCCCATCGGTTGGCAGAACCGGAAAAGCGGTAGCGCCAAATTCAAAATAAGCGAAATGGGGAGCCGGTATGTTTTCATTATCCTCTACGCCTGGATGGAAAAGTATTTCAGCCGTGGAGACTACCATCGATCCAAGCGCGACAATAAAGGCCGGCGATTGTCATGAATATCCTCTTCATCCATTATGGAAATTTCACTGCCAACAGCATGGCGCATATTGGACCGTATGCCGAAGAATTGCGCCGGATGGGACACAATACGGCCATTTGCATGCCCTGGCTGGACGACACGCGGCAATTTTACGCCCACGAGAAGGTTCCGGTCCTTTCCTACGCCCATGCTCTGGAGAACCCCGGGATGTTCGATGGACAACCACCACATATCCTCCACGCCTGGACCCCTCGGGAATTGGTCAGACGTTTTTGCCTCCGCCTTATGGGGAAAATTCCGGCCAAACTGGTCATCCACCTGGAAGACAACGAGTGGGAGGTGGAGGAGCGAGCCCGGACCAATCCCGGGGAAACCCTGTTCAAGACCCATCCGCTTCGAGGTCCCAAGTTTCTGGAAATGGCAGACGCCGTCACGGTCATCATCGAATCCCTGGAAGATCATATTCCTCATTCCAAACCCAGGTTGGTCCTCAAGCCCGGAATCGACCTGGGTTGGCTGGATGCCGTCTCCAAGCCGCCCCTGACCCGGAAATTATTCGGGATTCCCTCATCCTACAAGATTCTGGTCTATCCGGGAAGCTCGACCGGCGCCAACCGACTGGACCTGGAAAACCTCTTTCAAGCCGTAGGCCAACTCAATAAAAGAGGAACGCCCTGTGTTCTTATCAAAACGGGGATTCCGGATGCCAAAATCAGAAAAAAATTGAGCGGGGAAACCCGGCAATGGATCCGCGACATCGGTTTCATTGATCGAAACCTGATTCCCAAGCTGATTCGCCTGGCTGATTGCGGAGTCCAACCCGGAGCTTGCGACTCTTTCAATCGCTATCGCCTACCCTCGAAGCTCCCGGAATTTCTTTGTCTGGGCATGCCGGTAATCACCACCGCAGTCAACTTGGGGGAAGCTTTAAAGGACGGCTTCAACGCCAGGTTGCTTTACCGCTCCACTCCCGAGGAAATCGCCGACCGCTGCCAGGAAATGTTTGCCCATGCAAAGAGGTCCAAATCCATGGCGGAAGAGGGGAGAAAATTTGGGCGAAAGCATTTCGATCTCCGGCCCAACTCCGAAAATTTGCTGGCGTTTTATGCTAAGCTGAAAGCCGGGCCCTCCAAAATATCTGCCCGCCGTCCTCCATTCCCGGAAGGGGACCGGCATGAAATCGCCGCCCACCCGCCAACGGCCGACCAGCCGGGTGAGATGGAACCGGTCGAATTACAAGTCTACTATCCCAACAAATCCGAATTCCTGGAGCTTTCTTCCCTGCGAAGGCGCTATTCCCCGCAATCAAGGGTCTCCCTCTCCTTTCCCTTCCAACCTCCCCAAGACCTGGATTGGCTCAGAATCGACCCCGGGCAATATCCGGGTGAATATATCATCCGGGAATGGAGCCTACGCAGGGCCGACCATACCCCGGCCCTGAGCTGGCAAATCACCCAGCCACCGGATCCAACTGTTTCCGTTTGGGCCGGGGGTACGGCTGCCCTGGAGCCCGGAAATTCTACTCTCTCCTTAATCAGTTCCGGGGGGGATCCCCAAGTATGGTTCTCCGGCTGGCCCAAAACCGATCTTTCCGGAATTCGCTGGTTGCGGGTCACGGTCGAGGCAAGGCACATCGAGGTAAAGCCCAATCGAGAACCCAATGAGTTGTTGAATCATCTGGACTGGTTGGTGGAACCCGGTTGAAAAGAAGGTTGAGCAAACATGTCCTTACCGAACTGGTTCATTCGCCTGCTGGGCAACCTCCTTCCCGTTGCGACCTACCGGCGCCTCCCGCGGGAGACCCCGGAAGGCATCACCTTCTGCCTGGATGGTCCGGACAAATTGAGACCCCAACAAAGAGAATTCCTCTTTCAGGGGTGGTGCTACTCCAATCAGCAACGCATCAAGGCGATGCGAATTATTACTTATGCCGGCCGGCAGAAAGTCCGCTACGGCATCGAGCGCCGCGATCTCCTGCAAGCTTTTCAGACCCGGTCGGACTCCGTCCTCTACGCGGGATTTGAAGCGCCCATGACCCTTCCGCCGGGCCCCACCCGGTTCACTCTGGAGGCGCAAATGGAGGATGGCTCCTGGCGCCCGATTATCACGGAATACTTCATCCGGCCAAGCCTCCACCCTTTTGTGCCATGGAGGTTCATTCGCTTGTTGGGCTACTTCCTGCCCCTTTCAACCTACCGGCCCCTGCCACGGGAGACGGCCGAAGGCATCATCTTCTCTCTCGATAGCCCCCGCAAATTGAGACCCAAGCAAAGGGAATTCCTCTTTCGCGGCTGGTGCTTCTCCAAATCGCAACGCATCAAGGCCGTGCGTATCATCACCCCTGCCGGCTGGCAGAAGACTCGCTACGGCATCGAACGCCACGATCTCCTGGAAGCATTTCCGACTTGGTCGGACCCCGTTCTTTATGCCGGATTCGAAGTGCCCGTAACCGCGCCCCGGGGCTCCACCCGGTTCACTGTGGAAGCGCAAATGGAGGATGGCTCCTGGCGCCCGATTATCACGGAATACTTCATCCGGCCATTGCTCACAATTTTCCATCGGGGTGGACGAGAGAACACGATCAACTCTCTCCCCGGGACAGAAAGCGCATTTCCCAACACATCCGGATCTTCGAGGCCAAACCCCTTTTTTCCATTGTGGTGCCCACTTATAACACGGATGTGAGGCTGCTGGATAAAATGATTCATAGCGTGCTCGATCAGCTCTATGATAATTGGGAACTCTGCATCGCCGATGACAACTCGACCAAGCGCTCGACCCGAAGGCGACTCCGATACTGGGAAAAACGGGATGAACGCATCAAAGTCACTTTCAGGACCGAAAACGGGCACATCTCGGCCTGTTCGAACTCCGCCCTCGAATTGGTTACGGGAGAGTTCATTGCCCTATTGGATCACGACGACGAACTGGCTCCCCACGCCCTCTATCTGGTGGCGCTGGTAATACTGACGCATCCGGATTGCCAAATCATATACTCCGATGAAGACAAGATATCGGTCGATGCCTACCGGGCGGATCCCTATTTCAACCCCGATTTCGGAAGGGATTTGCTTTGCTCACACAATTTTGTCTCTCACCTTTGCGTCTATCGGACCGACCTTATCCGGAAGTTGGGTGGATTCAGGGAAGCGTTTGTGGGTTCACAGGATTGGGATCTGGTGCTGCGTTGCCTCGACCACGTCGAAGAAAAACAGATCCGCCACATCCAACGGGTTCTCTATCACTGGAGGCTCACGGGCCAGTCGACCTCGGCCAGCATGCGCAACAAACGATACGCGGTGGACTCGGGGCGTCGAGCGCTGGAGGAATACCTGAGCAAACAAGAACACCACGCCGAGGTTCTGGATGGACCGACCTTGGGGTCTTTCAGAATTCGATACGGCTCCCCGGGCAATCCCCTCGTTTCCATTATAATCCTGACCCGGAATAACGCGGCGCTATTGCAGCGTTGTGTCGATTCCATTCGGGCCATGACGAGCTATCCCAACTACGAGGTGGTCATCGTCGATAATGGAAGTGACGACCCGCAAACCATGGATCTGCTGGCCTCTCTGGAGGAGAGCGAAAAGGCGCGTGTATTGGCAAAACCCGTACCCTTCAATTTTTCCCTGCTCAATAATTGGGCCGTCCGGAAGACCGAGGGAGACATCCTCTTGTTCCTCAACGACGACATCGAGGTAATCGAGGAGGACTGGTTGCGCGAAATGGTCAGCCACGCCATGCGTAAAGCCATTGGTCCGGTCGGGGCAAAACTCATTTTTCCAGACGGGTACAATCAGCACGCCGGAATGATTCTCGGCATTGGCGGCGTAGCCGGACACGCCTTCAAATTCCTCCACCGCAATAACCCGGGGCACATTGGCCGGGCCGGTATCATTCAAAACTATTCCGCCGTGACCGCCGCCTGCATGGCTATCCGAAGGGACGTATTCGAGAAAGTCGGAGGATTTGACGAGGAAAACCTGGGGACAGCCTACAACGACGCCGACCTATGCCTTCGAGCCTGGGAAAAAGGCTACCGCACGGTTTGGACACCACACGCCCTTCTCATTCACCACGAGTCCGCTTCCCGCGGTCTGGAAGACAATCCCGAGAAAAAAAAGCGCTGGAGATCCGAGGCGGATTACATGCTGGCAAAATGGAAACCCCAAATCGAAAACGACCCTTTCTACAACCCGGCCCTTACCCTGCAAAGGGAAGATTTCAGTCTGGCCCGCCCGCCTCGGTATGTCCGGCCCTGGGACCAGGATTTTGGGAAACAACCGGAAGAGTTCGTCCGGTTGGTTGGGTGGAAGGCCATTTATCACCGGCTGCCCTGGACTCCCGATCTCCGGGCAGAAATAACCGCCGTGAGCCAACGCCTGCAGGTAAGGAGGATGACCTTGCAGGTGGAAATTCTGATGCCTCGGGAAAGTGGGTTGACCATCAAAATCGACGGTAACGAACTGGCCTACAACGTGTTGAAGGAGGCGCCATCCACCTTTTTCCCCCGGCCAAGCGAATGCGCCACGTCCATCGCCACGACTTTTATTCCGCTACATCCGCGTTCCCGGTTTTCCGTGGGAGTTGCCCTGCCTCGACAAAACCAGCCCTTTGAATTATTGGATGTCCCCGTCTGTAACCTCATTCCCGACAGGGTCGAAGAATCTTTTCTGTGCCGGGTCGAAGCTATTCTGGACAGGCCTGATTTTGCCACCCGCGTGATCTGGGGCTGGTGCTTCGGTTTGAAACCGCTCAAGGTCGGGAAGATCCGGGCCAGGCTGGATCATGTTAAACTCGAAGTGGAGACCCATCTCCCCCGCGAGGACGTAGGATCGGCCTATCCCAATGAGCCCGATGCCGGTCGATGCGGTTTTGAATGTGAACTTCCGGCCGGCAAAAAGAGCGGAACCCTCAAATTGGATTGCCAACTGGAAGGCAATGCTATCTGGACCGAATTCTATCAGGGAGACTTGGCTTCCCTCAAGGAATTGGCCCCAACAACTGACCCGGACCAACTCCCCCAAGTGGTGGAACACCCGCTGCAAAGCCGCTACAATCTGGACACCATTTTCGTCGAGCAGCAGAGAAAACTGAGAACGAAACTTTTAGGTTGGGTCTTCCTGAAGGATGGTCCGTCCATTAAAGGAGTACGGATATTGATCAGGGATGGAATGCTGATATGCCGCTACGGATTACAGAGGGAGGATGTTCTGGCCGTGTTTCCGGGACTGGTCAATGGAATCTATTGCGGGTTTGAGGCGAACATGGAGGATATGTCGGGCAATGCCAACATGGTCTTTCAACTGCAGGTAACAGGGGGGGACTGGATCACGTTTGATCAGCGTAAACCGGCCCAAATAAAAACGACCTATTACCACAAAAAGAAAATCCCGGCCACCGAGAGCGGAGTCCTGGCCAATGTGGAAAACGCCCGCATAGAACGGCGCTTCGGCCATCAATTTTCAATTTCCGGATGGTGCTTCAGAACCGACGGAAACCCGGTTTCAAAAATCCGCATACGCATCGGAAATGAGACCTTCCCGGGAAAGACCGGTATCGAGAGAACCGATGTCCACGAAAAATACCATGCCAAATACCCGGTGGGCCTGAACGCCGGATTCGAAATACCTCTCAACAACATAGAGAGAAATACCAAATTGAACTTTGAATACAAGATTTCAAGGGGCAGATGGACTTTGTTCGCGGTAGAGGATTTTTCCAAGTTTCCGGTTTCACATTTCGCCACCTACTCGGAGGAAAGAACGGACTACCAAAAGTGGCTGACCCAATATGACAACCTCCTTTCCATCCCAAAGGATAAGGCCCGCGTTCGGTTGGATGAGCTTCCCCTCAAGCCCCTCATTTCCATTATTTTGCCGGTTTACAATACCCCGGAAAAATACCTGCGCAAGGCCCTCGATTCGGTCAAACGCCAGTATTATCCCAACTGGGAACTGTGCCTGGCGGACGATGCCTCCACCCAAGACCACGTGAAAGCGGTAATTGGGGAATTTGCCGCCGAGGAGCCGCGCATCAAAACCGTTTTTCGTCGGGAAAACGGCCACATCTCCCGCGCATCCAACTCCGCCCTGCAGTTGGCCACCGGGGAGTGGTGCGCCTTCCTGGATCACGACGACGAACTGGCTCCGGATGCCCTCTTGTGGGTGGTTGAATTTATCAACCGCAATCCCCAGGCCCTGTTTTTTTACAGTGATGAAGACACACTGGACAGGGAGGGATACCGGCGAGACCCCTACTTCAAACCGGACTGGAATCCCGAACTGCTGGAAGGCCAGAATTTCATCTGCCACCTGACCGTTATCCGGCGTGAACGGATCAAACGGGTCGGAGGATTTGAACCGGGACTGGAGGGCAGCCAGGACTGGGACCTGTTTCTGAAAATAACCGAATCGCTGCAACCCGATCAGATCGTGCACATCCCCTATGTGCTCTATCACTGGCGGGCAGTCGAGGGATCGACCGCCCTGGCCCTGGAAGAAAAGAGTTATATCCGGAAATCCTCGCGCAAGGCGCTGGAAGGCCACTGCTCCCGTATGCATCCCGGCGCTCAAGTCATCGCCATCGCCCATGGACACTGGCGCATAAAACATCCTCTACCGGCGCCCGCCCCCGAAGTGTCCATCATTATCCCGACCCGCGACCAGGCCGATATTTTACGGGCCTGTATTCAGAGCCTCCGGAATTCGACCTCCTATACCCATTTCAATATCCTGGTGGTCGATAACCAATCGGAAAAAGAGGAAACCCATCGGCTCTTCGCCGAACTCAGGGATAGCGGCATCACGGTGCTGCCATATGACAAACCCTTCAACTTTTCCGCTATCAACAACTACGCGGCCACTCGGGCCACCGGGGATATCCTGCTTTTTCTCAATAATGATATCATCGTCAACAATTTCGATTGGCTGGAGGAAATGGTCAGTCATTTTGGCAAAGACCGGGTCGGAGCGGTTGGAGCAAAACTTTACTATCCCGAGGACCTTATCCAACACGCCGGGGTTATCCTCGGCATCAACGGGGTAGCGGGCCACTGCTTCAAATATGCGGAACAGGGCGAACCAGGGCAAAGGAACCGCCTCAATCTGGTCCAACAGTTTTCCGCCGTCACAGCAGCCTGCATGGCCGTGAAGAAATCCGTCTTCGAAGCAGTAGGCGGGTTTGAGGAGGAGCGCCTGGGGGTCGCCTTCAACGATGTGGATTTATGCCTGCGCATAAGGGAAGCGGGATACAGTATAATTTGGACTCCTCACGCCCAACTCTACCACCACGAATCGCTATCCCGGGGCGACGACAGCGCCTGGCGCAGAGATACCCGGGTGGATAGGGAAATCGAATACATGATGGCGAAGTGGTCCGCAATTCTCCCCCATGATCCCAGCTACAACCCGAATCTGACCTTGGAATATGAGGACTTTTCCCTGTCTTGGCCTCCCCGATTGCCCAAGGCATGAAGGTATCCCTACAGCAACTTCAAAAACTTCCCTGGCTGGAGGCCGGTCTGGCTTTCCTGACCCTCCTGTTTCTGTTCCCCTCCCCCTACTTCGTATTTCCCAACCTCGACTCCTCCTGGCAGGCCGTTCTGGAAGAGGCCTTCTTCAAACAATGGCAATTCGGAAAGGACATCATTTTTACCGGTGGTCCCTTGAGCTTCCTCTATTCGCCCACTTCCAACGGGTATTTTCCCTTCCTTCAGGTATTTGCCGAGGCCCTCGTATTGTTTCTGGCCGTTTTCTTCCTGTTCTCCACCATTCGTTCTCAGCCCAACTGGGTTCACGCCACCCTGTTTATCGTCCTCTTCTGTGCCGCCGCCGCAGGCAAGGACGGAATTTATTTGAGTTCCTTAGCGGCTGTTTCATTCCGATTGATCCGGGGTGACCTCAAACTTTATGGGGTGGTCGCCCTCTATGGTTTTGTGGCAGTCCTAAGCCTGATGAAATTCAGCTTCGCGCTTATGGGATTCGGTTGCACCACCCTCCTCTCCCTCTTTTTCCTCTGGCAAGGAAATTACAAAACAGCCGGCACACTATTCGGGGTTTATCTCCTCACCCTCCTCCTTCTCTGGATGGCTGTGGGACAATCCCCCGCAAATTTGCCTGCTTATTGGAGCCATTCCTTCAGCGTGGCCACGGGCCACCAGTGGTCCATGCAGAGACACGAATCCTTCGGTATTTTCCTGCCTCTTCTTCTCATATTCCTTTTGGCAGGGATCCCCATTCTGGCCTGGACGATTTTGCGCCGGAAGGAACCGGTCAACTGGGGAATCCTCGGGATTTCCGCCCTTACCCTGTTCCTTACCTGGAAGGCCGGGGTGGTTCGCCCCGACCATCACATGACGTTCTTTCTCCAGGGTTCGGCGCTGCTCCCGGCCATGCTCCTCCCATTTATCGGGCCCAGGAAATGGGCTTTCTCCTGGGTATCGGTCTGTTTTATTGCGTTCTTCCTATCCTGCTTCTGGATGATCCCCCTCAACCGGGAACAGACTTTTGTTCGTGCCTATGAAAATTTCGAAAAAGGGGTGCAAACCATCTTGAACCCCGGCAGCTTGAAGACAGGTTTTTCCGACCGGATCCCCTCGATTAAATCACGACACCAACTGCCCGCGGTCAAGGCTCGCGTAGGGGGGGAGTCCATCGACGTGCTCCTCCATCATCAGGGAATTCTGTTCCTGAACGACCTCAATTACCTGCCGCGGCCAACCCTGCAAAACTATATCGCCTACAACCCGCACTTGGCCCGTCTGAACCATAACCACATGCTGGCAAATCCTCCCCGTTACCTCCTGAGTCGGGATGACTTCTGGGATGGTCCATACGCCCTGGCAGAGGACAACCTCTACTACCGCGCATTTTTGCAACACTACCTGCCCGTCCTGACCGAAAAAGAGTACCTCCTGCTCGAACGATCGCCCGAGGCCAACCCATTCACCGGGGAAGTCAGTCTCCTGCAGGCGGTTATCCCCTCCGGCCAAGAGGTCGATGTGGCTAAATCTTCCGGTCACCGCCTATGGGTAAAAGTGCGTTATAAACTAACCCTCCTGCAAAGAGCCCAGGCCCTCCTCTACAAACCCGAAACCCTTATCCTGCGCCTGACCACCGACCGGGGCGAGGATTTGGAGGTCAGGTTGGTGGGACCCAACCTGACAAACGGATTTTTGTTGAGCCCCCTTCTCCAAACCAATGCCGATATCTCCAATTTCCTCACCGCGAAAAAGCCGCTCACCTACGTGGACAACTTCACCATTCTCTCCATCCCCGGCCATACCCTTTTCCCGACCCGCCATTTCGAGATCGAGGTGCTCCAACTGCAACAGGGGGATTAGGCCAAGAGGGGCTTGACTAACTTTCCATGCACGTCGGTCAGACGGTAATGGCGCCCCTGAAATTTGTAGGTCAACTTCTTGTGGTCGATGCCCAGCAAATGGAGTATGGTGGCATGCAGGTCGTGCACGCTGACCGGGTCCTTGACGATGTTGTAGCTGTAATCGTCCGTTTCTCCATAGCTCATGCCCGGTTTTATCCCTCCCCCGGCCAAAAACAGGGTAAAACACCTCGGGTGGTGATCGCGTCCATAGTTGGTCGGGGTCAAGGCATCCTGGCAGTAAACCGTGCGGCCGAATTCACCTCCCCAAATAGCCTCAATCCGGCCGTGGCTCGATCGGTATGACCGCACTGGCGTTTTAGCTGATCGGGTAAACCGTTGTGGGTGTCCCAACCGCGGTGGAACAATTGAACAAAGCGTACTCCGCGCTCTGTCAATCGCCGGGCCAATAGACAGTTGTTGGCGTAGGTGCCCGGTTTTTTGGCGTCCTTCCCGTAGAGATCGAAGGTGCTGTCCGGTTCGGAGGAGACATCGACCAGTTCCGGTACGGAGGTCTGCATGCGAAAAGCCATTTCGTATTGTGAAATGCGGGTCTCGATCTCCGGGTCCCCGTAATCGTCGAATTTCATCCGGTTCATGGCCGCAATATGATCCAGGGTCCTGCGCCTCAGTTCCGAACTCATCCCCTCGGGATTATTCAAATACAAAACCGGATCCGGTCCCCCGCCGAATTTCACCCCTTGATGCCTGGAGGGCAAGAACCCTGCCCCCCACAACCGGTCATAGAGCGGTTGACCGCCCGAAAAGGAGGTCATGGCCACGAACGCGGGCAAGTTCTTGTTCAGGCTGCCCAAACCGTAGGAAAGCCAGGACCCGATGCTGGGCCGGCCGGCAATTTGGAATCCGGTCTGGAAAAAAGTGATGGCGGGATCGTGGTTGATGGCCTCGGTATGCATGGATTTGATGAGGCAAACCTCGTCCATTACCTCGCTCAGGTAAGGCATCACCTCGGTATTCAGCCACGTGCCGCTCTCCCCCACCCTTTTGAATTTGAAAATGGAACGGGCCACCGGGAAGGAGGATTGCCCGGCCGTCATGCCGGTCAGCCGTTGACCGTTGAAAACGGATTCCGGAACTTCCCGACCGTGGACTTCATCGAGGAAGGGCTTGTAATCGAAGAGGTCCATCTGAGGGGGACCGCCCGATTGGAAAAGGTAGATGACCCGCTTTGCCTTGGGCGCGAAATTGGGGAATCCGGGAAGTCCGTTATTCCGTGTCGGAGCGGCTAAAAGGTTTTCATTGAGAAGGGAGGCCAAGGCCACTCCACCCAGTCCTCTGGCCGCCTTGCCCAAAAAATAACGGCGCGTCATGGTCAGGGGATTGGCCGAAAGCTGCTGGTAGCCGCAACAGCCATGCGAGAGCTTGGGCGGGAAGGCGCGGTTTGGGTGGTGGGGATGCATCGGTTATTCCTTCGTCAATACTTCATCCAAGTTTAAGAGCGTATTGGCAAGCGTTGTCGCAGCGGCAAGGGCGATCGGAGCCAAAGAGGGGTCGGGCTCGGACTCCCCCACCGCTATCAGTTGTCTGGCCGCCTCTTCATCCCCGGCAAAGGCTTCCCGATATTCATTATAGGCTTCGGTCAGTAAGGCCGTTTCCTTCGCCGTCGGATAACGGGCCGCAACGGTGCGGAAAGCAAATGCGATCTGGTCGGCCATGGAATCCCCCCCTTGCAGCAGGATTCTTTGCCCCAGATTTCGCGCCGCCTCCACAAAAACCTTTTCGTTGAGCGTGGCAAGGGCCTGCAAAGGTGTGTTGGTGCGCTGGGGAGAAACCCTGCACATTTCCCGGTCCGACGCATCCAGGATGGCCATTGTTGGCGGGGGAAGCGTCCTTTTCCAATGGGTGTACAAGCTGCGTCGATACAGGTCCTCACCCTGCGATTGCACATACTTCATGTTACTGAGATTCTCCCACAACTTGTCCGGCTGATAAGGTTTGACCGAGGCGCCTCCAATGGGGCCCTGCAATAACCCGCTCACGGCCAAGGCCTGGTCGCGCAGGGTATGGGCGGAGAGGCGCTGGCGCAAGCCACGGGCATAGAGCACATTGCCCGGATCGCGCTTCTGAACCTCCGGTAGAACCCGGGAGGATTGCCGGTAAGTGGCGCTGGAAACGATCAATTTCTGCATCGCTTTGATATCCCAGTCCAAACGCACAAACTCATCCGCCAACCAGTCCAGGAGTTTGGGATGACTGGGCCAATCGCCCTGCAAACCAAAGTCTTCCGCCGTTCTCACCAATCCCTTGCCAAAATATTTCAGCCAGTAGCGGTTGACCGCTACCCGGCCCGTCAAGGGATGTTTCCCACTGACCAGCCATTGGGCAAACCCGAGGCGGTCGTCGGGCAAATCCTGCTCGGGTTGGGGGAATATCGCCGGCAACTTCCGTTCCACCTGCTCACCGAGTTGATGGTAGACGCCGCGGGTCCTGACAAAGGTCTTCTTCCTGGGCGCCATCTCCTCCATCACCATGGTCGTGGGTAGCGAGTCATGGTATTCCTGCCGATCCATCCGGAGCTGAAAGACTTCCTCGGCCATGGTTCGGATCGGTTCCGCTGCTCCATTTTCCAGGAAGTAGGAACGGATCTTGTTCCTGGCTAAAGCCGATCGCAGGTCCGCCGGATGGCGGGCGATCTCCCTCACCGAGAGCGTCTCGGCCAGAACGGCTATCTCATCCTCCCACAGGGAGCGTCCGTAGATGCGCAGTTCGTCTACCTGACCCTTGAAATTGGTCTCATGAAAACTTCCACCAACTTGAAAAACGGGATCTTTGGGGACTTGCCCGAGATTGCTGTTGGAGTTGTAGAGTTCGCGCGTTTGGGCAGGCTCTCCGCCCAGGTAGATTTTCATTCCCTTGCCCGACTGCCTCCCTTCATTGACCACCGCGACGTGACGCCATTTTCCAGGCAGCAGCGTCTCGACGGTTTCGACCGCGCCAACCCCGGCAATCCAACGGGAAATAATGAAAAACTGCACCTTCCCCTCATCCAGTTTAACCACCACTCCCTTCTTTTGGATCCTGTCCTCCTGATTGGAAAGGATGATCCCTTCCCGAACGGCATCCGGCTTTACCCAAAAGGAGAAGCTGAAACGTTCTTCACTGGCAAATCGATATTTCGCATCCAAAGCAAATCGACTTTCCCCATCGAAAGTAGCTGCGGTGGCGAAGCGCCCGCTTCCGAACCAGGGTTGCCCCGTTGCCACCGCAATTCCCTCGTCCTTCCCGTCAAATCCGTAAGCTCCTCGCAATCCCTGCACGAGCAATTTGCCCTCCCTGGCATGGGCTGCGGAAGTCGACTCCCACCTCCTTTGATCGTAGGCAATGCGGTATTCAGCCGAGGCCAACCTCATTTCAGCCCTTTTCAAAGCCGCGTCCTTCCCTGCCAACTCAGCCAACTGATCCTCCGTGGGTGAAACGACCCAGGGTTCTGAATTGCCAAACTTCCGCGCCCTGCCCGATTCGGGCACATTGTTGAAGTAAGCCAGCAGTTGGTAATACTCCACCGTGCTGACAGGATCGAATTTGTGATCGTGGCAACGGGCGCATCCCATGGTCAAACCCATCCAAACCGTCGAAGTGGTATCCACCCGATCGACCGCGTTCTCCAATAGAAACTCTTCGAAAACCAACCCGGATTCGGAATTATAACGGTGGTTGCGGTTAAATCCGGTTGCGACGATTTGGTCGAGGGTCGGGCTCGGCAACAAATCCCCCGCCAATTGCTCGATGGTAAACTGGTCAAAGGGTAAATTCCGGTTGTAGGCATCAATTACCCAGTCGCGCCAACGCCACATGTAGCGGGGACCATCGTTTTGATAACCGTCGGTATCCGCATAACGGGCTGCATCGAGCCAGGGAAGCGCCATGGCCTCCCCGTATCGGGGCGAATCCAGCAAACGGTCGACCAGCTTCTCATAGGCCTTGGGTGACCGGTCCCTCAAAAAGGCGTCCACCTCCTCCGGAGTCGGCGGCAATCCGATCAAATCCAAACTCAAACGGCGGATCAGGGTGGCGCGGTCGGCTTCCGGGGCCGGCTTCAAGCCTTCCGCATCCAGCCGGGCCAGAACGAAGTTATCGACTCCGTTGCGGCACCATCCCGCATCGGACACATCGGGCAGTCCAGGCCGTTGCACCG
>JAABVD010000025.1:28172-29000 GCA_014529615.1 Opitutia bacterium
GCCCTCGTGTCCAGACGCAATTCCGCCTCGCGCGTCCTCTCGTCAGGCCCGTGACACTTGAAACAGTTGTCTGACAAAATGGGCCGGATATCCCGGTTGAAGTCGACTTCACCCGAAAGACCGCAGGCCAACCAGCAGCTTGCCGCAGCCAACAGGCTCGATAGGATTATTGTTTGGAATGCCCTCAAGGAATGTCGCTAAATTAGGGATTATCGCTGGAAGATTAACCGATGGATAGACCATAAACAAGGTTAATAACAAGGGCAAGGCCAGGCGCCGACACAGCAATGGACTCTCGCAATGCTAGTGTGGTGTCCCGTAAAGGGAGAAGATTTCAGTGTGCAGAGAGAGGAGGGCGGACAGCGCCCAAGGGCGCGCCTTCTCATCCTATACATCCTGTGCATCCATGTTCCATTCCCCTCTCCCCATTCCTAATTCCTAATTCCTAATTGGCGCCAACGGCGCCTCATCCGTGGTTAAGACCTTCTTCTGAATTAGCTCTCGCCAAGCCGCAAAGTTCGCCAAGATTGGGAAAAGGGTTTCGCGCCCTTGGGCGCTTCCTCTGTGGGTTATTCTTCCTGCGTTTCCCCATCTGCGTGTTTGGCGGTTGTGGTGTGAATTGAAATGGCGGACAGGAATGTCCGCCCTCCGTTCTCCCCTCTCTGAACTCTGCACTCTGAACTCTTCTCCCCATCCGTGGTTAAAACTTTCTTCTGGATTAGCTCTCGAATAGATCGCCAATTTCGTTAAAATTTTGGGTGCCTTTGTGCCTCCCAATTCCTAATTCGCGCCCTTGGGCGCTTCCCTCCTCTCCTTTTGAGTCTTTTG
>JAABVD010000290.1 GCA_014529615.1 Opitutia bacterium
TCACAGTTTGGGCCATGTTCATCTTGAGCGAAGGATTAACCGAAACGGGCGTGGCCGGAATCATTGGAAAACAGGTGCTGAAATTGGCCGGCAAAACAGAAGTCAGAATGATTGTGGTCATTATGCTCAGTTCCGGAGTGATGTCGGCTTTCATGAACAATATTGGAGTGGCCGCCTTCATGTTGCCGGTCGTTATTTCGGTAGCTCGTAAGACCGGTGTGGCCGGTTCGCGCGTATTGCTGCCCCTGGCCTGTGGATCGCTTCTGGGGGGCCTGACCACCATGATTGGCACTCCCCCCAACCTCCTGGTCAGCAATGGATTGGAGGAAATGGGCTACGAGCCTTTTTCATTTTTCGATTTTTCACCCATCGGGGGGATGATCATGATCGCCGGTACCGTTTTTGTCGCCCTCACCGCCCATTTTCTACTGCCCAGCAAGGACCCCGGAGCGACCGAGTCTACCGGTTCCCACCGCGCCGACCTGCAGAATCAATACGCCCTGGGAGAGAGGGCGTTCTTCCTCAAACTGGGGGATGATTCTCCCCTGGCCGGAAAAACGCTGGAGCAAAGCAGCCTGGGCCGTTCCCTGGGGTTCTACGTGGTGGCGTTGCAACGCAATGGACAAACTCAATTTGCTCCGGGGCCAAATACTGTTTTGCGGTCGGGCGATCGCCTATATACTCAAGGTGAAGCCGAACGCCTTAAGGAACTCCGGAGTTGGCAGGATCTTAAACCGGCCGGCGCTGAAGCAAAGCATTCCGCCCTGTGGTCCGGCCAATTCGAGATCGCCGAGGCCACCTTGTCGGAGAAGGCCGATTTTTTGGGAAAAACCATTCGGGAAGCCGATTTCAGGAAACGATTCAACTCCAACGTGCTCATGGTTTTCAAAGCCGAGGGCGCAATGGATCGCGAACTGGGCCGTTTGAGCTTGCAGGCGGGAGACCGCCTCTTGCTGCAGGGCGACCCTTCCTCCATCGAGGTCTTGGAATCCGATGAAGCCTTTGCCCGCTGTGAAAAGGCCTCGCCCGAATTGTTGAACCTCTACACCTCTGCTGAGAAAAACTTGTTCAAAGTTATCGTACCGGAAAGTTCCTGGCTGGCCGGAAAGGGGCTGAAGGAAAGCCGGCTCAGGCAACGATTCGATTTGCACGTGATTTCCATCGAGCGCGAAGGTACCGAGTTCTTTATGCCCGATCCCAATGAACCCCTGCGGGAAGGTGACAAGATGACCCTGCATTGTCGGCGGGAAAATCACGAAACCCTCCGAGGCCTGCAACAACTCGAGGTGGAGACCTCGGCAAAGTTTGATGCCAGCCTACTCCAAACCGAGGAGGTGGAAATGATTGAGGCAACCCTGGCGCCCAACTCCAAGCTGGCCGGTCGAACGGTGGCCGACATTCAGTTGCGCAACCGCTATGGAATCCAGTTGCTGGGCATTCTGCGATCCGATGAGGTCTATCGTTCGCATCTCGGACAGATGAAAATTCATTTTGGCGACGCCCTGCTCCTGATGGGGCCTAAAAATAAACTGGACGTGCTGCGGGAGGATAAGAATTTCCTGGTTCTGACCCAGCTTCCCAAAACCGAGATGGAGGGGAAAAACAAACCGATACTTGCCTCACTGATCATGCTGAGCGTTGTCGTTCCCGTGTTCATGGGGTGGATGCCCATAGCTATCACCGCCGTGGCAGGGGCTACCGCCATGGTGCTGACCGGTTGTCTCTCCAGGAATAAAGCCTTCCGGGCCATTCAGTGGCGGCCTGTTTTTCTCATCGCCGGCATGCTTCCCATGGGAATAGCCATGCAGAAGACGGGCGCCGCATCATATTTGGCCGAATTGCTCATGTCCGCAATCGGCGGTTTTGGGCCATGGGCGGTTATCGCCGGGTTATACCTCCTCACTTCACTGGCCACCACCATTATCCCCACCGCCTCCCTCGTCGTTTTGATGACCCCCATAGCCATTCAATCCTCCGTTCAATTGGCCATCCCCCCCCACACCGCCATGATGGCCCTGGCCATGGCCGCCTCGGCCAGTTTTACAAGTCCCATATCCCATCCCGCCAATGTCCTGGTAATGGGACCGGGCGGGTATCGTTTCAGCGATTACATCAGGGTCGGCCTGCCCTTGGCGCTGGTAGTGTTCATCACTGCCATGATCGGTCTGCCCCTCCTGTGGCCGATACCTTGAAGCGCGGTTGACGCCATGCCTTATGCCATCAACCACCCGGGGCATTATGCAAATTGACAAGTTCAAGGATCCCCTCGTGGAAAAACGGGATGTTGAAATAAGTTCGGAAGATGTGCATCTAAAATAATAAAGCCATGAAAACCACATTTACCCAATCCAAGTTTTATTTGTTGGCCCTCGTAGGAGTGGCCGTTACCTATGCTTCATTCCTGCTTATTTCAGGTGAACCCGAACCGCCGGCCAAATTTTCCGAAATGAAAGACAAACTCACTCCCATCCAATACAACGTCACCCAGAAGAACGGCACCGAGCCGCCCTTTCGCAATGCCTACTGGGACAACAAAGCGCCCGGTATTTACGTGGATATCGTATCGGGAGAGCCCCTCTTCAGCTCCACCGACAAATTCGTTTCCGGAACGGGCTGGCCCAGCTTCGTCCGCGCCCTGGTGGAAGAAAACGTAGTGGAAAAAACCGATAGAAGTCTCGGGATGATCCGCACCGAAGTTAGATCCAAGGAGGCGGATTCCCACCTGGGACATATATTTCCCGACGGACCCAAGCCTACCGGTATGCGCTACTGTATCAACTCGGCCTCCCTGAGGTTTATTCCAGCCCAGGATCTGGAAAAAGAGGGTTACGGTCAATTCGTCGAGATGTTCACTGAACCGGAGAAGAAAACCGCCGCCAAAAAATAACCCCCGCAATACACGGATGAAGCGCCCAAAGGCGCGCCAATTAGGAATTAGGAATTAGGAACTAGGAATTGGGGAGAGGGAGAGTGATTAACCACAAAAGGCACAAAAAACACAAAATTCCCGGATCTATCCGGTCCCCGTAATACTGATCCCGATCCCGGTCGTGATCTCTCACCCTGATTCCTGGATTCTTCCCACCCCTGATAAATCTTGATCTTGATCGTGATCCTGATCTTGATCTCTCTCCCTTCCCCCCAATTCCCCCCCCTCAGAAAGAACTAACCACAGAGGCCATAGAGCACACAGAGAT
>JAABVD010000291.1 GCA_014529615.1 Opitutia bacterium
AAGCACTGAAACAACCTTGAGATTGATGAACGGTATGCCTCGGGATTGATGCATTGTGGAACCCCGTTGGGGTTCGTTGTTTTTGTCCATTTCCACCCAGTGTGCGCTGCGCGACACTGGGCTTTGGAGTTTAACGCCGTTGGCGTATAAGGCACATGTTTGAAACGTTTGATCGGGACAATAGATGGGTGCATTTACATCCCCATAATCGTGATCGTGATCTTGATCTTGATCTCTCTCCTTTTCCCTAATTCCTAATTCCTAATTCCTAATTCCTGACCTGTACCCCAAAATCACCTCACTGCGGGAGGATGTTGAGGGTATGCATGGGAGGGCCCGGGAGGAGGGGCAAGTAAGTCCGGCCGGACCAGGTGGAGTGCAGATCGCGGTAGTGGGGCGAGAGAAAGTGTCCGCTTTGGCCGCAGCCTAGTTGGAAAATACTATCTTCGAGTTTGCCAGGGCTGGCCACAATGCGAAAACCGGCGCAGAAGGAGCCGCTTAGGACTTTGGGGCAATAAGAGGCCCCGGCCTGTTCCGTCCGGGGCATATCGAGTAAAAACCCCAAGACGGGCATACCGTAGGAGAAGGGGTGGCGAAAGTTCGCCTTGTTCCGGTTGCCCCATCTGAAATATTCCCAGCCGTTTTGGTTTATTCGATCAACCAAGCGGTGCAGTACGAATTCCAATGCCTCCTGCCAGCTCTGGTATTTGGGGTCCAGAAGGTGATCGGGTTGTTGTGAAACGATACGGTAAAGGGGTTCTTCAAACTGAAAACTGAAGGGATCAAACCCTTTCGGATCGAAATCCAGGCAGGGTCTGAAAATCCGGGTTAATACATCGCGGGCCAAGCTGGCCCGAAATCCGCGAATGAGGGTAAACCCGATCGAATCGGGATCGGCCCGGCCATTCCACGCCCGTACTTCGCTCTCCATCCGTTCCAGTTCCCCGGTTGGATTTTCCATTGCCGCTAAGGTATCCAACATCAGCTCGCGCCAACGCAGGAAGAAGATCACCTCATCGTCGTGCTGGATGTCTGCCATCGCATCGGGGCCAAGTTTATCTTTGGCCAGGATCTTGTCACGAATTTGGTGGGCTCGGGGAAATTCGGCAAAACTGCCCGATCCCAATTTCCGGTAGTTTGCCGTGCCGAGGATTCGGTTGTTGGCGGTCCACAATCGCTGGTTGGCGGGATTCCGGTAAACCGGCCAATTTGCCGGGTCCAGTTTGGTGTTCCAGACATTGTCGGCCTGGCTGGACATGATGGCCTGATAGGGATCTGCTCCCCGACGGTCCGGGACGAAACCAGCCAGGGTATAGGCAATATTGCCCGCGCTATCGGCAACGACATAGTTTTGCACCGGCAAGTTTGCCCGATGTGCCATATCCAGAAACTCGTTCACGGAGTTACATCGGTCGAATTGTACGGCTACCGTATTAGCCGCATCCGCATGATAGGCGGCCCAGCGGCGGACCAGTTTCACTCCGTCCGGGGTCTCACGTATGACCGGTCCCCATTGGGTGTAAGGTATGTTCACGGTAATCGGTTCTTCACCCCGCACCCGTATGATCTCTTGCCGCAACCGGATCTGAGCTGTGCCCGTGGCAGTCTTGTATTCCGGGTAACCGTTTTCACCTTCTTCCAGGACGATCAGATCGTCGGTGTCGATCTGGGCGTTGGTTACTCCCCAGGCTAGCGAATGGGTGCTGCCTACCACGATTCCTGGAAAACCCGGCACGGAAAATCCGTGCGCTTGAACCACTTCACCGGTCTCGGGACGCGGGTATTGGTAGGACAATTTATACCAGTTGTTTGGGACATTCATCCCCAGGTGGGGATCGTTGGCCAGGATGGGATATCCGGTGGTGGACAAGGCCGAACCCACCACCCAATTGTTACTTCCGGGATGGGTTTCCGGTGGATCTCCTATTTCGGGCCTGGCCGTGTCCTCCCGGTTTGCCTGCAGGTAGGCAAAGACCTTCGGCCCGGGAATTTCCGGGATGGGAATAGCGCTGCCGTCAACGGAGGCTTCCCAGGCGTTGGTGGGGTGATCGAAAAGCTCAACCACTTCCAGTGGAAGCAATTTTCGTGCTATCCAACGGGCGTAATCGCGTTCCGGTTCGTCCTGTAAATCGAGATAAAACGCATATAATATCAGGATGCTGTCTTGTGGGGACCAGGGTCGCGCCTCGCTCTTGAGCAACCCGTATTCCCACGGTTTTGACCTCAAACTTTCCAGGCCGTCATTTACCCCGGCCACATAATATTCCAGTGTGCGACCTTGGTCTTCGGGCATTTTATCCCAGGCCAGATTTGCCTTTTGGCGAAAACCGTGCAGGCGCACGCGCCGATCCTGAACAACTGCCGCCGGACCAAAGATTTCAGCAAGTTCTCCGGCCGGGGCGCGACGCAGAAGGTCCATCTGAAAAAAGCGGTCTTGGCCGTGGACGTAGCCAATGCCGTAAGCCACTTCCTCCCGGGTCGACCCCGTAACGGTGGGAACGGCGTATGAGTCGCGCTCGATCGATATTTTCTCCGTCAATTTGTCGCTGTAATCGGTCCCGGAATAGTCGGGAAGACTCCCCCGAAGCCATATCCAGGTTGCCAACATCACCAGGATGACGAGCCCCGTGAGGACGGCCAGCAGTCCTACCAATAACCTCAGCATTGCACGCATGAAAGTAGCTCAACAAAAGCGCCGCCGATCGTCCAGTACGCTTCTTATTTGCATCCCCATAATCTTGATCGTGATCGTGATCCTGATCGTGATCCTGATCGAAAATTCGACGACTTGGAGAAGGGAATTGAACATGGATCTGGAGAAGAGTTCAGAGTTCAGAGTGCAGAGTGAAGAGAGAGGGGGAAAGGAGGGCGGACATTCTTGTCCGCCATTTCAATCTCAGGAATCAGGAATTGGAAGATCACGATTTTGGAACCAGCATCCAGAAACCAGCATCCAGAAATGGACACGGATCTGGAGAAGAGTGCAGAGTTCAGAGAGGGGAGAAAGGAGGGCGGAGCCGCTTATTTGTTTTTTTGGTTTTGATTCACGCGGAGACGCGGAGACGCGGAGGGGTTGAGGTTATAGTAGGTCAGAACCTGCTTTTTATGGACAGGCGCGAGCTTCTCGACGGATTTCAGTTCAACGACTACACAATCTTCAACGAGGAGATCAAC
>JAABVD010000292.1 GCA_014529615.1 Opitutia bacterium
AACCGTGGCCCAGGCGGGGGTGGAAAAGGTCTACACCACGGAAGGTTTGGAGGATGGCGACAGGATTTGCCTGACCCCGCTCAGCATCGTGGTCAATGGAATGGAAGTGATGGTGGAAGCTGAATTTGAAGGCGAGGAGGGAAATAGCAGCATATGATTGCCTGGTTTACCAGAAACGGGGTCGCGGCCAACCTCCTCATGCTCTTGTTGATAGTGGGAGGGCTGGGCTCACTCGTCGGCATCAAGAAGGAGTTGTTGCCCCTGTTCTCCCTGGATACCATAACCGTCCGCGTTCCCTATCGGGGCGCATCCCCGGAAGAGGTTGAAGAGGGGGTTGTTTTCCGCATCGAAGACGCCCTGCACGGTTTGGACGGCATCGAGGAACTGCGATCCGAGGCAAGGGAAAATTCCGGTTTGGTGTCCATATTGGTGAGCCGGGGATACGATATCCGCAAGGTAAAGGATGAGGTCAAGACCCGCATCGACGCGATCACCACCTTTCCCCAGGAAACGGAAAGGCCCATCATCGAGGAGTTTAACATTCAGCGCGACATCGTCTGGATCGGAATCTACGGGGAAGCCGATGAAATCACGTTGAAACGATTGGCCCAGAAAGTTCGGGACGACCTGGTGCAACTCCCTGAAATCAGTCAGGCCTTCCTCCGGGGAGTGCGCAATTATGAGATCTCCATAGAGGTATCGGAAAACGCCTTGCGCCAGTACGGGCTTACCTTTGACGACGTCATGAAGGTGGTGAAGGACAATTCCCTCGACCTGCCCGCCGGTCAGATCAGGGCTCGCGGAGGTGAGATTCTGTTGCGCACCAAGGAGCAGGCCTACAGCGGGGAGGAATTCGCCGATCTGGTGCTGATCAGCCGGGGTGACGGCACGCAGATCCGACTGGGGGACGTGGCCGAAATCGTGGACGGTTTCGAAGACGTGTCCGTAACCTCGGAATTCAACGGAAAACCGGCCGCCCTCGTATTGGTGAGGGAGGTGGGCAGCGAAAATCCCCTCAAAATTTCCTCGGCCGTTACCCGCTACCTGGAGGAGGCCAGGGATACCTGGATTCCCGATGGGATAGAGGTGGAAGGCTGGGCCGATTCATCCTATTACCTGAAGGGCCGCTTAACCCTGCTCCTGGAAAACGGGGCCATCGGTTTCGCGCTGGTCCTACTCTCCCTGTCCCTTTTTCTCCGGCCCACCCTGGCCATGTTCGTGGCGGTGGGCATCCCGATCAGTTTTCTCGGCACCTTCCTCATCGGTCCGTTTTTCGGACTCACCATCAACCTGATCTCCATGTTCGCCTTCATCCTGGTTCTGGGGATCGTGGTGGACGACGCCATCGTGGTGGGGGAAAGTGTGTTTTCCGAGTATCAGGAAAACGGCCCGGGAGTGGAAAGCGCCATACGCGGGACCGAAAAAGTGGCGACTCCGGTTACCTTTGCCGTGCTCACCACCATCGTGGCGTTCTGCCCGGTGTTTTTCTTTCCGGGGCTCATGGGAAAGTTCCTCTTCACCATTCCCCTGGTGGTCATACCCACCCTGGCCTTCTCCCTGGTGCAAAGCAAGCTGGTCCTGCCCTATCACCTGTCCCTCTGCAAAGTGGGGGGAAGGAGGAACCGGGCCGAACTCAATCCCCTTTCCCGTCTGCAACGGAAAATTTCCGATGGTCTGGAATGGTTCGTAAAACACGTCTATCAACCGAATTTGAAAATTGCCCTGGAGTACCGCTACGCCACCTGGGCAGGTTTCCTCTCCATTCTGGCTATCTCCATCGGCCTGGTCGTCGGGGGATGGATCCGGTTCGTGCAATTTCCCGATGTGCCCAGCGATTTCATTCAATTGGAGCTGCAGATGCCCGAGGGAACCCCGGCCCGGGAAACGGCCCGGGCCATACAAAGAATCGACCATGCGCTGGATGAGATTTCCCAGGAGGCGATGGACCGCGGGGAGATCGACCCCGTGGCCCACAAGGGGGTATTCGTGGGCAGTTTCACCCTGACCGGCGGACCCAATCCGGAAAGCACCACTGTCGGCAGCAATATCGGATCCATCATCGTGGAATTGGCCAAGAGCGAGATTCGGGATTCGAATTCCTTCGAGGTAGCCGAGGCATGGCGGGAGAAAGTGGGGGAACTGCCCGGCGCCCGCCGATTGACCTTCACCGCCAGCGCGGGTGGACCGATCGGCCTGCCCGTGGACATCCGCCTGACCGGTCCGGACTTCGAGCAGCTCCAGGCCGCCGCATTGGAACTCCAGCAACGACTGGCCGAATTCGAGGGCATTTACGACATCCGCAACACCTATTCCGAGGGCAAACACGAAATAAAGATCACCCTGAAGGACAATGCCCACGCTCTCGGACTGAACGCCTCGGACCTCGCCCGGCAGGTTCGACGGGCATTCTACGGCGGCGAGGCCCAGCGCATACAACGGGGCCAGGACGACGTGCGCGTAATGGTGCGCTATCCCAAGGCGGAACGGGAATCCATCGGCAATCTGGAAAATATGTACATCCGCACCAAGTCCGGCGGCGCCGTTCCCATTTCGGAGGTCGCCGACATCGCCTTCGGCATCGGATATCCCGGCATCTCCCGCATCGACCGCCAGAGATCCGTCAACGTGCAGGCCATTGCGGACAAGGACATCGCCAGTCCCACCGAAATCAATGCGGCCATTTATCCGATGAACCCCTACCAGAAAAGGATGTACCAACTGATGGGTAGAGAGGTGCAACCCTCCATTACGGAAGAGGTATTGGCCAAATACCCGGGGGTCGTCCCGGTCAAGAGCGGGGAAGCCAAGGACTGGGAGGAACTCCAGCCCGTCCTGTATTCCGGGTTGCTCTTCGTCATCATAGCCATCTACGCCTTGCTTGCCATTCCCTTCAAGAGCTACATCCAGCCCCTGGTAGTGATTTCAGTAATCCCCTTCGGAATCGCCGGAGCGATTCTAGGCCACATGGTCAATTTCCAGGATCTGGGCACCTTCCAGGATCTGAGCACCCTGTCATTCCTGGGCATTATCGCCCTCTCCGGCGTGGTGGTAAACGACTCCCTCGTCCTGGTGCATTACATCAACAAACTGCGCTTGGAGGGAGTCCCGCTCAGGGACGCCGTAATACGGGGAGGATTGGTCCGCCCATCCTGTTGGAGAGAAGTCTCCAAGCCAAATTCCTCATTCCCATGGCCACCTCCCTCTCATTCGGAGTATTGATCGCCACCTTTATCACCCTGCTCCTGGTCCCCTCCCTCTACCTCATTCTGGAGGACCTCGTCACGATTACAAAACGCTTCGCAAGGTGGGTCATCCAACTCTACGCCAGAGATCCTTCTTCCCCTTCCCCCACCTGATCCCCCTAATCCTGATCTTGATCTTGATCCTGATCGTGATCTCTCACCCTTAACCCGCATTTCTCACAAAATTCGTCGCAAGCGAATGGAGATCGAGTGCTGGCACGGGTTTTGTGCAGATTTGCGGGTGATGCTGGGCCTGTCCGGCCGTAGCCCTTGGGCGAAGCCGGGTCGACACCTGCAAAGTCGGCCTGCAACTGTGCGAAGCACGGGCAGGGGAATCCAAC
>JAABVD010000026.1:0-1762 GCA_014529615.1 Opitutia bacterium
AGCCAAATCGTTGACCCGGGCGCGTCATGCGGTGAGGGTTGGAAAGACATGAGAGCGATGATCCTGCCCAAGATCGTCTCCTTGGATGATACCGAAGAGCCGTTGCACCTGGCAGATCTGCCGAGGCCCATTCCCCGAGCGAGGGAAATTCTCATTCAGGTATCTGCCTGCGGAGTTTGTCATACCGAGCTGGACGAAATCGAAGGGCGGGTGATGCCGCCGATCCTCCCCATCGTTCCGGGACACCAGGTGGTGGGTCGAGTGGTAGAAAAAGGAAAGCGTGTTACCCGTCACAAATTGGGAGATCGGGTAGGCGTCGGTTGGATCCATAGCTCGACGGGAGAAAAGGATGAAAATTTGAGCGAACGCTTTTGCGCCACCGGTTGCCATGCCAACGGCGGGTATGCCGAGTATATGAAGGTGGGAGAGCATTACGCCTATCCCCTTCCGGAAGTATTCGGGGATGCGGAAGCTGCTCCCCTACTCTGCGCCGGGGCCATTGGCTACCGGGCCCTGCGCCTGTGCAATTTATCCGATGGAGATAGCCTGGGCTTGATGGGATTTGGCGGATCGGCTCACATCGTCATTCAGTTGGCTCTATACTGCTATCCGAATTCGAAAATTTGCGTCTTCGCCCGGAAACCCGAAATACGGGCCTTTGCCGGAGATTTGGGCGCCCACTGGACGGGAGACGTGGGAGAACGACCTCCCATGGCTCTAAAGGCCATTATCGATACCACCCCAGCCTGGCGGCCCGTATTGAAAGGCTTGGCCAACCTGCTTCCGGGCGGCCGCCTGGTGGTGAACGCCATTCGCAAGGAGGATGCGGACAAGGCTGAATTGCTCCAATTGAGCTATCATCGTCACCTTTGGATGGAGCGGGAAATCAAATCGGTGGCTAACATCACCAGTTATGATATCGCCGCATTCCTGCCCATGGCGGCGGAAATACCCGTAAAATCCAGAGTTGTGATCTATCCGTTAGAAGCAGCCAACCGTGCTATCACAGACTTGAAAAGAGCGCGGGTTCGCGGCGCCGCGGTATTGATAATTCGATAGTCACGGGTCTCATGCCTTCTGTTCCGGTGGACGACTGGGGGGCGGGGATTTGCCTTGGACCGCCTGCAGGGGGATGCGCGAGAGCACTTCATTATTGCAACGGATATCGAAGGCATATTGCCCCGGACTCGGGAGAGGCAAATTCTGGAGATTAACGACGAGATTGCGGGAGAGAAAATACTGTTGGTTGGGAATGTCCCCCATGGTAAGCCCGAACTTGATGGGTCCCTTGGGTAACAGAGGTTGTCCATCGGCATTGAGGAAATCGACCTCGAATTCATGCCTTCCGATATCCGAGTTGTCGAAGAGGAAACGGAATGCCAGAGTGCATTGGACATGTTGACTGGGATATTTGTGGCTCCAGATGGTATCGAAGGCGCCCAAAACACATAGTTTTCCGTTATAGTCCGAGGCGGAGTCACAGATGACGGAGGTGAGCAATTCCATAAATCCAGTGTCGGATGGCTCAAAACAACATTCAATCCTTCAATTTGGAATCTTGTTATGCTACCCTGTCCTTTCTGTCATTTGGCAGTTACATTTCGCAATCGTAACTACTCAGGTATCTTGAACAATCGTCTGAATGGCTTTTGTAACATATTACGAAACTGTTGGAGGGGGTTTATCCCCCGATCCTCCAAATGGCCTCACCGCAATCGGGGGATAAACCCCCTCCTACAATTTTTAACCAATAGCTCAGAAC
>JAABVD010000026.1:1809-18049 GCA_014529615.1 Opitutia bacterium
CGCGCCCTTGGGCGCATTTCTTCCCCTCCTCTGTGATCTCTGTGACCTCTGTGGTTAATCCCTTCTGATTCATACTTTCCGATGATCCCGGTTATTGAGACCTGAGTTGTTACTCACAATCAAGTATTTCACCTGCCCCTGCTGATTCCATGAAGGTTTTTGAGCCGGACCCATTTGTTGAGGAAGATGTGAAATTGGTGGATCTCCAGGCGCCCAAGGCTGTTCCGCAACCCCTGTTTTCCTTTGTAAAATCGCCCATTGAGCGGGCTTTCAGCCTGGATACATTGAATGAGGTCTATCGGGGGGTTCGTCGAAGGGTCCGCCAGAAGCATTTCTTCGATGCCACGCTGGATGAACTGAGGGTGCAATACGCGGTATCGGAGGCGGATTTGGCAAGAATTCCACGGGAAGGACCCCTGCTGGTGGTGGCCAACCATCCATTCGGTGGCCTGGAAGGAATTATCCTCGGGTCCCTTCTCAATTCTGTGCGCAAGGATGTGAAGGTCCTGGGCAACCATTTGTTGCATATTATTCCGGAAATCAGGCCCCACCTCATATCCATGAATCCTTTTGGAGGGAAAAGCGCTTCCCGGGCCAATATCGGAGCCCTCAGGGAAGCCATAAAACTCCTGCAATCGGGCGGCGCCCTGATCACGTTTCCAGCCGGAGAGGTCTCCTCTCTGCGGCTGGACCAGCGCAGGGTGACGGATCCCGCATGGACACCCCATACCGCCTCACTGGTGAAACATTCTCGAGCCGATGTTCTGCCGGTGTTCTTCGAGGGCCGTAACACCTCTTTCTTTCAAGTCATGGGGATGGTTCACCCGCGGCTGCGGACTGCACTGCTGGCTCACGAGCTATTCCGGAGAAGAGGAACTACCGTTCCCGTTCAAATCGGTCATCCGATTTCACATCGAAAGCTGCTCAAGTTGGGTTCCGACTTGAAAATGACCCACTACTTGCGGGTAAACACCTATTTTCTCAAGAATCGCAAACCTTCGGAAAAGAAGAGCATTTTCCTGAAGTTCCCTCGGAAAAATTTTTCACCTCCCCAGGAAATCATACCCCCGGTTCCGAAGCCCGTCTTGCTGGCGGATTTGGCCTCTCTTCCCCCGGAACAGTTATTGTTATCGGAAAAGAGATTTGACGTCTTCTATGCCAGGGCCAAGCAGATTCCCCGCATGATGCTGGAGATTGGCCGGTTGCGGGAAACCGCCTTTCGATCGGTCAATGAAGGCACGGGGAAGACGTGCGACCTGGATGAGTTCGACCAGACCTACTTGCACTTGTTTCTCTGGAATCGCCAGGATCAGCAATTGGTGGGCGCCTATCGTTTAGGACAAATGGACCTACTGCTTCAGTCAACCGGAGTAAAAGGACTCTATACCAATACCCTCTTCAAGTTCAAGCCGGGATTTTTGGAACAACTCGGCCCCGCACTGGAGTTGGGCCGTTCCTTTATCCGCCCTGAGTATCAACGCAAGTACGGTTGCCTCACCTTGCTCTGGAAAGGAATAGGTGGGTTTTTGGTCCGGCATCCTCACTACCACGTGTTATTTGGTCCGGTCAGTATAAGCCGGGACTATCACACCGTATCCAAAAACCTGATTGTCCAGTTTCTCAAGGAACGCAACCGGTTTCGGGATCTGGCCAGGTTGGTCAAACCCCGCAATCCCTACCGCGGCAAACGCATCAATGGGGTTGGGAGGAAGGATTTACGAAAAACATGGCTCAGTATCGACGATGTATCCGCCCTCATTGCAGAGATCGAGCACGATGGTAAAGGGATCCCCATCCTCCTGCGCCACTACCTGAAGCTGAATGCCCAACTGCTCAGCTTTAACGTGGACAGGGAGTTTTCGGATGTCTTGGACGGTCTGGTTGTGGTCGACCTGAAGGAGACCGATCCTCGAATAATCCGCCGCTTTTTGGGAAAGGAAGATGCCGATCGATATCTGAAGCGCCATGGAATAGAGATGGAGTGGTGGAGAAAGGGGGAGATGGGGTGATGGAAAGGTGGAGTGATGGAGAAAAGGAGAAAGGGAGAGCTGGAGGATCCGCCTTCGCCAATGGACAACGGCGTGACATGGAGGGGAGATGGAGTGACTCTGACGAAGGCGCCAAGGGCGCGGAAACAGGGAGATTCAGGGGTTTGGTTTTTTCTTGTTTTTGAGGGGCGGAAGCGAAGGCATGTCCACCCCGTCCTTCCTGCGGTTGACCATGGGCCATTCCATGGATTTCGGATACCGCATCCGAGGCTCCGACACCGCGGTCAGGGTTTTTTTCGAGGCTTCATCCAACTTCCAGGAGCCGGCCCGTAAATTGTCGCGGAGTTGCCCGCAATCGCGCGCTCCCACAATGGCTGATGTAATGCCCGGTTGTTCGACGACCCACCGGATGGCAACCTGGGCGGGACTGCGACCGAGATGCTCCGAAACTTGCAGGAGTGTTTTCAATACCTCCTCCGCATTGCGGGAGAAATAGGCTTGTGGGAAACACCATTCATCGGCCGAACGGGTGCCGGCGATAGACGTTTTGGCGCCCGGCAGGTACTTGCCGGTTAAAAACCCTCCGGCAATCGGCGCCCAAACTACTATACCCACCCCTTTGTATTGGCAAAGCGGAACCAGTTCGTCCTCAATGTCCCGGACGACCAAACTGTACTGGGGCTGGTAAGCTTCGATTCGGGCCCAGTCGTGATGGTCGCTTATCCACAAGGCGTCCATCAGCCGCCAAGCTTCGAAATTACTGCAGGCGAGATAGCGAATCTTCCCTTGTCGGACCAAATCGTTGAGCGCCCGCAAGGGTTCTTCAATGGGCGTCTGGATATCGACGTGGTGGAGATAATAGATGTCGATGTAGTCGGTTTTAAGCCGCTTGAGACTACCTTCGACCGCCTGCATGAGATGGGACCTCGACCAACCGGAATCATTGGGTCCGGGACCCATGGGATTAAAAAATTTGGTGGCGAGCACCAGGTCATCACGGCGCTTTTTCAGCACCTGACCAAGTATGGTTTCCGATTTACCGCCGACGTATGCGTTGGCCGTATCGATGAAATTGATACCGGCATCCATGGAAAGACCGACCATGCGATCTGCTTCCGCCTCGTCGGTATAGAGCCCGAAGGTCATGGTGCCCAGGCAGATTTCAGAAACTTTAAGGCCGCTGCGGCCGAGATTTCCATATTCCATAATGGGATGTTGTCAGGGGATGGTCTGAAGTGCCCGAACTTGCTGGAATGGCGTCGAAAGGTCAGGAAGAACTACCCGTCAGGTGGCGCCCACGGCCGCCACACAGGCTTCGCAATTCTTTCGAATTCCCCGAAAGAAATCGTTGCCCTTGTCATCTATCAGGATGAAGGCCGGGAAATTTTCCACTTCAATCCTGTATATGGCCTCCATTCCAAGTTCCTCATATTCGATGAGTTCGACTTTCCTGATGTTGTCCTGGGCCAGGATAGCGGCCGGCCCCCCGATTGAACCGAGATAAAAACCGCCGTGTTTTTGGCAGGCATCCGCAACTTGTCGACTGCGATTGCCTTTGGCCAGCATGACCATGGACCCACCCATCGCCTGGAAGGGCTCGACGTAACTGTCCATGCGGCCGGCCGTGGTTGGGCCGAATGAACCGGATGGCATTCCCTCAGGGGTTTTGGCCGGGCCGGCGTAGTATACGGGATGGTTTTTAAAATAGTCCGGAAGATCTCCTTCCTTTTCGAGCCTCTCCATTAATTTGGCGTGGGCGATATCGCGCGCTACGATAATGGTGCCGGTCAGGCTGAGCTGGGTCTCTACCTTGAGGGAGCTCAACTGGGCCAGGATTTCTTTCATGGGACAGTTGAGGTCGACCTGGACCACGCCCTGGTAATCCGCCTCGCGTAGGTGGTCGGGGATGAACCGGCCCGGATTGGTTTCCAATTTTTCCATCCAAATGCCGTCCGCATTGATCTTGGCTTTCATTTGGCGGTCGGCTGAACAGGATACCCCCATGCCGATAGGACAAGAGGCGCCGTGGCGGGGCAGGCGAATGACCCGGAGGTCCAGGGCAAAATATTTGCCGCCGAATTGTGCGCCGTAGCCCAGTTTTCGCGACGCTTCCAGCAGCTTGTTTTCCATGGCCACATCGCGGAAGGCCTGGCCGTGTTCATTGCCTTTGGTGGGAAGGGCGTCGTAATACCTGGTGGTGGCAATTTTCACGTGTTTCAGATTGGCCTCGGCGCTGGTGCCGCCGACCACAAAGGCCACGTGATAAGGAGGGCAAGCCGCCGTACCCAAGGTACTCATCTGTTCCAATAAAAATTTTTCCAAGGCTACGGGTCGGAGAGTGGCGCGGGTTTTTTGGTAAAAAAAGGTTTTGTTGGCCGAGCCTCCCCCCTTGGCGATGAAGAGGAATTCGTATTCCATCCCCTCGGTGGAATAAATATCGATCTGGGCGGGAAGGTTGGTACCGGAATTTATCTCCTGGTACATGTCGAGAGGAACGTTCTGGGAATAGCGCAAGTTTTCCTTGATATAGGTATTGTAGATCCCTTTGGACAAGTACTCGGCATCGTTTGCCCCGGTCCAAACCTGCTGGCCCTTGTGGGCTACGATTATGGCGGTGCCGGTATCCTGGCAGAACGGAAGGATGCCGTGGGAGGATACCTCCGCGTTTTTTAACAGGGTCATGGCGACATTGCGGTCGTTGCCCGAGGCTTCCGCATCGTCTAAAATCGCCGCCACCATACCCAGGTGTTCGGCCCGCAGGAAAAAGGCGATGTCGCGCATTCCGGCCTGGGCCAGCATGGTGAGGGCTTCCGGCTGAATTTTCAGGATGGGTTTGCCCTCGAATTCAGTTGTTTCGACGTAGTCGGGGGACAGGAGGGCGTACTCGGTCTTATCCTCCCCCAAGGGGAAAGGTTCACGATAAGAAAATTCGGGACTGGACATGCTGGTAAATTTTAAATCGGCGAAGGATGGGGTCAAACCAGAATGGCGCTTCGTTAGGTCGCTGTAGGACAGACGTTCAGGCCGTTTACTTTACGGTAAAGGTTTCCGTGTTCTCTGGGCCTCCATCGACATTATAGTGGGTAAAATTGATGGTTGGTATGCCTTCGTTCCGGTAGACGCGAACTCCCAGGAAACCACCGGCGATGCGAAGAAACTTGTGGGCCTCGGTGCGGTTGGAGTATTGGAACCCACCGGCATGCACATCGGAGCCCGCCCCGACCGAATATTCGAGGACGCCGGTTCGCGGATCCTTGGTGGCGTATTGCCAATGCCGGTCCCCACAGATGACGAAAGCATTCTTCTGGGCGCTCAGGAAATTGCGCACCTGGTCTCCCTCCCAGGTGAAACCTTTATTGGCATGATTATCGTTTTTGCTTTCCCGGTCGGGACCCACTATGGGAGTGGGACTTATCAGGATACGGAAGGTGGCATCCGAATGGGAGAAACTCTCAAACAACCATTTCTTCTGTTTTTCCCCCCAGATCGTTTTTCCCGGTCCATCGGCCATGTTGTTGGGACTCCTGAAATCTCTGCCTTCCACCATCCAGATCTGCAGGTCTTTACCCCAACGGACGGTGCGATAGGTCTTCTCCCCCATGGGTACTTGCTCCCGGTACAGGGCCAACCCCATTTCCCAAGTGAGGTCGCCATAGGTCTGTCCCGGCCAGCAATCGTTCCTCAGAGTTTCGTGATCGTCCTTAATAAAATAAGCGGGGAATTGCCGGTAAAAATCGACCTGATAGGGCAATGCAAAAATGCGATTCCACTTGTAGCGGGCAACTTCCGCGTTGCGAGCCCATGGGTTGGGTTTGTCGTAGTATTCAATATCGCCGGCGTGAACGAGAAAATGGGGTTTTACGATCCGGGCCATGGATGGATAAATCAGGTGACCGTTGATCAAATCATCCCGACGAATGAAGTCGTGGCATGTCACCACGGTGAAATTGACTGCTTCCTCCGCATCCTCCGGCCAGGCAGTGCTGAATTGACCTTCCACCGAGTCGGATATTGCGCCTTCGGGCGATCGTGCTTCCATGACCAGAGCGTAGCGGGTGCCCGGTTGGAGATTTTCCAAAGCGATCCGGACCGCATGATCCCGGTCATTTCCAACCGGCATCCAGTCTTGGGATACAGCCTGCTTCCGATCTTGCCTGGGCCAATAGGTCAGGCGCACCTGACCCGGCGCCCCCATCAAGCTGAATTCCATGTCGGCCAGGGTGGCTCCATCCGGCATTCTGCTGTGGTATTCCAATTTCGGACTGCCATCGGACTTTCTTTGGCCGGAGTCCACGGGGTACTCGATCCAACTCCTGCCCTGGGTGTTGAAGAACCGGGTTTGGGTAAGACGGGTCCATATGATGGCGGAATCCTGGGTCACTTCGCCAATTTTGAGCGCATTCCCGAAGTAAGGTCCCGTGTCGGCCAAAAGACCAAACGGAAAAATTAAGGCGGACAGGTGGAGCAATAAGGTTCGTTTCATGAGTGAGGTCGTTTAATTTCGCCAATGCCTTTGCTGCAAAACGGGAAGGGATTTGAGATTACCTGCTCCATCTTGTCGACACATTCCGAACCATCCAAGCTCAGTAGGGGTCAAACCTGAATGGCCCCAAGTAAGCGGATCCTGGCATAGGCTCCGGAGTAATAGTTTCAAGTTGTAGGAGAGGCTTTTCGCCGCGATTGCTTCGGGGACGTTTCGGGGGATCGCGGCGTAAAGCCACTCCTACTCGAAATGAAGTTTCAAATCCCGGTTTCCGGGGTAGGCTCCCGTTAGACATCCGGGCTCGGTAATTCCTATTGAACCCAAATCCCTAACGCAGCTCCCCTTTATGCTTTATCGAGTCCAGCGCTATAGCGAAAAAGATGATGACGCCTCTTACAATGGTATAGATGAAGGGCGATGCGTTCATCATGGCCAATCCATTCATTATGGTGGTTATGAGAATAATTCCAATCACTGCACCCGGGAATATATTGCCTTTGCCTCCGAACAGACTTGCCCCACCCAGAACCGCGGCAGAGATGACCAGGAATTCATTTCCTTCACCGAACCCGGCAGCCACACTTCCTATCTGGCCAGCCGACAGTATTCCGCCCAAAGCGCCCAAAGCGCCGCAAATCATGTAGGCGATGATGATGTTGCGGTTTACTTTGATGCCCGCGCGTTCCGCGTTTCTGGCGGAATTTCCAATGGCCATGAGGTGGCGGCCATAGGCAGTGTGGTGCAATACTAAATGGAATACGAACAAGGTCAGAACAAAAAAGATCAGCACACTGGGAATAGGGCCTATGCGGCCATTGGACAGTCCTCCAAGCATGGAAACATTGATGGAAGCTGAGCCGGATATCTTTAAACCCAAACCCCTCAGAATGCTTCCGGTGGCAAGCGTCACGATAAAGGGCAGTATGCAAAACCGCGTCACCAATATTCCGTTAACAAATCCCACCGCACAACCCAGAGTCAGCACCAGCCCGAGAACCAAACAAGGACCCCTGGCATCGGCAAAACAGGCTTCAGGAATTATTTGGGAGGTGGTTACCAGGTAGCCGACCACAGTGGAAATGAAGAACATGCTGCGCCCCACTGATATATCGATACCCACGACCATCAGCACAAATACCATTCCGACTACGGTGATCCCCAAAGGAGATGCCTGTTGCAAGATCAATAATAGATTCTCAACCGTAAAGAACCGGTCATTGGCCATGGAAAAAGCGACCACCAACAGCACAAACACCACATAAATTCCGTACCGAGTCAAAAAGGACAGATATTGGACACTGCGTTGCCTGTTTTCAGATTCCATGATCCTACCCACTTTCCACCAAGGCCAGTTGCAAAATTTTCTCCTGATCATAATCTGGTTTTGCAATGTTACCGGTGATGCATCCATCCTTCATTACCAGAATGCGATCGCAGGTCCCTATGAGTTCCTCGATTTCAGACGAAATAAACAGCACGGCGGAGCCCCTTTTTGCCAAGTCGACAATAATGGAATAGATCTCGAACTTCGCTCCGACATCAACACCCCGGGTCGGCTCATCCAGGATAAATATCTTCGGGTCATTCATCACCCATTTGCCAAAAACGACCTTTTGCTGGTTGCCGCCCGAAAGGGTATTGGCCAACTGACGTTTATAATCGGATACTATTATCTGAAGGTCTTTGATGGCCTTTAGATTATGTTTTTCCATTTCCTTAGGGTCGACCACCCCGAATCGATTTAACAGACTTGGCATCTTGACCAGACTCAGATTCTCGTCGACGGGTTTGGTCATCAACAAGCCCTCATGTCGCCGATCCTCGGTGATAAACGCTACATTCTGTAGGATACACGCTTGGGGATTTAAGGGAGAATGCTCCCGGGAATGAATAGAAACCACACCCTCATCCATTTGCTCAACACCAAATATGAGTTTGGCCAGATCTGTTCTTCCTGCCCCCATCAACCCGTACATGCCCACGATCTCCCCGGCTCTGAGCTGGAGAGAAACACCCTTGACTTTATCTGCCCATTTCAGGTTTTTAACCTCTAAGAGAACGGCGTCTTCGATGTTCTTCCGGATGGACGGAAATACCTGGGTCATCTCACGACCCACCATGCATTTTATGAGTTCCTTCTCGGAAAAACCAGAGGCATCTTTGGTCTCGATAATCCGACCATCCCGTAGAACCGTAATGCGATCACACAACCGGCGGACATCTTCCAGAATATGCGAAATATAGATGATGGAAATCCCCCTGGCTTTCAGCTCATCAATGGTTTTGAACAGATCCTCTTTCTCTCTCTTGGAAAGCGAAGTCGTCGGCTCATCGAAAATCATGATTCGGGCATTTTTCATCAGGCCCTTCGCAATTTCCACCATCTGGCGAATGCCCGCCGAGAGGTCTTCAACTTTTGAGCCGGGATTCACCGGCAAGGAAAACCGGTCTATGCACTGTTGCGTTATTCGTCGGATCTTTTTCCGGTCGATCGCCCCGAAACGATTTTTGGGAAATCCGTCAATGAACAGATTCTCCGCCACGGTCAGGTTGGTAAACAGGTTCAACTCCTGGTGGATAAACGCGATACCCTTTGCAGTGGCGCTTGAGGGACTCCGAGGGGAATAGGATTCCCCCGCCAGTTCCATGCTCCCGGAATCCATGGGAAGAACCCCGCCAATAATTTTGATCAAGGTGGTCTTGCCGGCTCCGTATTCTCCAACCAGTCCCGGGACCTCTCCCTTCCTCAAATCAAAATTGAGGCCATGCAGTACCTGAACACCCGTGAAACTCTTTCTGACATTTTCTATTTTTAGTATGACGTTCGACATCACCATCCCTCCTGCCTCACTCCATTCTATTACCGCGATTGAAAACGTAGTTTGTCATGGCCGACACCACGACCAGGGCCCCCAATACGATCATGATGGTGTACCAGCCTACCCCGAGAAGATTCATGGTATTGTTCAGGAGGGTAATAAACAATACCCCGAGGAGCGTTTTATTTACCCCGCCAAAACCTCCCGCGGTACTGGTTCCACCTACGATGACACTGGCTATGGTGGTGAGAAACATTTTATCGCCGAGAGACGCCATGCCCACCTGATTGCGCGCCGTTGCAATGATGCTTGCGATCCCGGCAAGCAGTCCGCAAATAACCATCAGCCACAAGATGGTTTTCTTCACCGGGACACCCGAGATAAAGGAAGCTATTGGATTAACCCCGATGGCAAATACGCGCTTTCCGAAAATCGTGCGATTCAACAACCAATTCGAAAAGAGCCAGATGGAGAATGCGATCAGAACCGGCACGAAAAAATACTTTCCTTCCCCTCCGAGCATAAAAAAAGCCTCCGGCAAACCCGAGATGGATGAGGTTTCACTGACCATGCTGGCAAATTGAACCGCAACCCCCAGAACGATGAGTTGCGTGGCCAAAGTAGCCACAAAGGAGGGCATTTTCAGTTTTACGACCGAGAAGCCGTTTACCAGACCCACCACGACGCCGATGCCCATCATGGCTAGAATTGCCACGGGAATGGACAGGGCCGGCTCCCCCGCCAGGGGGGACAAAGCCATGATATAAGCGCCAACAACACTCCCCAGGGCCAGAACGGATGTGACCGAAAAATCAATCCCGCCATTGAGCACCACAAAGGTCAACCCACAGGATATGATTAACAAATCCGCCGATTGCAGCAGGTAATTCTTCAGGTTATAAACCGTAAAAAAATGAGGCACAAAGAAGATGGCCAAGACAAAGGACACAATGAGCAACGGCAATATGGGCATTTCCCGAAATAGGCCCGAGATACTATCCTTCAGGTTGGTAGTCGTATTTCTCATTCCGATTATCCGGATGGTTGCTCGTGCGGTTGCACGAGAGGTTATTCGATTACCGAGCTATCTTAATAGCGGGTAACTCCAGACTGCGGGCGCAACCTCACTGAAGTTTTCAGTGGTTACGATTTGCCCTTCATCAAATATGATGTTCTCGGGAGGGGCCTCGTCTTGGATAAGTTTATGGGCCCATTCCACCGCAAGGCGGGCCTCGAGAAACGCATCTTGCGCGGCATCCGCCCAGTTATAACCATCTTTCAAGTACTGCATTCCCAATTCATCTCCGTCAAAACTGACCACGGGAAAATGGTCGGGCTCTCCGATTTTCGCCCAACGGCCCTGCTGCTCCAGAACGGACCGGATGGGAGGCCACAAATAATCTGAAGGAGTAACGATGAGATTGGCTTCGGGATTGGCCTGCAATGCATTTTGAAGCCCTTTCAAAGCCGTGTCCAGATTCCATTCAGTCGGGACTTCGGCCAAGAGGTTGAACACATCGGGATTTTGGGCTAGCGCTTCGTGATGTCCCGCTTTACGGAGTACCGCGTTTTCATCACTCAGGTTGCCCACCAACAACACTACCTGATAGGTTTTACCTTCACGCCGCGCAATATCGGCAAAGGCGTTCAGAACCTCCCTGGCCATGGCCTTGTTGTTGGCCACAATCTGAACATCCGGAAGGATGGGGCCGGATACGGATCGATTGATCATTACAATCGGGACACCCGCCGCTCTACACTGCTTGATGGATTTAACAATGGCCGAGCTATCCTTGGGGAAGCAAAGTATGGCATCGACTCGCCGCGCGATCAGGTTCTCGATTTGGACGTTCTGTTTGGCCGCATCCCCTTCCGCCATCACCGAAATTATTTCCGCTCCCCTTTTTTTGGCTTCTTCTATTACGGCTGCATGATTCACCACCAGCCAAGCCGATTCCAATGAATCGTAGGACAAACCCAGGGTAATAGACTTTGTGCCCTCCTCATCAGATTGGCTATTGCTGCCGCAACCGGCAAAAAACCCCATAGCCAACCCCACCGCCGCCAGCTTCAGCCCCCATTTCTCACTCATCAGATCACTTCCCTTTCTTTCCGTTTTTCAACCGTTCTTCGAACCTTGCAAATAGCTCCCAGGACGCCCACCGTGTCACCGAGACCGGAGGCGATCACTTCACATTGGGTAAGCCCTTTGAAAAGCAGCCAGCAGTTGTCACGCATGGTCTGGTTAATCGTTTCCAATACCCAATCGCACCGTTCAGCCAAACCCCCCACGATCACGATTTTCTCCGGTTGTACCGTCAAAACCACATTGGCGCAAAGTCGCCCGAGCAAAACCGCGACCCGATTCAGGATTTCGATCCCCACCGCGTCCTTCCGTTCGGCCGCTTTGAAGACCATCGGGGAAGTCACCTTCCCAGGATCCCGTCCGCACAGCTCACGGAGGAGGGTTTGCCTGCCGTTCTCCACGGCCAAGCGACCGTGCTTGGCAATGCCTCCACCGGAGACCATGGCATTCACACATCCGTTGGCGCCGCACATACAGGGCCAATCGTCATCGCTGACCCGTGAATGGCCGAATTCGGGAAAAAGATGGTTTGGGTATTCTTGCACCTTCCCGTCGATGACCAGGCCCGCGCCCAGGCCCGTACCCCAGGTCAATAGGGCAAATCGTCGGCAAGTCTTCCCCACCCCGGCCCATTGCTCACCCCAAGTGGCGGTAACGGTATCGACCTCGGCCACCACCGGGACTCCGTAACGTTCCGAAATCGGCCGGGTCAACGATGAACCCGCCATGAAATCCCAATCGGGACCCCAATAAATGACACCGGTCCGGCGGTTCACCACCGCGGGCACGTCAATCCCGATTCCAAGAATGTCCCGGCGGTTGTATCCCGTTTCTGCCAGAGTCCTGTCAGTACCCTCATAAATTTGCCGGAGCATCTGATCGGATGAACTGCGCGGATAGGGTCGCTTGAGGAAATACTTGAGTTCCGGTTGTCCTTCGGAGAGCGCAAACCGCACATTCGTCTTACCGAAATCCACTCCGACAAAACATCCCCTCATGACATCGGCCTCGACCCTATCTGGCCTTCCGCGAACTTGTTGCCGTAAGTCGGGCCAGGATTTTTTCAGCCATGTTCTGGTCGATAATCAGCGTAGATATCAAGCCGGTCCGCAAAGCCCCCAGAACGGCTACAGCTTTGTCGTCCCCATAAGCTACCCCTACCAGACAATTGATTTTTTTCAGTTGGTCATAGCTGGCCGAAATCATTCGATCCTCAAGTCCATTTTCAATAATCCGGCCTTCGCGGTCGAAGTAAATCCCGCACATGTCGCCTACCGCGCCGGCATCGGTCAATCGGGGCAGATGCTCTTCCCCCACATAAACGACCATTCCCGGAACAGGGGGCACCACCCCGATCCCGATACAACCCAAGCTGACCTGGTCCCAAAGATCGATGACGTCGCTTATGCCGACTTCCCGCATCAGGGAATTGCGCAGTTTTGGCGTGCTGAGTACCATGGGAAGCGACAGGAAATGTGGTGTGGCATGTAGATGATCGGCAGCACGTACCACGAGTTGGTTCATCTGGCTGTGCATACCCCAATGGCCGGACTCACCCATGAGGGGGAGCACATCGATCCCCAATTGGTGTGGAGGCTTCAACAAGTCCACTATCAGGCTGGTAGTCCGGCCCCAGCCCAGGCCAAACCGATCCCCTTCCCTAAGGTGATCGGTGAGGAAGTCAGCCGCGACGGAGGCCACGGCACGATTGGCCAGTTCCTGCGAAAAATGAGGATTCGGAACCACCATCACTTGCCGGACACCGGTCTCCTTTTTCAATTCGGCAGCCAGGTCTACGCAGGCATTGTCCTGATCGATAATTTGTATTTGAATAATCCCCAGATCTCTTGCCCGTTGAAGGTATTGGGCAATCAACGAGCGTGAAACTCCCAGTCGGTCGGCAATTTTCCGCTGAGACAAGTTCTCTTCAAAGTACAAACGAGCGACCTGGACCAGTGTCCTTCGCATCAGGGTTTCATCCACTCTCTTTTTAACCATCTTCCGGATAATTCAGGGTTGGGGTCGAGCACGACATCACTCTATCACCGCCAAGGGCGTATTTATGGGAACTGTTTCGCCTTCAGGCACCAGGATCTTAGTTACCACACCCGAAACCGGGGAATCAATTTCGAAAACAGCCTTATCGGTTTCAATCTCCAGAACAATCTGTCCCCTTTTGACCGTTTGGCCCTCCTCCACCTTCCAGGTAGTCACGAGCCCCTCTTCCATTACTTCGCCCAGCATGGGCATGGTTAATTCTGTAGACATGGATTTTTTTGGTTTATTGGATTAAGGTAAATCATCCTTTTCCGCGCGCCTCACGCAACAGCGCGCCTGCCGCCCCTGCGATCGACTCCACGCTGGGGATACACCGCCGCTCGAGGATGGGCCCATAGGGAATGCCCGTACGCATGCCGCAGTGACGTTTAACCGGACGCCTGAGGTCTGCAAAACAGTGTTCATGAACCACTGACGAAGCTTCACCGCTCCAACCTCCTTCTGCCGAGGCTTCGGTTACCACCATGCAGAGCCCGGTTTTTTTCACTGAACGAATGATCGTTTTCCGGTCGAGGGGCCACAAGGTGCGGGGATCGATAACCTCACAGGAAATACCTTCCTCCTGAAGCCGCTCCGCCGCTTCGAGGGCAAAGGAAACCATCCAGGAAGTGGCAATGATGGTGACGTCGTCACCGGTCCGTTTGACTTCTGCTTGACCAAGCGGAATCAGATACTCCTCTTCCGGCACCTCCCCTTTTTCGAAATAGAGCGCCTTATGCTCGATGAACACCACCGGATTGTCATCGCGAACAGCGGACTTGAGCAACCCCTTAACGTCATAGGGCGACGAGGGCATAACGGTGATCAATCCGGGCACATACACAAACCAGTTCTCCAGACACTGGGAGTGTTGCGAGGAATTGCGGCGCCCCGCTCCACCCTGGGTTTTGAAAACCATGGGCAATTTTACCTTACCGTTGGAGAGTTGGCGCCACTTTGCGGCATGGTTCACGATCTGGTCCATGGCAATGGTTATGAAGTCGATATACATGATCTCCACAATGGGCCGCATTCCCATGGCGGCAGCGCCTACCCCGCAACCGGCAATCGCAGCTTCGGAGATGGGAGTATCCTTGATCTGATCCGGACCAAACTTTTCGAGCAGACCCGTTGAAGAGCGGTAGAGGCTTCCCCAACGCCCTACGTCCTCACCGATCAAAAAGACATCCCTGTCGCGTGCCATTTCTTCCTCGTAAGCCTGGCGAATCGCTTCTCCAAATGTGATTTTTGCCACCTGTTTTTGCGTGTTAATTGGGTTTTGGTGAATCGAAGGTAAAACGGTTCCGATGGGGAAGTCAGAGGGTCAGTGACTGCGGACCCCTTACCTCCGGAGCGTTTTCAAGCGGGATGCCCACATGGTCTATGGCCGCTTCCAGGGTGGGGAATTCCTGTTTGAGAGCCCATTCCTGCAGGGCCTCGAGCTCCTCTTCGATCTCCTGCTCGATAGAGTCCAACTCAGCGGCCTCTACCCCGCCCTGCAATAGCTTTTCCCTGGCCCGCTTCACCGGTTCCTTATTCCGGGCCGTTTCCACTTCCTTCCGGTCCCGGTAGGTCCCTTCCGGATCTCCCACATAGTGACCCTGGATCCGGTAAGTCACCGCTTCAATCAGAACCGGGCCCTTACCCCTGCGGCATCGCTCAATCGCTTCATTGGCGGCGCGGCGGGCCTCTTCCACGTCGTTGGCGTCCACCGTGATTTCCTCCAGCCCGTAGCCCCGGGCACGCATGGAGATGCGTTCACAGGCTACGAACTCCTGGACCGGCATGGCCTCGGCAAACTGGTTGTTCTCGCACACGAAAACCACCGGCAATTTCCAGATGGCAGCCAGGTTCAAGCCCTCGTGGAAGGTTCCATGGTTGGAGGCCCCGTCCCCGAAAATGCACATGCAGATCCGGTCGAGTTTCTTCTGTTTCATGGCCAAGGCAAAACCGGTGGCAAGGCCCAGGTTGCTTCCCACCACCGAACCGCAGTAGAATTGGTTCTCGGGCGCAAGAAATTGCATCGCCCCGCCCAAACCACCGCTGCAGCCGGTACGCCGCCCCATCATCTCGGTCAGGACCGATTCGAGCGAACAGCCTTTTGCCACGGCATGGCAGTGCGGCCGATGCGTTGAAAGCAGTACGTCTTCCGGCTTCAAAGCGCCACAAAACCCCACCGCCACGCCCTCCTGGCCTTCGTAGGGATGATAGCCCGAATAGATGATGTCCTTCATCTTGAGGGCTCGACAAAGCTGATCGAAGTACCGCAACAGTAACATCTCACGATAAAATTGTTGGAGTTGCCTCATTGAGCTTTTTCCTCTCCTTCCAGGGCCAGCACCCGAACCGGACAGGCATCCAGTCCTTCGACGGGCAGGGGCAGAATGAGAATTTCGAACCGGTTCTTCCTCAGTTGATCAAGGTTGGTCAGCGATTCCACCATGGCCACATCGTTTTGGAAGAGCAAAACATGTACCGGCTGGTCGTCGCGACCTCGGACCTCAAGGCCTGTGGCATCCGTGCCGATACAGTGGATACCAACTTCTTCCACCAGATAACGCGTGGCTTCAATGGAAAGCACTGGACGATCATGCCCCTGAGGTGTCTTCCAGAGTTTGTGCATGTCGGTGCGAATGAGCACGATGTCCCCTTTTCGCACTTCCACACCGCTATGGAGAATCTCCCGCAGGGTGATCTCCTCATCCTTCTTCTTGTGCGAAAAATCCAGCAAAACGGCCTCCCCTATCAGCCGATCCAGGGGATAATCCGCCGCGCTCTTGCCATTCTTCACGTGATGGTAGGGAAACTCGACATGGGTGCCTACGTG